>NZ_AP022826.1:1658595-1990315 GCF_014466985.1 Nitrosophilus labii
TATCCATCTCATAAACTCCCATTGGACCGTTCCACAAAATGGTTTGAGCATCGTTTAGAGCCTCTCTAAAAAGTCTAACTGTAGCAGGCCCTATATCGAGGCCCATCCAGCCTTTTGGAATCTCTTTAAAAGTTACATACTTTATAGGAGTATCTTCGCTAAATGTTTGAGAAACCACAAAATCTACGGGCATATAGAGTTTAACTCCCAATTTTTTAGCCTCTTCGATAATATTTAAAGCATCAGTAATAAGATCATCTTCCACAATAGAGTTGCCGACTTCTTCTCCCAAAGCTTTCAAAAAAGTAAACGCCATACCACCGCCTAT
Organism: Nitrosophilus labii; assembly: GCF_014466985.1. Lineage (NCBI taxonomy): Bacteria > Pseudomonadati > Campylobacterota > Epsilonproteobacteria > Nautiliales > Nitratiruptoraceae > Nitrosophilus > Nitrosophilus labii. Next base: position 1,658,924 of record NZ_AP022826.1, read on the forward strand.
AAGCATTTTATCCACTTTTGGAAGAAGGTTGATAAGAGCTTTTAGTTTACTCGATACTTTGCTACCGCCGATCACCGCGACAAAAGGTCTAGTAGGTCTTTTTAAAAGATGATGGAAAAACTGTATCTCTTTTAGTAACAAAAATCCAGCGGCTTTATGGTTTTGGTCATAAAAGTGGGTAATAGCCTCTACAGAAGCGTGAGCTCTATGACTAACTCCAAAAGCATCGTTTATGTAAAATTCTCCAAATTGACTAAGTTTTTCTGCAAACTCCATATCATTTTTAGTTTCACCTTTTTCAAATCTTAGGTTTTCTAGAAGCATTATTTCGCCATTTTTCAAAGACGCAAACTTCTTCTTCGCATCTTCGCCTACTACATCGTTCGCCATAATAATATCCTGCTTTAAAAGCGTATGAAGTCTTTTTGCTACCGGTTTTAAAGAAAATTTTTCGTCATATCCTTTAGGGCGACCTAGATGACTTGCAAGAACTATCTTACAGTCGTGATCTAGACAATATCTAATAGTTTGTAGAGCAGATCTAATCCTTCTATCGTCAGTTATGTTTCCAAATTCATCCATCGGTACATTAAAATCACATCTTATAAATACAGCACTCTTTGTAAACTCCAACTCTTTTATAGATTTAATATGCACAGAACCTCCTTATTAAGTTACTCAAAAATCGATAGCAATTTTTCTTTTATTTAATTCAACTCTTAAAATGAAATATATTTTGCCATTTCAACCAATCTGTTTGCATATCCCCACTCATTATCATACCAAGACATCACTTTTAGAAGATTACCGTCAACCACCTGAGTCAAGTCCAAAGCAACCACGGAACTGTAACTACAGTTTAAAAAATCCCCTGATACTCTAAACTCTTCATCTATCCCCAAAATTCCATTCATATCATTTTGAGAATAAATTTTAAAAAGCTCATTTACCTCTTCTTTTGAGACATTTTTTGATAAAATAACATCAAAATCGAGCAGCGAAACGTTAGGCACAGGAACTCTAACACTTCTGCCATCAAGTTTACCGTTTAATTTAGGCAAAACCCTTCCGATCGCTTTTGCCGCACCTGTTGTAGTCGGGATCATATTTACGGCCGCCGCACGAGAACGTCTGGGATCACGTTTATGAAAATTGTCCAAAAGATTTTGGTCATTTGTATAACTGTGAATTGTCGTTATGTTCCCTTTTTCTATGCCAAAATGTTTATCCAAAATTTTTGCTATCGGGGCTAAACAGTTTGTTGTACAGCTTGCGTTTGAAATGATACTCTCACCTTTATACTCATCAGCATTTACGCCTAAAACGTATGTTGAAGTATCATCATTAGCCGGTGCGGAAATGATAACTTTTTTGATACCCTTTTTTATATGGTGTTTAACCTCATCAGAAGTCAAAAAAAGACCACTACACTCCAAAACCACGTCAGCACCAGATTTTGCAAAATCAAGGTTTTGAGGATCACTCTCATTAAAAAAAGGTATCTTTTTATCATCTATAATCAAATTTTTTTCATCAAATCTTATCTCTTTTTCCAAACCGCTATGAACCGTATCATGTTTTAAAAGATATGCAGCACTTTTAACAGGAATAATATCATTTATAGCCGCAAGTTCTACGTCTTTGTCTTTTAAAATCACTCTTGCTACACTTCTTCCGATACGTCCAAAACCGTTTATAGCAATCTTTATTGCCACCTTTTACCTTTACAAAAAATTTTGCCTATTTTATCCAAAAAAAGATAAAATTTAAGTGAGTATTTAAGTTTTAAATTTTCAATTACTAAACAACTAATAATTTTAACCACTTAACTAAGGATAAAAATGAAAATAGCAGTTTTCGGCGGAAGTTTTGATCCTATCCATATCGGGCATATCAGGGTTATAGAGGAAGCTCTAAAAACTCTGGATATAGATCTGCTTGTAGTAGTTCCGGCATTTTTAAATCCATTTAAAAAAAGTTTTACTGCCCCTCCAAATCTTAGAGCAAAATGGATAAAAAAAGCTTTAATGATTTATAAAAAAGTTAAAATCTGCCCTTTTGAGATTGAAAACAACAGACCAACATATATGATAGAAACAGTTTATCATCTACAAAAACTATATAAACCTTCAAAAATATATCTAATAATTGGAGCTGATAATCTAAAATCTTTACATAAATGGTACAAATACAAAAATTTAAAATCAAAAGTCGAGTTTGTAGTTGCAAAACGAGGACGAGAAAAAATCCCGTTAAAATATAAAATTTTAAATGTTAATGTTCCTATAAGCGCCACAGCGCTTAGAAAGAGGATAATTAGAAGATTTTTACCGAAAATTGTGGCTGATGAAATAGTTAGATTTTATAAGCAAAGAAGCAGTAAAGAGCGTGGGTGTAAGTGCTGAGTCGATAGTCGTTAGTTGTTTGTTAGTAGTCAGTAGTGGGGAGTGTGGGTTTGGGCGTGAGAGTGGATCGTCCCTTGCTCCTTATCACTCATCACTAATCGCTAATCACGCTTGATGAATTACTAAGAAATAAGGATGAATGAAGAAGGCTGAAGGATGAAGGATAAAGTTTCAAGTTTTAAGTTTGAAGTATTTAGCTTAAAACTTAAATTATGGGACTGTAAAATAAACTGTGTAAACCACCTAAAGCCCTTAAAACCTTAGCGTGTATATTTTTGCATAATTTCACTGAAAAATATACAAAGCTGAGGATAGATTTCACTCCAGCTTCTGATTTTTGTATTACTCCATTTGTGCTGTACCTCCTGTGTGGCAAGATAAAGAAGCTTAAAAGCTGAATCGATGGTTGGAAAAGAACCCACAGACTTTGTTCTTTTTTTAATATTTGAATTTATCGATTCTATGGGATTTGTCGTATAAATCAGTTTTCTTATAGCTTGGGGATATTTAAAAAATGTAGATAGCTCATTCCAGTTAGATTGCCAAGACTGGGTAATATGGGGATATTTTTGACCCCATTTGTCATTAAAATTTGTAAGAGCAAGCTCTGCTTCTTCTTCGGTTGATGAAGTGTAGATACTCTTTAAATCTTTAGCTACCTCTTTTCTATCTTTCCAAGATACAAATTTTAGGCTATTTCTGATCTGGTGTACAATACATCTTTGAATTTCTGCCTTTGGATAAACTGCCTCTATAGCCTCTTTAAATCCATTTAGTCCGTCTATTGCAAATATCAATACATCTTCAACACCTCTGTTTTTTATCTCATTTAAAAGTGTTAACCACTGTTTAGAACTTTCATTTTCACCTATCCATATACCAAGAATATCTTTTTTCCCTTCAAGAGTTATGCCTAGCATTATATATGCAGCAATATTTTTAACTACTCTATCCACTCTTATTTTTAAAACTGTAGCATCCATAAATATTATCGGATATATTGCCTCTAGCGGACGACTATGCCACTCTTTTGCCTTATCTATTATTGCTTCTGTTATATTGGAAATTGTCTGAATAGAAAGTTCATACCCATATAAATCATCAAGATGGTGTTGAAATCTGTTCACTCATCCCTTTTGCATATAAAGACAAAATTAAATCTTCTGTCCCCTTTATGAGAGTCTGTCGCTTCTTGATAAGCTTTGGTTCGAAGGTAGCGTTTCTGTCTCTTGGTATCTTAACCTCTATATCCCCATATTTGGACTTTAAAGTTTTTTCACTGTACCCATTACGATAATTTGGATTATCTGAAACTTGATGCTTCTCATATCCTAAATGCTCAGTTAACTCTACTTCTGTAGCAGTCTGATAAACCTCTTTTAAAAGACCTTTGAATTCTTCCAAGATCTCATCAATATCTATCCCCTTTCCCTCTTTGATAGCTTTTTTTACCTCTTCTGTATTGATATACCTCATTGTGTAAATCCTTTTTATTCTTTAATTTTATCTAATCTTTTTATAAGGATTTACACAGTTATTTTTACACTCCCGAAATTATTGAAACTTATACTAATTCCCAATTCCTAATGTCTAATATTCCCCTTTTCTTATCTCTTCCAAAAACTCTTCAATATTGTATCTTTTTCTATAGGCTTCCGTCATTATATGAACTATCATATCTCCAAGATCTATAACAACCCAGTCATCGCTAGTTTGCACTTTTAAAAACTCTTCTCCCTCAGGTTTTAGCTTCTCTTTCAAAAAATCCAAAAGGGCTGTTGTATGTTTATCTCCTAATGACGTTCCAATTACTACAAAATCTACAAAATATCCTTTATCTTTTAGATCAAAGATTTGTACATCTTCAGCTTTTTTATCTTCTAATAGCTCTTTGATTCTTTTAGCTCTTTCTTCAACACTCTTCATTTATCCTCCAAGTTAACATTGAACAGTAATCAGTGAGCAGCGGTCAGTGAATAGTACTCGTCACTCATCACTCATCACCCGTCACTCATCACTGATTACTAACCTACATCCTTTTTTTTGCTTCTATCCCCAAAAGTCTTAGTCCTACTCTAATAGAAAGCGCAGTTACGGAAAATAGTTTTAAAAGTTTCTCTTCTTCATGTGAGCCTATAACTTTGTGTTCATTATAAAATCTATGAAACTCTGAAGCCAAAGCTTTAAGATAGTCTGTAACTTTTTGAAGCTCTCTCTTTTCAAAAGCATCTTCGATAACTTCAGGCAACAGTAGCGAAATAAACAGAAGATTTTTAGCATCTTCTTTAAGATCTTTTAACTCTACATCATATACGTCTTCAAAATTTTTACCGGCCTTTTCAAAAATAGAGTTTACTCTTGCGTGAGCATAGTTAATATAATAAACAGGGTTTGAAGAGTCCTCTTTTTTCAAAAGATCCACATCAAACTCAAGATGTGTATCAGCTTTCTTACTCAAAAACATAAATCTTAAAGCATCTGCTCCAATATCTTCTACAACATCACCCATTAAGATAAAATTACCGGCGCGTTTACTCATTTTGTAAGGTTCTCCGCCCTTAAGCAAAGAGACCATCTGGGCTAAAATTATCTCAAGTTTGTCAGCGTCGAAAGCTAAAAATCTTATAGCTGCTTTTACTCTAGCAATATATCCGTGATGATCTGCTCCCCAGATATTTATATATCTGTCATAACCTCTTTTAAATTTTTCGTAATGATAGATTATATCGCCTGCAAGATAGGTAGGACGTCCATCCTCTCTTACTACGACTCTATCTTTTTCATCGCCATACTGAGTCGATTTTAGCCAAACTTTTCCATCTTTATGATAAACAGCTCCCGCCTCTTCTAAAACCTCCAAAACTTTAGGCCACTTCTCATAAAGTTCTTTTTCACTTACAAAAGTATCAAACTCTATTCCTACTCTTTTTAGATCCGCTTTGATAAGCTCCATCATCTTGTCTTTAGCCCATGTTGAGAGCTTTGGTATAAAAACTTCGTCAACAAAAATTTCACTTCCAAAATGCTCAGCTGCCTCTTTGGCAAGTTCGATGATATACTCACCCCTATAATACTCTTGGGGCCATTTTGTTTCAAGCTTTAAGATATTTTCTCTTCCGGCAAGATATATGGAAAGTCCCAAAAGATATATCTGATTTCCAGCATCATTTATATAATACTCTTTAATTATCTTATATCCAAGATGTTTGCCTATTCTTGAAAGCGCATCACCAATAACTGCTCCTCTTGCATGACCTATATGAAGAGGCCCTGTAGGATTAGCGCTAACAAACTCCAAAAGAATATTCTTATCTTTAAAATCTGCACCGAACTTCTCTTCATTTTTAAGAGCCCAAGTAGCATACTCATCTAAAAAGTTTTCGCTAAGTTTGAAATTTATATACCCTTTTACCGCTTCCACATTTTCAAATATCTCTTCACCTTTAAAAATATTGGCCAGTTCGTCAGCTATAATCATCGGCGATTTTCTTAACTCTTTAGCTAACGAAAAGGCAATAGGAGTGGCATAATGTCCAAATGCTCTATCTTTAGGTTTTTCCAAAACCATAGGTTTATCTATATGCTTTGTAAGTATTTGAAGAACTTTTTTTCTCAAATTTTATCCTTTTTTAAAGGTGTGAAAGTGGAGTATGGAGTATGGAGTTTGTATCAAATAATACTCCCTACTCCATACTCCTTACTTAAAATTATGCTTCTTTTTTCTCGGTAGTTTTTGAAGTTTCAGCAGTCTCTTCTTTGCCCTCTATCTCTTTTTTTGTTTCAGTTTTCGCAACAGTTGCCTCTTCTTCATCCTCTTTCATCGCTTTTTTGAAATTTTTAATCCCGCTACCTAAACCTTTTGCAAGTTCAGGAATTTTTTTAGCTCCAAAAAGTAAAACAACAATTGCTAGAATTATCAACAATTCCGGCATACTTGGCATTCCCATACTATCTCCTTTTAAAATTTAACGTAATTATAGCTTATAATACTACATTTTTTTAACTAATAAAAGTATAAAAATTTTTATCTTAACTCTCTTTCCACTCCCAAATAAGTGATTGTATATCATCTTTGGAAAATTTCAATCTCGAAGCTTTTGCGATAGACAATATAAAATCTTTTGCTCTGTTAAAATCGTCATTAATTAAAACAAAATCGAACTCTCCTATCCTTTTCATCTCTTCTGCAGCGTTTTTAAGCCTTTTTTGTATCGTCTCTTCGCTATCGGTACCTCTTTTTTGAAGTCTCTTTTTAAGCTCGCTTATAGATGGTGTGGTTACGAAAACAGAAGTGGTAATATCGTCAAATTTTTTTCTTATACTCTCATGACCTTGAACATCGATATCAAAAACCACCAGTTTACCTTCTTGAAGCGCTTCAAAAACAGGTTTCAAAGATGTACCGTAGTAGTTGCCGTGAACTTCGGCCCACTCCAAAAAAAGACCCTTTTTGATATCATTTTCAAACTCATCTTTCGTGACGAAATAGTAGTTTACACCATCTACTTCTCCCTCTCTTTTTTCTCTCGTTGTTGTCGATATACTAAAATATACATCCTCAAAATTTTTTAGTATCTCATTTATCAAAGAACTCTTTCCAGCCCCGCTAGGACCGGATATTACAAACAAACTCCCTCTTTTTCTCATCTCTTTTTCTTCTTCTTTTTGTTGAAATTTATTTTTATAGTTATCTCCATCCCATCTAGCAGTTCTCTGACGGTATAAAGATCCAAAACTCCCATCAAGGCTTTTATTTTTTCTTCGCTGCTATACTCCTCTTTTAACGGTTTTGGCTCTTCGTTTTTTTTGTACTCTTCTACTTTTTCCAAAATTGACGGCTTCTCTTCTCTCTCTTCTTTAATAGCGCTATCCCCGATAGACTCTTCCTCTGTATCTTGAACCTCTTTTGTTGCAATCTCTTTTTCATCTTCATCTTCTAGCAGTTCTTGAACCTTTTCAAGCTCTTTTTCATCAAGAATCCCACTCTTATCAAGATGATCTTCGTTAATAAACGGCTCTTCTTCCTCCTCTTCCTCAAACTGTACTATATTTTCTTTCGGCTCTTCTTTAGTTTCTTGAGTTTTTGATTCAAATTCGGGCTCTTTTTCCTCTTCGTTGAGAGTTAAAATGTTTAGTTCAGCCTCAGCTTCGGAACTATCTTGTTCAGATACTTCTTCAGTAAGTTCCTTATCGAGCTGTTCTTCAGTTTGCTCTTTTTTGATGAACTCTATCTTAGATTTTATTCCTCTTAAAAGCTCTATTAAATCAGTAGGTAAAAACGGCTTTATAAGAGTAAAATCAAACCCTTCTATATTCTCATTTTTTAAAGAAGTTATAATTCCTATCTGCTCAAAATCTATACTTCTTTTTATCTCTTTTAAAAAATTTTCGTCATACATCTCATCATCAAGTATGACAACTTCATAATGCCCTTTTGGAAGCTCATAAACGTTATCACACTCAAAAACCTCAAAGCCTATCTTTGGAGCGCTTAATTTTAGCATTCTAGATACGACCGGGTTTTTATTGATTAAAAGAAGATTCATAACGTCTCCAATTTTTAGGGTAATTAAGTTTATAATCCCTTAACTTTTGATATATTTTATAATCTTTTTGCTTTAATTACATTAATATCACTATATTGTTTTTATTATAAAAAGGATAATGATGAAAAAGTTTTTCTTATTTTTATTTTTTTCACTATTTTTATGGGCAGATGAAATTTATATCTTGCCTTATGAGGCAAAACCTGCTCTAGATACTCTTTTAAAAAGTATAGATTTATCTAAAAATCAAATAGATATAGCAATATACAGTTTTACTAATCGTAAAATCGCAAAACATCTAAAAAAAGCCGCAAAAAGAGGTGTCAAAATAAGAATAATATTTGACAAAGAGTCCAATCTTTACAACAAAAGAAGCCAACTTAGATATCTTGCAAAATATAAAAATATAAAAACATACATAATTTCCGGAAAACCGTTTAAAAAAAATGATAGCTACGGTAAAATGCATATGAAACTTATGATTATAGATAACAAAAGAGTGATTTTAGGTTCTGCAAACTACTCTTATTCGGCTTTTGGCAAAAATTATGAGATTTTATATATAAAAGATGATTATAAAATCGCAAAAAAATGCGAAAAATATTTTGAAAGGATTAAAAGTAAGGCGCAAGAGTATTAGATAGTGAGATATTAGTCGTTAGTCTTTAGTTTTTAGTTATTAATTGTTAAATCATTATAGACATTAAAATATATTTAGGGAGTGTAAATATAACTGTGTAAATCCTTATAAAAAGATTAGATAAAATTAAAGAATAAAAAGGATTTACACAATGAGGTATATCAATACAGAAGAGGTAAAAAAAGCTATCAAAGAGGGAAAGGGGATAGATATTGATGAGATCTTGGAAGAATTCAAAGGTCTTTTAAAAGAGGTTTATCAGACTGCTACAGAAGTAGAGTTAACTGAGCATTTAGGATATGAGAAGCATCAAGTTTCAGATAATCCAAATTATCGTAATGGGTACAGTGAAAAAACTTTAAAGTCCAAATATGGGGATATAGAGGTTAAGATACCAAGAGACAGAAACGCTACCTTCGAACCAAAGCTTATCAAGAAGCGACAGACTCTCATAAAGGGGACAGAAGATTTAATTTTGTCTTTATATGCAAAAGGGATGAGTGAACAGATTTCAACACCATCTTGATGATTTATATGGGTATGAACTTTCTATTCAGACAATTTCCAATATAACAGAAGCAATAATAGATAAGGCAAAAGAGTGGCATAGTCGTCCGCTAGAGGCAATATATCCGATAATATTTATGGATGCTACAGTTTTAAAAATAAGAGTGGATAGAGTAGTTAAAAATATTGCTGCATATATAATGCTAGGCATAACTCTTGAAGGGAAAAAAGATATTCTTGGTATATGGATAGGTGAAAATGAAAGTTCTAAACAGTGGTTAACACTTTTAAATGAGATAAAAAACAGAGGTGTTGAAGATGTATTGATATTTGCAATAGACGGACTAAATGGATTTAAAGAGGCTATAGAGGCAGTTTATCCAAAGGCAGAAATTCAAAGATGTATTGTACACCAGATCAGAAATAGCCTAAAATTTGTATCTTGGAAAGATAGAAAAGAGGTAGCTAAAGATTTAAAGAGTATCTACACTTCATCAACCGAAGAAGAAGCAGAGCTTGCTCTTACAAATTTTAATGACAAATGGGGTCAAAAATATCCCCATATTACCCAGTCTTGGCAATCTAACTGGAATGAGCTATCTACATTTTTTAAATATCCCCAAGCTATAAGAAAACTGATTTATACGACAAATCCCATAGAATCGATAAATTCAAATATTAAAAAAAGAACAAAGTCTGTGGGTTCTTTTCCAACCATCGATTCAGCTTTTAAGCTTCTTTATCTTGCCACACAGGAGGTACAGCACAAATGGAGTAATACAAAAATCAGAAGCTGGAGTGAAATCTATCCTCAGCTTTGTATATTTTTCAGTGAAATTATGCAAAAATATACACGCTAAGGTTTTAAGGGCTTTAGGTGGTTTACACAGTTTATTTTACAGTCCCTATATTTATATAAATAAAATTTCAAAATATTATAAATTAATTTTCTATAAAATAGATTTGTATATATATAACATCTAACATCATTCATCATTCATCATTAATCACTCATCACTCATCACGACTAACGACTTATTCTCTAATCTATAAACCCTGTCACATCTACGGGCCAATTCCATATCGTGTGTCACTAAAAAAAGAGCGGCATCGTTTAAATATATATATTCAAACACTTTTTCCATCACTTCATCGGCTGTTTTTTTATCAAGATTTCCCGTCGGTTCGTCTGCAAATATTATTTTAGGTCTTTTAGTCAAAACTCTGGCAATCGAAACTCTTTGTTGTTCTCCTCCGCTTAGTTCGGTTACTTTTTTGTAAATCACTTTTTTTATACCAAAACTCTCTATCAGTTCCTTATCAATCTCTTTTTGAGCAAGAAGTGAAGCAACTTTAATATTTTCAAACGCAGTAAATCCTCTGAAAAGATAATGGGATTGAAATATAATCCCTATTAATTCTCTTCTAATCTTCAATATATTTTTTTGTGTCTCGTTATATATATCTTTGCCAAAAAGAAAAACTTTTCCTTTTTTTGGTTCCAACAAAGTAGATAATATATGTAAAAGGGTAGATTTTCCGCTTCCACTCACGCCGACAATAGCAATTGATTCTTTGGGGTTCAAAGTTAAATCAACATTTTCAAAAAGTGGATAATCAAATGAATGGGAGATGCTTGTAGCTTTTAGTAAAAAGGTTGAAGGTTGAAGATTGAAGGTTGAAGGGTCTGTTCTCATTTTTACTTCTTCCTTCAACCTTCTACCTTTTACCTTAAATTATTTCATCTGAGCCGCAACTTCAGACGCAAAATCATCTTGTTTTCTTTCTATTCCTTCACCAAGTTCATATCTTACAAACTGTACGATTTTTGCAGTTCCGCCTGCAGCTTTTGCCGTCTCGTCAAGAATCTGTTTAACACTTTTTTTATCATCTTTAACGAACTTTTGTCCCAAAAGAGTATTCTCTTCTACAAACTTTTTGATTTTACCAGGAATGATTTTATCGATAATATTGGTAGGTTTACCCTCTTTTTCAAGTTGAGCTTTAGCTATCTCTTTCTCTTTTTCTAAAACAGATTCAGGAACAGCGCTTTCATCAAGATATTTTGGATTCATTGCAGCTATATGCATTGCTATATCTTTTAACAAATCTTTTACAGCTTCGCAAACTTCATCTTTATCGCAAGTAGCCGCAACGATAACTCCTATCTTTCCTCCCATATGAATATATCCGTTTACTACTCCGCTTCCTTCTACGCAGATCTTATCAAATCTTCTAACGACGATATTTTCACCAATTTTTGCAATCTCGGCTTTCATAAACTCTTCAAACTTAACTCCGTCAATCTCCGTTTGAAGAAGATCCTCTACACTATCTGGCGAAGTTATGTGGATATGTCTTAACGCTTTTTTAACAAGTTGCTTGAAATTATCGTTTTGTGCGACAAAATCGGTTTCAGAGTTAATTTCACTTATAGTAGCACACTTATAATCATCGCTTATTTCCAACGAAACAGCCCCTTCACTCGCAACTCTATCAGCCTTTTTAGCAGCTTTTGCTATACCTTTTTTTCTTAATATCTCTACGGCTTTATCCATATCTCCTTGTGCTTCTTGCAAAGCCTTTTTGCAGTCCATCATTCCTGCACCGGTCATCTCTCTTAGTTTTTTTACCTCTGCAGCAGTTATCGCCATTACTTCTCCTCCTCTTGCGTTTCACTTGCCTCAGCAGCTGCTTCCTCTTTTACTTCAGCTACAGTCTCTTCGATCTCTTCTTGAGTTACTTTTTCGCTTTCCTCTTCTTCTTCACTCATCTCCTGAGCTCTAAGCTCTTTTCCTTCTATAATAGCTTCTGCTATCTCTTTACAGAAAAGCTGAATACTTCTAATAGCGTCATCATTTCCCGGAATAGGATAATCGATCACATCCGGATCACAGTTAGTATCAAGAGGCGCTACTACTGGAATGCCAAGTTTATTAGCCTCTTTAACCGCAATATGTTCTCTAACGGCATCTACTACAAAAAGCATATCGGGAAGTTTTTTCATATCTCTAATACCGCCGAGGAAATTTTCAAGTTTCTCTTTTCTACGCTTTAGCATCAATGCTTCTTTTTTCGTCAAAAGATCCATTTGGCCGGTTTTTTCCATCTCTTCAATCACTTCTAGTTTTCTAATAGATTTTTTGATTGTATTAAAGTTTGTTAAAGTTCCACCTAGCCATCTTGAGTTTACGTAAGGCATTTCACACTTTTTAGCATACTCTTCGATAGCGTTTTGGGCCTGTTTTTTAGTTCCCACGAACAAAATAGTCTGTCCCTCTTTAGCAGCATCTCTTACTATATTGTATGTGTATCTGAAAAATCTAAGAGTCTTTTGCAAGTCAATTATGTGGATATTTTTTCTGATACCGAATATATAAGGCTTCATCTTCGGATTCCATCTTCTTGTCTGATGACCGAAGTGAACACCACACTCTAATAGATCCTTCATTGTTACCATGTTTTCTCCTTGATTATATTTGGTTTATGCCTCCGCGCCCCTTAACGGTTATACCGCAACCTTTCAAGGATTGACGCGTGTGTAATAAAAGGCTCGGTGATTATACTAAAAAATAGCTTAATTTTAGCTTTTTTTAAACTAACAAAAAAGTTTGTTCGCAACTGAATTTAAATTTTCCGCTTTGTTTGTCTACGTTTAGACTAAGCTTCCTTCAAAAAGATGTTGTTCAAACAAAAACTTCTCACCAAAAGCAGGTTTTAGTTCATCTATCCAAGTAGCGTTTTCATCAAACTCTGCAAAGAAAGGAACTCCTACCAAATCAGGATTTTTGGCCTGAATCATACTAAGTATAAAAACCTTTTTTCCATTAACTTCCGCAGCACCTTGCAAGCAGATCTTACCCGGACTTGCCGACATACTAGGACCTCTAACCGTTCTAGCAATCCCGCTTACTTTACTGTAAGCTTCTTTATATATTTTCCAAGCCCTATAAAGCGGAACCCCAAAATAGTGCTGTGCTCCAGTATCTCTTGCCATAAACATATAATAAGGTATCATTCCCATTTGTACCTGAAGTTTCCACATCTTTTCCCATACTTCTACGCTGTCGTTTATATGTCTTAAAATCGGAGACTGCGTTCTAATGACCGCGCCTGTATCTATAATCTTTTCAACGGCCTCTTTTACTTCCTCCGTTTCGAGCTCTTTATAGTGGTTGAATTGTGCCATAAACGCTACGTGATATCCCGCATTTTTTATCTCTTTAAACAGATTTAAGAGATCTTTGCTATCTTTGTCTTTTGTAAATCTATACGGCCAAAAACCTAATGTTTTAGTTCCAAATCTTATATTTTTCAAATGAGGAATTTTAGCTTTTAAAATAGGTTCAACATAACTTCGTAAAAGTTTTGTTCCCATTATTAAAGGATCACCACCGGTAAAGATTATATCCGTTATTTCAGGATGAGCTTTGACATACTCTATTAAAACTTCAACCTCTTTGGAAGCAAATTTAAGATCTTCCATGCCAACAAATTGGGGCCATCTAAAACAGAAACTACAGTATGAATGGCAGGTTTGTCCCTGTTTAGGAAAAAACAGAATCGTCTCTTTATATTTGTGCTGAGAACCCTCTAACTTTTTTCCGTTTATCTCAGGAACGTTTGAAAGCTGATCCGCAGGATGTGGATTTAAAGAGAGTCTTATTTCATTTACTAAGTTTTTAAGCTTTTTTACATCACCATCTTTCAAAGCTGTTTTAACTCTCTCATAGTCATCAGGCAAAAGCATATCTTTATGAGGAAACGTCAATCTAAAGATGGGATCATCTTTATAATCATCCCAGTCAATAAGTTTTTCTATCACATAATTATCTACTTTAAACGGGAAAACCTGCGAAACTATCTCTATATCTTTTATCTCTTCTTCACTTAGGTACGTTTGAATTTGTGGTATTTTTTTAAAACTTTTTACATTATAACTTCTATACTCCAATTTTCACACCTCCTTTAGCTCTTTTAATCTCTCTTTAACTTTCTCTACATGACCTTTTACTCTAACTTTTGGCCAAATATAAGCGATATTTCCGTTTGGATCTATCAAATATGTAGTTCTTATAACTCCTTCATACTCTTTACCATACATCTTCTTTTTACCCCATGCCCCATAAGCTTTTAAAACCTTTTTTTCTTCATCGCAAAGTAGTGTAATTTTAAGTCCTTTTTTCTCTATAAACTTTCTATGGCTTTCGCAAGAATCGGGACTAACTCCTAAAATTACAGCATCAAGAGCCTCAAACTCTTCAAACTCGTTTGTAAAATCGCAAGCTTCAGTAGTACATCCTGGAGTATTGTCTTTTGGATAAAAGTATAAAACTATCCATTTTCCTTTTAAATCTTTAAGACAAATCTCTACTTCATCTTGATTTTTCAAACAAAAATCTGGGGCTTTTTGACCTATTTCAAGCATATATTCTCCTTGTAATTGTTTAAGATAACACTATCTTTCGATAAACTTTGCTCTTTTATACCAAATTTTTAATTTTTTTGTAAAGACCCCAGTTGCAGTCTGGTTTAGAAGGTTGCAATCTTCATCATACACTTTCGCGCTACAAAGAGCACAACTAGGCGACTTTGACTTTAAATAGAATATTTTTATATCCGGATATGCCACAAAAAATCTTTTTGCTTCATTTTCCAAAAGAGGAGTATAGTCTTTAGAAGTTTCACTCCCTATAGCTTTTATTCCATATTTAGTTTCAAAAAGATCTATACTTTCTCTAGGAGCACCTAAAATATTGACTTCCGGACAAAAAGGAGCGATTCTAGTGCATTCAATATTTTTCAAAAGCTCCTCGTCCCTTTTGTCTCCTCCGTCATATCTGCAGTTTAGTCCCAATAAACAGGCACTAACGGCAATCATCGACTACCTTTTAATTTAAATCGATAAACATTTCTATAAAATCACCACAGATTTTATCTCCGTAAACTCCTCAATGGCAAACTTTGGTCCTTCTCGTCCAATCCCTGAAAGTTTAACGCCTCCATACGGCTGTATATCAAATCTAAGTGTAGGTATATCATTTATTACAACACCGCCTGCTTCGGCATCGTCGATAAATCTTTTAGTCAAACCTAGATCATTTGTAAAAATCGAAAACTGTAATCCATAAGGTGAATCGTTCATCTTTTTTATAGCCTCATCGTAGTTTTTAACTTTAACCAAACTTACAATAGGAGCAAAAACCTCTTCACAAACTATCTTCATATCATCAGTTACATCGGCTAATATTGCCGGATAAAAATACCTACCTTCCCTTTTTGGAGGCAAAATTGCTCTAGCACCGGCTTCAATAGCACTATTTACCCAGTTTTGGGCTCTAATCGCCGCATCTTCGTTTATCAAAGGCCCCATAAAAGTATCCGGTTCATAAGGATCGCCAACTTTTAGTTTTGAAGTCTCAGTAGCTAGTTTTTGCGCAAACTCCTCATAAATATCCTCGTGAACATAAATTCTTTGAAGGCTTATACAAACTTGACCGCTATTTACGAACGCTCCAACAGCACATCTACTAGCCGCATAAGATAGATCCGCACTTTTATCTATAAAAGTTGCCGCATTTCCTCCTAATTCTAAACTTATCTTTTTAATACCAGCGCTTTTAGTAATAATCTCTCCAACTTGAACGCTTCCCGTAAAACTTATCTTTCTTGGTATATCGCTTGTAACTAACGCGCTTCCAACTTCGGCGTCTCCATATACGACACTTAGCATATCAGCAATCGCATATTCGCTTTCAATAAATGTTTTAGCTAAAAGGTATCCCGTATATGGGGCTTCAGGCGTGGGTTTAAAAACAACGCTGTTTCCCGCAACTAATGCTGGTCCTAGTTTATGAGCCGCTAAATTTAGAGGAAAGTTAAAAGGTGTAATGGCAACCACTACGCCTACAGGAACTCTTTTATAAAAAGCCACACTTTTTTTACCGCTTGAAGTCGCGTCCGTATTTATGGTCTCTCCTACTAGATTAACGGCCGCTTCAGCGCTTAACTCCAATGTTTCAACGCACCTATCAACCTCTACTCTACTAAAAGTTATAGGTTTTCCTACCTCTTTTGTTATTGCTAAAGCGAATTCTTCTTTATCCTCTTTTATCTTTTTAGCCACATCTTTGATCCATTCTACTCTTTTAGCAAGAGTAAACTCTTTACTTTTTTCAAAAGCATCTTTGGCAATTTTTAAAGCTTTCTTGGCATCTTCAGCACTACACTTAGGAAAAATAGTAACAACTTGGTCGTTAAAAGGACTTTTTATCTCCCCTTTCTCCTCCTTACTCACCGGTACAGAACCATAATATATCTTTGCTTCTTGCATTACATACCCCTCTTCTGTTCGTTAAAATAATTAAAATTAATGCGTAATTAAATAGTTTTAATTACTTAACAACAAATTACTATCTATTTTAACCATATTATAATTTAATCAATATTTTGATAGACTTAAGCCCACTTTTAAGGTTGAAGATTGAAGGTTGAGATCTCAATCTTCTCCTTTTACTTTAAAAAAATCATGGAGAAATGGATGGAAAAAGCGAAATATATCTGGATGGATGGAGATTTTGTTGAGTGGGATGAGGCAAAAGTTCACGTTCTAACACACACTCTGCATTATGGAAACGGGGTTTTTGAAGGAACAAGAGCCTATAAAACCGATAATGGACTTGCGATTTTTAGATTAAAAGATCATACAAAAAGGCTTTTGAACTCCGCAAAAATAACGGTTATAAAATGCCCATATACATTAGAAGAACTAGAGAGAGCACAGATAGAGCTTTTAAGAAAGAACGATTTTAAATCAAATGTTTATATAAGACCTCTAATATATCTTGGTTATGGAATAATGGGACTCTATCACGTAAAAGCGCCGGTAAATGTAGCAATCGCCGCTTGGGAGTGGGGAAGCTATCTTGGAGATGATGGACTTGAAAATGGTATTAGAGTAAAAATCAGTTCATTTACTAGAAACTCTGTAAAATCAACTATGGGGAAAGCTAAAGCTGTAGCTAACTATCTAAACAGCCAAATGGCAAAATATGAAGCTCTAGAGGCCGGCTATGAAGAGGCTCTACTGCTTGATGAAGAAGGCTTTATAGCAGAAGGGAGCGGAGAGTGTTTCTTTATAGTCAGAGACGGGGTTTTGATCACTCCTCCTAACGATAATTCTCTTGAATCGATTACACAAGATACTGTTTTAAAAATAGCTGAAAAAAAAGGTATAAAGATTGAACGAAGAAGA
Organism: Nitrosophilus labii; assembly: GCF_014466985.1. Classification (NCBI taxonomy): domain Bacteria; kingdom Pseudomonadati; phylum Campylobacterota; class Epsilonproteobacteria; order Nautiliales; family Nitratiruptoraceae; genus Nitrosophilus; species Nitrosophilus labii. The sequence continues at coordinate 1,676,276 of NZ_AP022826.1, forward strand.
ATTACAAGAGATGAAGTGTATATTTGTGATGAAGCTTTTTTTACAGGTACCGCCGCAGAAGTAACACCTATAAAAGAGGTGGATGGAAGAGTCGTTGGAAACGGAAAAAGAGGAGAAGTTACAAGAGAGCTTCAAAGCGCATATTTTGATGTAGTATATGGAAGAGATAAAGATTTTGAGTATATGTTGACATATATTTAAATGAGCAGTTAAGTAGATGAGTGGTTGAGTGGTTAACTACTAAATCAGTTTAACCTTTTTAACTACTCAACTAACTTTAACCACTCAACCTGTTTAACCTTTTTAACCATTAAACTAAAACAAAAGGAGATCTAATGCCAGCCGATCTGAACGATTACTTTAAAAAGAAAAGAGATGAAGAGGATAACGACAATAACAATATGCCCGATTTTATAAAAGATTTTGGTAAAAAAGCCACATATATTTATGTGATTATAGTTCTGCTTGTTTTGATTGTTATAGCAAAACCGTACACTATTATAAACTCCGGTGAAGTGGGTATAAAAGTGACTGCGGGTAAATATGACCCAATCCCGCTAGAGCCCGGTATCCATTTTTATATCCCGGGAATTCAAAAAATCATAAAAGTTGATACCAAAGTTAGGATCATAAACTATAAAGCCGAACGCGACACGGCTTTTGGAAATGTAAACGCTGGAATTATAGAAAAACCTGCTATACAAGTTTTAGACGCCAGAGGACTTCCTGTATCCATAGACTTAACCGTTCAATATAAACTAAATCCTCAAGGGGCACCGCAAACCATAGCTACTTGGGGACTTGCTTGGGAAGAAAAGATCATAAATGCAGTTGTTAGAGAGGTAGTAAGAAACGTTGTCGGGCGCTATAAAGCAGAAGAGCTTCCTATAAAAAGAAACGAAATTGCAAAACTTATAGAGTCTCAAATAAGAGAAAAAATAAGTTCTTTGCCTAATAAACCTGTAGAACTGGTTGCAGTTCAGCTAAGAGAGATCTCTTTGCCTCCTAAAATAAAAGAGCAGATAGAGAGAGTACAGATAGCTAAACAGGAAGCGGAAAGAGTTAAATATGAAGTTGAAAGAGCAAGACAAGAGGCCGAAAAAAGAGCTGCATTAGCTAAAGGTGAAGCGGAAGCTAAAAAGATTAGAGCTCAAGGTGAAGCAGAAAAGATAATAATCGAAGCAAAGGCCAAAGCACAAGCAAACTTGGAAATCGGGAAAAGCATAACGCCTGAATTGTTGCGTCTTAAACAGTTAGAAGTTCAAGGTAAATTCAACGAAGCTCTAAAAACGAACAAAGATGCTAAGATCTTTCTTACTCCTGGTGGAGCTGTTCCTAATATTTGGATTGACGCAAAAGATAAACAAAAAGCTACATCGGCTCAAAGATAGGCATACGCCTTTTGAGCCATAAGGAAAACCGATGCAATTTGAGATAGATTGGCAAAAAAATCCTCTCATACCTGTAGTTGTACAAAACATAGAGACAAACGAAGTTTTAATGTTGGCTTATATGAACAAAGAGGCGTTAGATAAAACTCTCTCAACAGGCTATGCGCATTACTACTCAAGAAGTAGAGAAAAACTTTGGAAAAAGGGTGAAACAAGCGGAAATACCCAAGAGGTAAAAGAGATTTTTTTAGATTGCGATTCAGATACGATTTTGTTAAAAGTGAAACAAAAAGGGCCTGCTTGTCATACAGGAAGAAAAGCTTGCTTTTATAAAAACCTAAAAAACGCTCAAGTTATCTCTGAACCAGAAATTGAGCCTTCATTGATGTATGAAAATATTATAGATGTTCTTTACCATACAATTTTGGAAAAAAAAGAGAGCGATCCTGAAAAATCTTGGACGGCAAAACTTTTTAAAAAGGGTGAAAACACTATTTTAAAAAAAGTTGTTGAAGAGGCCGGAGAGTTCTGTTTTGCCGTAAAAGATAAAAATAAAAACGAGATAATATACGAATGTGCGGATCTTGTGTATCACTCTTTGGTAGCTCTAGCCTATTCAAACATATCACCCGAACTTGTTAAAAAAGAGCTTAGAAGAAGATTTGGAGTAAGCGGAATAGAAGAGAAAAGGAGTAGAAAAGAGTAGATATTGGATATTGTAAAGAGGTTTGATTTTAATGTATTGAGACCTCTGAAAAATTACAAATTGAACGAAGGATTTGAAATTTTAGCTTGAAAATTTTATGTTCGCCAAAAGGCTAAAAAAGTGCGCTTGTTTAGCACTTTTTAATAAAATTTACAAGCGTTAGTTTTACTAAAAATTTCAACTCTCCTGAGTGAAATTTTGTAATTTGTCAGAGCATTCTATTAATAAAACTCTCTAAAAATTTCAAATTGAACGAAGACTTTTTTTCTCGCTTCACCGCGAGGCTTTAGTTTCGCTAACGCTCAAACACTAGCCAAACAGAAGTCGTCTTCGGTTTGGCTAGTTTTAAAATTTAAAACTAAAAAATTTTTGACTCTTTTATCCTCATTAAACAAATAAAAAAGGGATTATACGGATGAAAAAAGTTATACTTTTTTTACTTTTGACAATTGCTGCTATAGCAAATGAATATGTATTAGCGATCCAGTGGTTTCCTTCTGTTTGTAAAGTAAAAAACTATAAAGAGTGCCAAAGACCTTTACCGTTTTGGCGTTCAAACTTCACTCTCCATGGATTATGGCCTAAAAAAAAGTATTGTAACGTTTCGGCTAGAGAAAAGATTTTAGACAAAAAGAGAGAGTGGCAAAAGATACCGCTTAAAATATCCCCTTATCTTAGTGAACTTATAGCTACCTATATGCCAGGATATATCTCCGGACTTCATAAACATGAATGGGTAAAACATGGCTCATGTTATAGCAAGAGTCCCGAAAAATACTTTTTAGATGCAATCTCTTTGGTATCACAGTTAAACACATCAAAAGTCAAAGAGTTTTTTTTAAAAAATAGAGGCAAAAGAGTCCAGACTCTCAAAATAAGAAAAGTTTTCGATAAAGAGTTTGGTGAAGGAAGCGGCAAAAAAGTAAAATTTATCTGTAAAAATGGGTATCTAACCGAACTTAGAATCAATCTTAAAGGTAAAATCGTTCCAAATACTTCTATATACGATCTTTTGCAAAACTCCAAAAAAAGCTCTATAGGTTGCAAAATAGGATTAATTGCTAGATAAATTAAGGCATCTGAAAAATATCCAAAAAGAGGGTTAATAAGTGATACCCTCTTTTTTGAGTGCCTCTTTAATATCTCTCATCTGCATATTTTTATCGCTGCACCATTTTGGAGCCAAAAGTGTAGAGTCTCCTATACCTGCCGTAACTCTTTGAACTATTAAATCTTCTGGAAGAAGTTTAAATGCTTCTACCAAAGTATCTATATAATCTTCTTTAGTAATAGGAGAAAATTTTCCTTTTAAAAAGTCTACGGCCAAAGCCGTATTTTTAACAACATATAAAGGGTGTATTTTGATAGAGTCTATACCCCACTCTACCGATTTTTCTACGGTTTTTAACATCATATCTCTGTTTTCGTCCGGAAGTCCAAAGATCACATGACCGCAAACTTTCAAGCCTTTGTCTTTGCTCTTTTTTATCCAGTATTCCACATTTTTGCTATCATGGCCTCTGTTTATCTTTTTAAGTGTCTCATCAAAAACAGATTGGATGCCATACTCTATCCATATATCATAATTTTTGTCTAACTCTTTTAAATAGTCTAAAATCCCATCATTTACACTATCGCTTCTAGTACCTATACTAAGACCAATACAATCATCCATAGATAAAGCTTTTTCGTAAAGGGCTCTTAGTGTCTCAATGGGTGCGTATGTATTTGTAAAGGCTTGAAAATAGGCTAAAAATTTTTCATATCCTAGTTTTTCATACCTTTTTTTAGTCGCTTGGTATTGAAACTCTATCTCTAAAAGCTGTTTTTGAAGAATAGGATTATCTTTTGATGCAGGATTTAGATAAAACTTTTTACTACTTTTTGAGAGATTAGGACTAAACGATTCATTCTCACAAAAAGTACATCCACCTTTTGCCACGGTTCCGTCTATATTTGGACAAGTAAATCCAGAAATACCGAGAGGAATCTTTTTAACTCTCTTTTTGATAAGTTTTTTGTAATATCTTCCAAAAGTCAAAACTGTTCTCACTCTTTCCCCATTTTCCCCAAGTTTTATAGGGAAAATACCATTTTCAAATCTTTTTGTCAACAAATTACCTTATTCGTTTTTATTTGGCACCGGATAATTTCCGTCAAAACATCCTAAGCAGTAACTTAAATCATTGCCTACACTTTTTATCAATCCTTCAATGGTAAGATAAGCTAATGAGTCAGCACCGATATACTCTCTTATCTTTTCGGTATCCATTTGTGATGCTATAAGCTCTTCTTTACTTGGCGTATCTACACCGTAAAAACAAGGTCCAGTAGTTGGAGGTGAGCTTATTCTCATATGAACCTCTTTGGCCCCCGCCTCTTTTAATATATTTACAATCTTTCTGCTGGTTGTTCCTCTTACGATACTATCATCTATCACTACAAGTCTTTTTCCATCAATCAACTCTTTAATAGGATTTAGTTTCATTTTCACTTTTAAGTCTCTAATCTCTTGAGTAGGCTCGATAAAAGTTCTTCCCACATAGTGATTTCTAATAATTCCAAGTTCAAAAGGTATACCACTCTCTTCACTATATCCTAATGCGGCGGCAACTCCACTATCAGGAACCGGAACCACCATATCGACTTCAACGGGAAATTCTCTTGCAAGCTCTCTACCCATCTCTTTTCTGGCTTTATACACGCTTTTTCCAAATATATAACTATCTGGTCTTGCAAAATAGATAAATTCGAAAATACATTTATGCGGTGTAGGTTCAAAAACCTGTATACTTCTTGGCTCTTTACCCTTTTCAAAAACCACCATCTCACCAGGTCTAATATCTCTTATATATCTAGCACCAATAAGATCGAAAGCGCATGTTTCACTAGCTACTACGTAACCATCACCTAGTTTTGCTATGGAGAGGGGTCTAAAACCGTGAGGGTCACGAATAGCAAACATCTTTTTTCGGCTTAAAAATATCATAGAATAAGCACCCTCTATCTGTTTGACCGAATCAATAATCCTGTCATATAGGTACTCTTTATCGCTTCTAGCTATGAGGTGTATAAGGTTTTCAGTATCCATAAAGGTTTGAAAAATTGCACCCTCTTTTATCAATCTTTTTCTAACCTCTTTTGAGTTTGTCAAGTTTCCATTGTGAACAACGGCAATTTGCCCTAAGTCGTATCTTGCAAAAATAGGCTGAGCATCCAAAATAGACTCTTCCCCTGCAGTAGAGTATCGTGTATGTCCCACTGCACTATCGCCTATCAACTTTTTAAGCTTTTTTTCATCAAAAACTTGTGTTACAAGACCTCTATCTTTTGTAAGATAGATTCTCTCTCCATCACTACTAGCTATTCCCGCTGCTTCTTGACCTCTATGCTGCAGTGAAAAAAGAGCAAAGTACGCATATCTTGAAGCATCTGGTACATTAAAAATACCTACTACGGAACATTTTTCATTCAATGAAAACAACTTTCCATCCTTTTTTTGTTTGTTAAAATAGTTAAACTTGGTTGAGTGGTTAAAAAGGTTAAATTGGCCGAGCAGTTAAACTACTCAACCACTCAACAAAAACTAAATACCAAGACAATCATAAATACTATAAAATCCGGGTTCTTGAGAAACAATCCACTTTGCCGCCTTTATAGCTCCTTTCGCAAATGTATCTCTACTAGTAGCGGTATGATTTAGCTCTAAAAATTCGCCATCGTTGTAAAATCCTACAGTATGTCTTCCAACGATATCTCCGCCTCTAAGAGCAAAAACTCCTATCTCATCTTTTGATCTTTGGCCTATATTTCCGTTCCTTCCGCTAACTCTCACTTTATCAAGTTCAAGTCCTCTAGCACGTGCGGCATGTTCGGCTAATGTTAAAGCCGTTCCACTTGGAGCATCTTTTTTATATCTGTGATGCATCTCTACTATCTCTATGTCAAACTCTCTAAGTTTTTTAGAAGCCATTTCGACAAGCCTATTTAAAACAGCTATTCCCAAAGACATATTAGTAGCATAAAGAAGAGGTATCTTTTTAGATGCTTCTTTCATCAAATTTAGCTGATGCTCGCTTAGTCCAGTTGTACCGCTTACTATCGGTTTAGGAGTTTGTAGAGCCTTCTCAAGAAGAGCCTCCGTACCTTCAGGAAGCGTAAAATCTATAACAACATCACAACTTTTCAACAAAGTATCTATATCATTAGTAACAATCGCGCCAGGAACCTCAATCTCAATTCCTTCCAAAACATGGACGCAAGAAACTTTAGCCTCTGTATCATTTTTTAGATTTTTAATCAAAAGTGTGCCGACTCTTCCACTTCCTCCATACACTCCAACATTTAACATGGTTTTACTTCTCCTATATGTTCAATATATCCTATAGCATTTATAGCTGCCGTAGCCCCATCTCCGGCAGCACAAACAACCTGTTTTGATGCATGTTCTCTTATATCTCCAGCAGCAAAAAGTCCGGGAATATCGGTTCGCATTCTAAGATCAACTATAACTTCGCCCCATTGATTAACGCTACACAAAAAACTTCCGTCTTCTTGTTTTAAAACTTCATTGTTTACATTCATACCGACAAAAACGAAAATTCCTGGAACTTTTAAATCTATCTCTTTCCTATTTTGCTCCAAAATAAGCCCTTGAAGACCCATAACATCGCCATACGCTTTTTTTATAGTAGTATTTAATATAAATTCTATTTTAGGATTGTTTTTAGCTCTCTCAACAGTAGCAGGCGCAGCTCTAAAACTATCTCTTCTATGGATTAAATAAACTTTGGAACATATATTGGATAGATAGATAGCTTCCTCTAACGCAGTGTCTCCTCCACCCAAAACGGCCACTTCTTTATCTTTATAAAAAAAACCGTCACAAGTAGCACAAGTACTTACACCTTTTCCGAAAAACTCATCCTCTCCTTCGAAGCCGGCTCTTTTTGGCGTACTTCCGGTAGCAACTATTACTGCTTTAGCTTGAACTTTTCTACCGCTTAAAAGTTCTAATGCAAAAGTTCCGTTACACTCTCTAACTATCCTTTTTACCTCTTCCATCTCATGTTTAAGTCCAAATTTCATACACTGCTTTGGCCAGCACTCCATAAGTTCCATACCGGTAACTACTTCACAAACCCCAGGATAGTTTTCCACTTCGCTCGATTGAGTTATCTGGCCACCCGGCATACCCTTTTCAAACATAACAACATCTTTTAGTCCGCCTCTTGTGGCATAAAGCCCGGCTGTCAAGCCTGCTGGTCCGCCTCCAACAATCGCTAAATCCAACATTTTAATTCCTTTAAAGTTATAAAGCAAAATTGCAAGCCAAAGAGATTACGATTCTTTGTTTACGTTAACCAAAATCTTATTAAAAAGAGGCTTTAAAAGGGATAAAATTTTTATTGAGGATAGAAGATAAAGAGTTCTACTCTTTGTAGATTAAAAAGCGGGGAAAAACCCGCTTTTATTTAGCCAAGTAATGCGTCTAGTTTTTGTTTGAAAACATCTTTGCTAGCTGCACCAACCATCTGATCGGCAAGTTGTCCATCTTTAAAGAACAAAATAGTAGGAATAGATCTTATTCCAAATCTAATCGCTATATCTTGCTCTTCATCTGTGTTAACTTTACAGATTTTTGCTTTACCGTCATACTCTTCAGCCAACTCATCTATAATAGGAGCTATCATTCTACAAGGTCCACACCAAGGAGCCCAAAAATCAACAAGCACTACACCATCTTTGATAGTTTCATCAAAATTTGAAGCGTTTAATTCTATATATTTTCCCATAATTTCTCCTTTAAATTTATAAATCTGTTTACATTTTTTGCAAACGAACAATATTATACACATTTAAATCTTTAAATATCATTACATATAACAATGGATGAAAAGTTGTTTGGAATTGGGAAGTAAGAGTTTATAAATAAGCCATTATTATAGGTATTATTAAAAATAAATTTTAAACGGTTACGTTTTCCAAAAACTCAATATCACCATTTTTTATAATTATTGCATCAATTTGATAAGGAAAATCTACTCTTTTTTTCATCATAAAAAAATTTAACGTCTTTAAAATTTTTTGAAGTTTTCTAGGAGTAAGATTATATATCGGTTCAAAGTTTATAGCGCTTTTTACTTCGATAATATGTAAAACATCATCTTTTATGGCAATAATATCTATCTCGCCAAATTTTGAGTAAAAATTTCTTTCAATTATCCTAAAACCTAAATTTTTCAAATATCTACACGCTTTTTCTTCAGCCTCGTTTCCTTTGTTTCTGTTCAAGAAAGTCCTTTAGTGACGGGTAATCAGTGATGAGTGATTAGTAATTACTGTTCACTCTATCTTAACTTTTACAGATTTAAACCTTGCAGTTTTAACAAACTCGTCCGCTTCATCACCAAATAGATAATTTATATGACTTTTTGCATGATGAAAAGTTACATAAAGAGTCCCTCTTTTTAATGCTTTGGAAAATTTTATCTTTAAGGGTTTGCTTTTTCCGTATTTGGAAACTAAAATAACTTTCTCTTTTCCTTCAAAATAAGCCTTATCTTTAACGCTTACTAGCAATATATCTTCTTTATGTCTTTTAGCCAAACTTTCACAGGCATTGGTTTGAGCGGCGTTATTGTAGTGTGTAATGATTCTGCCTGTTGTTAAATAAAAGTGGGGATCTTTTTTATTCATTAACTCTTTTACCATACCTCTTAATTTATACTTATGATATCTAAAATGTCCGTACCCATCTTTTGTCCTAAAAACTTTTTCATGTAGTATTGGAGTATCATTTTCAAACACGGGCCACTGAAGTCCTCTTAAAGGCTCTTTTTGGAGTTTTTCATAACTTGCTCCGCTAAATCTATCACTCGCTACGCTTCTTACCTCATCCCAAATATCTTTTGAATCTTTATAATCAAAATCGGCGCCAAGTCTTTTTGCAATTTCGGTTATAATCTCCCAATCATCAGGAAGATCTGACTTTATAAGAGGCTGTGAAAGATGCAGTCTTCTTTCAGCATTTACATAGACTCCAACTTTTTCGTACGCACTTTTAACGCCAAAGATTATATGGGCATATTTCGTTATCTCATTTGGGAAAATTTCACTAACTATTAAAAATTCAAGCTTTTTCAATGCTTTATGAATTTTGTTTTGATTTGGATGTATATGAGCGATATCCTCTCCCATATTGAATATTGCTTTTATTTTCCCTTTAATTATGGCATCAATGATGTCGGGAGTCATCAACCCTATAGCTTCTGGAGTTTTATAATCTGGCAGATAGTATGGCAAACACCCCATATCACAGGTTCCTTGTACATTGTTCTGACCGCGAAGAGGCATCAAGCCAGCACCTTTTCTGCCTATATTGCCCGTAAGCAAAGCCAAATGGGTTAAAGCCATAACCGCATAACTACCATCAAGATGCTCCGTAACTCCCAATCCCCATAAAATAAGCGTTTTTTTGTGAGAGATAAGATAGGCTAAATCTTCTATCTTTTTTGGAAGCTCCTCATATCCTCTTATATGAGCTAAAATCTCTGGATTTGCAAACTCATCATTCAATATCGATTTTCTATACTCTTGAAAACCTTTTGTTCTTTTTTCTATAAATTCCCTATTTTCCCAACCATTTTTTAAAATCACATACGCTAGCATATTGAAAATCATCAAATTTGATTCGTATGGAATGGAGAGATGATTTTTGGCAAATTTAGATAGAGTTATCTTCCTTACGTCTATAACATTTAGTGTTACTCCTTTTTTTATCACTTCTAAAATTCTGTTGGCCACTATAGGATGAGCTTCAGTGGTATTGGAGCCGATAACTACAATATTCTCTGTTTCGTAAATATCGTCAAAAGGATTTGTAGCGGCCCCCTCGCCTATTGTGGCTCTCATACCTTTAAGACTCGGCGAATGACAGACTCTAGCACAGTTATCCACATGAGGCGAACCTATAACCTCTCTTGTAAATTTTTGGAAAAGATAACTACTCTCGCAACTTGTTCTTGCTCCACCTATCGCCGCAAAAGAAAAAGAAGAGTTTTTTTCTATAATCTCTTTTATCTTTTTTGCGGCTATATCGTAGGCTTTTTCAAATGGAAGCGTATAAAAATCGCTATCAAAAACTTTTAGATAATCTTTGACTTCTTCAAACAATTCGGGATTTTCTTTTAAAAAACTTCTTCTAACATAAGAATTTCTTAGTCTTTGCGGACTATATAGATACTCATAACCGTATTTGCCTTTTATGCAGAGTTTGCCTCTGCTAACGACTCCCTCTTCTTTTGCAAAAATCTTGATTATTTGATTTTCTTCGACTTCGGCACTGATATCACATCCTACACCGCAATAGGTGCAAACAGAATCTACTACTTTAGCCACTTTCGCTCCAAATCAACTTCAGTATCGTTTCAAAAATATTAGCCTATATGATATGACTTTATACTAATAAGAAAAAATTAATTTTCTTCTATCCTCATCATAAAAGGTTTTTCCTCGATAAAATCTTGATTTTTAAGCTCGTTTAGAGCTTTTTGAATATCTTTTTCCAAACACTCATGTGTAGAAAGAAGGAGATTGGCCGTATTTTTTGTTTTTGGTTTTTGAAGCATAGACTCTATAGATATCTGATGCTCGCCGAAAAGCTGTGCTATCTTGGCAAGTATTCCTGGTCTATCCTGCACTGCTACTCTTAGATAGTATTTTACTCTTATCTCATCGTTACTTGCTAGCGTCATACCACTTTCAAGAGGTCGTTTAAATCCAAGCATTGGAGAGCATTTTCCTCCTCTTGCGATATCTATAAGATTTGATACAACGGCACTTGCCGTTGCATCTCCTCCAGCACCAGGCCCATAATACATCGTCTCTCCCACAAAATCTCCTATGACGCTAATACCATTCATAACACCGTCAACTTTAGCTATCATTTCATCTTTTGAAATCAAAACTGGATGTACTCTAAGTTCTACTTGATTGGCTCTTTTTTTAGCAATTGCAAGAAGTTTTATAGCGTAACCAAATTCAGAGGCAAAAGCGAAATCCAAAGAAGAGATCTCTTTTATACCTTCTATCAAGATATCTTCAGGTTTGGCGTCAATTCCATAAGCGATACTTGCCAAAATAAGAAGCTTATGTGCCGCATCGTAACCTTCTACGTCAAAAGTCGGATCGGCTTCAGCGTATCCAAGCTCTTGCGCCTCTTTTAAAACAGGTTCAAAATCTACGCCCTCTTTGGCCATTTTTGTCAATATAAAATTGCAAGTGCCGTTCATAATGCCTTTGATAGCTTCAATATGGTTGGCGCTTAGCCCCTCTCTTAAAGCTTTTATGATAGGAATTCCCCCTGCAACACTTGCTTCAAACTCAAAAGGTATATCTTCGGCTAGATTTTGAAGCTCGTATCTATGATATGCCAATAGCGCTTTATTAGCGGTTACTACCGCCTTTTTATTTTTCAAAGCTCTCTTTACCACATCGTAAGCCTCGTCAACCCCACCCATCAGCTCAACTACAACATCGATACCTGGATCATCCGTTATCTCGTAAGGATTGTCTGTCAAAGCGATATCAACATCTCTTTTTTTGTTAAGATTTCTCACAGCGCCTTTTACTACAACAATCTCTTTTCCAGCCCTAGCGCTTATAATATCTCTATTTTTTTGCAATATCTTAACAACACTCTCTCCTACTGTTCCTACGCCTATGATTCCGATTTTTATCATAACTCCTACCTTTTTTGTAAATCATAATTTTTTCACAAACGGCAAAATGATATTTAGTTTTATAAAATTAGCTGCGATAATCTTTCAAAAATTTTTTAATATTTCTTGCTGCTTGTCTGATCCTCTTTTCATTTTCTATAAGAGCAATTCTCACATAATTTTCCCCATACTCCCCAAAACCCACACCTGGACTTACAGCAACTTTTGCTTCAGTTAAAAGTTTTTTACTAAACTCAAGACTGCCTATCTTTTCAAACTCTTTAGGGATTTTTGCCCATACAAACATAGTAGCTTTAGGTTTTGATATCTGCCAACCTGCTCTTGAAAAACTCTCTATCAAAACATCCCTTCTCTTTTCATATTTGCTTCTAATCTCTTCTACACAATCTTGAGGACCGTTCAAAGCTACGGTAGCGGCAACCTGTATAGGAGTGAACATTCCGTAATCTATCCAGCTTTTTATCTTTTGCAACGCACCTACAAGTTTTTTGTTACCAACTATAAAACCTACTCTCCAACCGGCCATATTGTAACTTTTAGAGAGTGTAAAACTCTCGATTGCCACATCTTTTGCACCATCTACCTGTAAAATTGACGGAGTTTTATATCCGTTGAAAGTAAGATCGGCATAAGCAATATCACTCAATATATAAAACCTCTCTTTTTTGGCAATTTTAACCAGCTCTTTGTAAAACTCAAGAGTTACGGTAGCTGTTGAAGGATTGTGCGGAAAGTTAACAACTAGATATTTTGGCTTTGGAAAAGCATCATTTAACGCTTGATGAAGATTTTTAAAAAACTGCTCCTCATCCACCTCATAATTTTCATCAAAAGGAAGCTTCATCTTCTGAACACTTCCGCCTGCCAAAATAAACGCATAAGAGTGGATAGGGTATGTTGGGTCAGGTACTATTGCCACATCACCGGGATTAGTAATCGCCTGAACAAGATGGACATATCCCTCTTTGCTTCCCATCGTAGCTACCGCCTCATATTCAGGGTCAAGAGCAACAGAGTATCTTCTTTCATACCAATTGCAAATAGCGAGTCTAAGTTTATAGATGCCTTTACTTGCGCTATATCCGTGATTTTTAGGTTTTTGAGCAGACTCTATAAGTTTATCTATGATATGTTTTGGTGCCGGACCATCAGGATTTCCCATACTGAAATCTATAATATCTTCTCCGGCCCTTCTTGCAGCCATTTTGATCTCATTTACAGCGGCAAACACATATTTTGGAAGTCTATCTATTTTGTTAAATCTTATTTCTTCAAACATATTTTTCCCTTTTATTCCAATGTCACTCTAAGACCATACTTTATATTGCTCAGAGTAAAAATATCTGAAATTTTAATATAATATGCGTTTGCTGGCAAATAAAAAACCAACCAGTCGGTTTTCCTCTTTTTTTTGTAGATTTTTAAAACATGAAGATTTTTATCATAAATAGTTACTTTTGGATACCATCTATTACCACCGTAACTAGCAATAGAGATTTTTTTGCCCTCTTTGACTATCAACCAGTAATCATTAAGCGGCTTTTTTAAACGTATCTTCTCATTTAGCAAAAGCTTAGTCGCATTTAACCGGGCATTATCTACATTTATAACGTATCTCCATGTACTCTCGTCTTCTCTTACTATATCTAAAACTTCACATCCGTTTTTTATTAAAAATTGACTAAAAATTTCCGGATCGAGCGTATATTCCGATACAAAAGAGATTTTCCATCCAAAAGCATTTTCATCATATCTTATTTCATCGCTCATAAAATAGTAATACCCCAAATTTCTCAAATTATCTTCAATTATTTTCATAAACAGTACCGGATTGGAGTTTGTCTCAAACGTTATATGGTTTTTCTTAGGTGAATCAAAAAATAGATTTAAAAGCCCGTTCTCTTTTAAATTTTTGATAACTTTTATCATATCCACCTTGTTTTCACACAGATAATAATCTTCTCTGTTTTGGAAAATCTTTTTTATAAGCTTATAGTGTTTTTCATAAGTTATTTCACTTACGAGACTTTTTATCTTATCCTCTAAAAGATCGCCATAAGAGAGTTTGATTATAAATATAAAAATAAAAAAGACTCTTACCAACTTTTCCCTCGATTATATTTTTTAAAAGTTTGCAAATCTATTTTTTCTAAATCTCCCGCTTTGTAGATAAATCTTAATCTATTTTTATCACTATATTCCGTTACATTTCCATCTTTTTCTATTTCCAGATAGCCATGGCCTGTAACTATAAGCTGATCTCTTGTAGTATTTAGCTCAATAGCAGAAGAGGTGAGATAATTTTTTTTAGAGTAATCGTCTAGATAAATTATACCTACCCATATTTTTTGTTTAGGTATAAGTATAATTGAAGGCAAAACAGCCTCTTTAGGCTTTTCTTCTTTTGTAGATTTGGCTTTAAGAAGGCTTTTTTCTTCTAAATCTTCTTGTTTAAAAGTTTTATTTTCATCGCTCTTTTTTGATTCTATAGATTTTTGAGTCTCGTTTTTATCTTCATTTTTATTTGAGGTCTCATTTTTCTCTAAAAACATTTTTTCTTTATCATCTTTTTTATCAAGATTTTGAGTAGTAAGACTCTTTTGTTGCGTAAAAAATAGCAGCGCTATAAAAAGCATGGCAATTATAACTAACGCAAAAATAGGAAATTTTTTAGATTTTTGAAAACTTTTGTTTGAATTTAACTCTTTTTTTTCTATATTTTCTAAATCTTTTACACTCTTTTCGCTTTTTTGAGAAAAATAGCTTTCTATCTCTTTTTTAAGTTCGCTCAAATCAAAATCGAACTCTCTTTCAATAATCTTTACAAAACCGAGAGCTTTTAGTCTGTCAAACTTGGAAAAATCTTTGTTTAAAATGGCTCTTAGATGCTTTCTTGCGATAAATGTCTTACTATATAACTCCTCTATATCTATATTTTTTAGTTTTTCAAAATCACTCATTATCTCATCCTATCAATCAATATAGCAGCAGCGGCACTAACATTTAAAGAATCAAAATCTCTCTCCATCTCTATTTTTACTTTTATATCGCTCTTTTTACAAAGTTTTTGAGGAACCCCCTCTCCCTCACTTCCCAAAATTAAGACCTTTTTCCCTTCAAAACTCACTTTTCTTACATCTATCCCGCTAAAAGATGTTGCGTAAATAACAAATTTTTGCATTTTTAGCTCATTTACCAATTCATAGGCGTTTTGATATAAAACTATAGGTATATCTAATGCAGCCCCGCTGCTAGTTCTGATAAAACCTTCTGGTTTCATCTGTTTTACGTTTGAAATTACCACGGCGTCAACGCCTAACACATAAGAGGTTCTTATGATAGAGCCGATATTTCCTACGTCTGTCACCTTATAAAGTAACACTATAAAATCCGCTTCTTTCAAACATTTTTTATCGGCGTATTTAAAATCTTCAATTTCTAGTAAAAAACCTTGATGATTACCTCCATGGGCTAAACTTTGAGCTTTTTTATTGTCTATACTCTGTATAGGAACGCCAAGCCTTTTAACTTCTTTGAAAATTTTTTCATCAACTTTTTTTGAAAAAAAGACTCTTTTAATAAGTTTAGAATGTCTGTTTAGGATATAAAAAAATATCTGTTTACCATATACTATCATAGGCCGATTGTAGCTTTTTATTACTTATTGAAAGATTAAATTGGTTGAGTGAATGAGTAGTTAAGTGGCTTAGAGGGTGTGGGTGTGAATGCTGAGCCGATAGTCGTTAGTCGTTAGTGGTGAGTGTGAGTGTGAGTTGATTTACCACTCAAGTACTTAACCACTCAACTACTCAACCAAAAATCCAAATTCCCAATTCCCAATTCCTAATGTCCAATATTTATCCTCTAATCAACTCTTCATAACACTCTTTTACACTTTTAGAAGTTATCTTGGAAAGAAGTTTGGCCTTTTCTTTTTTTGAGATATTTAGTGACAAAATATCCTGTTTTGTTAATGCACCTTGGCTAAATGACTCTTTTTTGGGAGAGATAATCGCCACCCACTCCCCTTTTATATCTACATTTTTTATCAGATCCAAAATTTCTCCAACCGTTCCTTTAAAAAATCTCTGATATCTTTTGGTTAACTCTTTAGCCAAAAAGATCTCTCTATCATTATCTATATTTTCAATTTCGTTTAAAAATTTTAAAAGTCTATGTGGAGCTTCAAAAACAATTGAAAAGTATGGACTATCTAAAACCTCTTCGAGTCTTTTTTTTCTATCTTTGCCTTTGTAGGGTAAAAATCCGAAAAATGTAAACCTTCCCTCAAAACCGCTTGCGGCAAATGCGGTAATAGCCGCACTTGGGCCAGGTAAGACATCATACTCTATTTCGTTTTTTATGCAATATTCAACCAATTTTGCCCCGGGATCACTAATACAAGGCATCCCCGCATCGCTTATATAAACAATGTTTTGTTTAAAAAAAGATGGCTCCAATTTTGATAAAAAGCTTTCTTGGTTATATTCATGAAAGGAGAGATATTTGGAAGACTTTACTGTTATAGAGAGTCTATCTTGCAGAAGTTTTATGAGTTTTCTAGCAACTCTGGTATCTTCGCACAAAAACAGATCCGCACTCTCTAGAGCCTTAATGGCTCTTAGAGTAATATCTTCAATATTTCCTATAGGAGTTGGAACTAGAGTGAGCAAACTACTTCAAGCCAAACTTCTTTTTAAATTTCTCTACTCTACCAGTTGTATCTACAATCTTTTCACTACCCGTAAAGAATGGATGGCATCTGTTGCATATATCTATCTTTAGTTGCGGTTTGTTAGAGTATACAACAAAATGGTTTCCGCACGCGCAAGTCACTTCACACTCTATGTATTCTGGATGAATCCCTTTTTTCATCGTTAAATCCTTAATTTATATAGATTTCTTTATTTAGGAGCGCAATTTTATCTGATTTTTTATTTTATTTCAATAAAAAAAATATTAAAAAAAATATTTAAATTCACAGCAGACTCAAAAGAGCCTGCTGCTACATAGGGGGAGGGGAAGGAATATTATATCAAAAAAATATTTTTATTTCAATTATTTGTATAAGTCCACAACATATGGCACTAATTATAATTTTCAAGGAGGTATTTTATCTAAGATTAAATCAAGTGAGCTGTAGAATCAGAATAGTTAAAATCTATAATTAGTTTTTAAGGTATTGAACAAAATTTTGAGTTTATATTGCAATATTATATGTTTATTTTATATTTATTATAAAGGGAATATATATTTAAATTATATTTTATAACAAGTAAAAAATTATTTTAATGATGAAAACATTGATATTACGGCCTTTCGAAAAAGTTTTTTATAAGCTATTTAATTGTAGAATCATATAAATGTTACAAGTTAATAACTAAAGGAGAGAGAATGAGAAGAAGCGGTTTTACTTTGGTTGAGCTAATCTTTGTAATAGTGATCATAGGTATACTTGCTGCTGTTGCCATACCTAAGTTTAAAGATCTTAAACAAAATGCCGCAGCTGGAAATGTAATTGCTGTATTATCTGATCTCAACGGAAGCGGAGGGCCTGCTGCATACCTAAACGCTGTAGAGTTAGGAGGAATTGCTCCTAGCGATTTAAATTTGACAAATATCTATAGATTTCAAGGAAAAGATTGGGATATAAATGCAACAACGAATGATTCGGCTACCTATAGAAAAGAGCAAACGGATCTTAACGCAACTTTCACTTATAATAACGACGGAACTATCACCGTTAAACTTTATTGCGACACGGGTACCGATACTGGATTAGCCTCCAAGAGAGCTTTAAATGCTAAAGGATACGACTGTAGTACAACCGGAGTTACATATACGATAAATCTAGAAACCCAAAACTAGATGAAAAAATCCTTTACTCTAGTAGAACTTATCTTCATCATCGTCATCATTGGCATCCTTGCCGCTGTGGCGATACCAAAATTTACCGGACTTACCTCTAACACAAAAATCTCATCAGAATTAGCTACGGCTTCTACGATTCAAAGCGCCATTGAGGATGTTCACAGCGAATGGATTATGAGCGAAGGTACGTTTAACTGGGGAAACCAAGAGACAACTGACTGTTCCGATAGCAATACGGCAAACGACGGAGATTTTAACTGTAGTTCAGGATATCCTATACTTGGAGATTGCAACACTAACAAACCTTTTGGCTTTATACTTAAAAACTCTTCTACGGTAGACGCCAAGTGGGCGTGTAAAGATAACAATGACGGTACGTACTTTTACAAAGGTCCAGCATCTACTAAAAACAGCGGAGTTAATCCAAGCAGTGATACAAAAGGAAAACCTGACTGCTCCGATTATTGGATATACGACATCAAAACCGGTACATTCTCTTTAAAAGATGTTGCAGACCAGACTTGTACTAATGTTAATGAACTATAGATTTGACATTTTATATACTATCCATAGTCCAAATCCTAGTATAATCGAACTTATTATAGCTATTACTATACTTCCGCTCTCAACATCCATTTAAATCCTTTTTATCCAGCAATATTTACCAAATTCCACATAGGTAAGAAAATTCCTAAAGACAAAGTTAAAACAAATCCGGCTATTGCAGCTATCAAGATAGGTTCTATCAAAGTGGCGATATTGTCGACTATATAATCAAATCTATCTTGATAGATTTTACTAACTTTTCCTAGCATTTTTCCAAGTCCACCACCTATCTCACCAGCTTTTATCATCTCTACTACCATATTTTCAAAAAGTCTGCTATCCTCAAATCCGCTATATAGAGTTCTTCCCTCTTCAATCGCTAAAGATATTTTTTCTAATTCTCTTTTCATATAACTATTCTCTACAATCTCTGATGCTATTTTCAAAGCATCTATCATAGGTATTCCAGCTTCTACAAGAACTCTAAAAACATAGATAAATCTACTAATCATCGCATAAAGTGTAGCTTCACCTATAATATAGACTTTAAGTAGCCATTTATCTAAAAATAATCTTACCTTTTCGTTTTTTGTGTAAAAAATAAGAAGTGTAGAAAAAATAGCCACAGCGGCAATCAAAATATATGGACCAAAAGTAACTACCAAATGTTCTAGCCATAGTAAAAATTTAGTCGGTAGAGGCAGTTCCATTTTAGTCTCTTCAAAAAACTGTTTAAACTGCGGTATTACCATTACTATAACGATAACAAAAGAGATTATCATCGCAAACATAACAAAAAGCGGATATCTAGTAGCCTTTTTAAATTTTCTTCTATTATCTAAAATAGCTTGTAAAATTTTTGATAAATGATTTAACGATTCAGGTAAAGTTCCGGTTTCTTCACCTAATCTTATCATCGATAAAGTTAAAAATCCAAGCTGCTTTTTAAATCTTTTTGCCGCTTCAAAAAAACTTTTTCCTCCTTCTATATCTTCCATTATTTGAGTAAATATAGCCTTAAGCATCCTGTTTTCTTGTGTTTTAACTGTTTCGGCAAGTGCAGTATTTAACGGCAAACCTGCATCAATCATGATTGAAATTTGATCGATAATCGAGATTAATGTTTCTATATCGGCTCTTATGTTTTTTATAGGGTTATTGAGTTTTTCTTGAATCTCTTTTAGATAAAAAGAAAAAGGTTTGCTTGTTTCAGAAATTTTGATCAGAACTCCCAACTTTAAATCGGAAAATTTTTGCAATACTGAAGCCTTGTTTTCAGCTTCTATAATAGTAGAAAATCTCTTTTTTCCCCTTTTGTAAACTACTTTAAAGTATCTCAACTATTTTTCCTTAGCAACTCTAAATACCTCTTCTAATGTAGTTATTCCCTTTATAACCTTGCTAATACCGTCAACTATCATAGGTTGATATGAACCCTTTTTCTCGGCATATTCAACTATTTCTACTTTATTTGCGTTTTCAGAAATCAGTTTTGCCAATATATCGTCGATAACTAAAATCTCAGATATCATCGTCCTATCGAAATAACCTGTAAAATCACACTTAGAGCAACCTTTTCCTCCATAAAATTTAGTATTTTGGGGTATATACTTTTTAACCTTTTCGATAAGCTTTAACGGAGGTTTTATCTCTATTTTACAGTATGGGCAAATCTTTCTAACCAATCTTTGTGCAACGACACCTATTAACGAGTCGGCAATAAGATACGGTTTTAGTCCCATCTGAACCATTCTAGGTATTGCTCCGGGCGCATCATTGGTATGCAATGTTGAAAACACCAAATGTCCTGTTAAAGCTGCCTGAGCGGCCGCATTTAAAGTTTCAAAATCTCTGATTTCGCCTATTAAGATAATATCTGGGTCTTGTCTTAAAAAAGATTTTACGGCTTTAGCAAACGTCAAACCTATCTTCTCGTTTACCTGGATCTGCTGAACAAGGGGAAGTCTATACTCTACTGGATCTTCTGCGGTCATAACTTTATTGGTTATGTTTTTTATCTCATTTAAAGCTGCGTACAAAGTAGTTGTTTTACCACTTCCCGTTGGACCTGTTATAAGTATAATTCCATGTGGAGAGTGGATAAGTTCCATAAACGTGTTTAGATTTTCCTCTTCAAATCCCAACTCCTCAAGCTTTAAAAGTACCTTTCCTCTGTCTAAAATCCTCATTACCAAAGATTCGCCATAAATAGTTGGAGTCGTAGAGAGCCTAAAATCATAAATTTTATCTTCTATAGTAAAAGAGAATCTTCCGTCTTGAGGCACCCTTTTTTCCGAAATATCTAAATTTCCTAAAAGTTTGATTCTTGAAGCAAGCGCATTATATATCTCTAGATCAAAAACAAAATTTTCATGTAAAATACCATCTATTCTTGCCCTTACTATTACCTCTTTCTCATCAGGTTCTATATGGATATCACTTGCTCTTTTTACAATGGAGTCTTTGATTATTAGTAAAATAAGCCTCATTACGGCACTCTCTTCTCCCTCTTTTTTCGCACCTTCAGTTCTTAACTCCTTTTTTACCTCTTCAACAATCTCTTTAGTCTGCTTTAATATCTCTATTCTATGAAAAATAACGTCTATATCTTCTTGAAGAGCCAAATATATCTTTATAGGTTTTAAAGATATAGTCCTCTCTAGATGCTCTAATGCTTCATAATTAAGCGGATCGGAAGTTGCCACATATAAAAAATCCTCATCTTCTTTAAAAGGTATCGCATTTGCCGCTTTTAAAAGATTGAAAGGATATTTTTTTGCAAGTTTGTCAAAATCTATCTCTTCTCCATAAAGATCTATAAAATCGATCTTTAACTGTTTAGATAAAGCTTTTAAAAGCTCTTTTTGGGTTACAAACCCCTCTTCGATTAAAATTTCACCAAGTTTTTTTGTAAAATTAAGCTCTTTTTGAATCTTTAATGCACGCTCTAACTGTTCTGGCGTAATCAATCTCTCTTCAACTAAAATATCGCCTAGACGTATCTTTTTAGCTATCATTTTGCATCCATTGTTCTAAAAGTTTTGCAGCATCTTTTGAGTGTTTAAACTTTAAATACACCTGCAATAGCTCTATTGCTGATTCTTTATCTCCAAGATGATATAAGGATTTTGCGTACAAAAGCCATGACTCTTCAGATTCGTTATCTATCGTATTTGCGGTTTTTGCCCATTCAAGAGATTTTCTGTAATCTCTTTTTTCAAAATAGTATTTAGCAATTTTTATAGCCAACTTATATGTTTTCCTTTTTTGAAAAAGCTCTTCCAAATCCTTTATCGAAGGCTCTTTTATATTTAAAATATTTCGATTTTGCTCCAAATTAGCACTATTTTCTTTCTCAGTTTTTTGAGCATTTTTTAAAGATATATTTTTCTCTTCTATAATCACACTTTTTTCTTCTTTAACATCTTTAACTTTTTTTAACGGTTCACAACTCTCCTTAACTACAAAATAGTCCAGATTTTTCTCTTTGGCCAAATCTATAAATCTGTTCAAATCTTCATAATTTTCAACTTTATTGCATCTTAGATATACTTTGTCGCTATCAATACTTCCAAATTTCAGATAACACTCTAAACCGTAACTTTCTAAATTATCCTCTATTTTTTTAATATCAGAAAGATACTTTTTTCTAGATTCTAAAAACTGTAGCGCATAACACTTTTTTTCACTATTTGCAAATTTGCCCTTTTTTAGTTTTTTAACAATTTTTTGAGCACTATTTTCTATATGAATATTTGGCTCTTTTTTAATTAATTCCGATTTTTTCGACTTGTTAAATTCGACGGCTTTTTTTTCTTCAAAACTTTTTTCAGAAAAATCATCCATAATATAAATAAAAATAAAAATCACAAAAAAAATCGAAATTATAAACGGGAAATACCGTTTTAATCTATACTTTTTACACTTTTTTTCTAAGCGTTCAAAATTAAACATCTATAAGACCTCCTTCTATCGCAGCCATAATCAGGAGGCACTCCGAGAGCTTTTGATACTTTTTTTTGTTGTTGCTTATAGCATAATCCAAAAGTAAAAAAAGGTTATATAAAAGTTTTTTTAAATCTCTAAAATTACCTTTTGTAACTTTATATATAAATCCAAGATACTTTTTTGAAAGTTCTTCGGCAAAAGAGTTCATATCGGCTTTAGATAAAGTATTGTATATAAAATCTCTGCACTCATTCTTTTGCAATTTTCCAAGTTCCAAAACTTTATGTGGGCGAGACGAGAATTGAGGCTCATTTAAAATCTCTTTAGATTCATGTTTATGCATTGCTAGCAAAAACCAAAACGCTTTACTATCCGCTAAAATCCTTATAAGCTCTATCATCTTTTTAGAAAGAAGTTGCGCCTCATCAATAGTTATTAAACATTTCTCATCTTCATAGATTCTTACTACCTCTTTTATCAAACCTTCCAACGAAAAATCTTTTATCTCTCGCTCTCTTTTTTTAATAAGAGTCTTTATAAAATCGACAGGTTCCATAAAAGGGGTGTCAAATTTTATTATCGTGTATCTATTTTCCAAAAACTCTTCTATGTTGTTCAAAAATGCGCTTTTACCGACTCCCGGCTCACCTATTAAGAAAATAAGCTGTTTTGTCTCTTTATCTAAAATATTGGTTAACGAAGACTTTACGCCTAAAACTTCCGCATTCTCAAAAAAGTCGACTGCTTTTGCATTTTCTTCAAAAATTTTCGTAATCTCTATATAGTTACTCAAATTTTCGCCCTTTAAAAATTTTTACCTCATCTATAGTGGGCATATTTGAAGATTTAACTATTTTAGGTACAAGCAAAATAAAAAGCTCGCTTCTTTTTTTAATATCTTGGGTTGAGTGAAAAGCTCTTCCTAGAAGCGGTAAATCTCCCAAAATGGGTACTTTTTTGTGATATTTTGATTCCATCAGGCTAATTAACCCCCCTATTAAAACTTTTTGACCATCTTTCACTTTTACTATAGATGTCATCTGCTTTATCTTTATATCTGGAGGCAACTCTCTTTGAGTGGTATTTAACTCTTGGTTTTCGATAAGTTCACTTATTACAGGATTTATTTTCATAATAATACTATCTTGAGAGCTAACTTCAGGAATAACATATAAAGTAATTCCCACAAAAGTGGTGCCTAAAGAGTAAGTCGTAGTCCCCACTGGAGTGCCTGTAGTGGTGTACGATATCCCTCCGGTTTGATATTTATATGAAAGCTGTTCACCTACATTGATAACTGCGGGTTGATTGTTTAGAGTTAAAACTTTAGGATTGGAGAGTATATTCACATCTCCGTATGTTTTTAAAAAATTAATTAATCCTTCTGTTGAAAAATTATAACCTATATAATAATCTGGCTTCGTCAAGTTACTAAAAGTAGTACCGTTTGATTTAGTATCAAAACCACTAATACTTCCTGAAAGCGACAGATTAAATTTGCTCCAATCGATCCCTTTTGTATAATTGTCGTTGTAAACAACTTCTATAATTTTTGCTTCAATTAAAACCTGCTTATGCATCTTTTTCATCAACGAATCTAAAAATTTCCTAATATTTTCTAAATCCTTTTTGTTGGCTCTTACTGTTAACAAAGAAGCGTCTTTATTGATAAAAAGTTTATAATCTTTAGAGCCTGAAAGAAGTTTTTCGATACTCTCTCTTAAGCTTTTCCAAAAGGTAAACTCGGACTTTGTGACTATTTTCGTATAATCTGCCGAGGTGCCTCCGCTTGATCCGTATCTAGAGTTGGTCGTACCCGTACCGTAGCTAGAGGTAGTTGCAGTAGAGCCATAACTGTTTGATACTCCTCCGCCCGAGCCCGTATTTATCGACTTACTGCTTTCGCTACTAAGCTCGCTAACATTTATATAGTCGATATTAAAAGTTTCACTTTTATAGTAAGAGACTTTTATAATATTTTTCATTTTGTCATATCTATAAAACAGATTTGACTCATCAAAGAGAAAATCGATAAATTCATCAAACGTATAATTTTGTATATTTATAAAATCTAACTTTTTCTTTATCGCATCTTTACTCTTTTTATCTTCAAAACTGATAGTTAAACCGCATTGCATAGATAGGTCTTTTAATACATCTTCCACGCTAATGCCTCTTTTGCTATCACCACTGTACGCACTCAGCGAAAAGAGCCTGTTTTCACAAAGATTAGCCGCATTAACGTTTAAATATATAAATAAAATCGCAAAGATTAATATTCTCATTTATACTCCATTGTCTTTAAAATCTTGTTTTTTACCAGATAAAGAACTCTCTTTTTGCCTCTTTTTTTTAAAATTACAAAATTTTTGCCTATTTTATAGATTTTATATCCCTCTATTTTATCTCCAACTTTATAAAATTTTCCATTAATATATGCTCTTTCGTTATATATAGCGCTTAACGTTAGTTTTAAAGTCCTAGAGACACTTTTTATCTTTTTTTTCTTCTTCAATAACTTTTGAGCCTTATAAAAAGGATCGTATTTTACAGGTAAAGGCAAAACTTCAGCAAATAGCGATAAATAAAGCATTGTTGATAATAAAAAGAGTCTCACTTTCGAACTCCGTAAAAATCTATATTGAAACTAAATTTTGGCAAAGAACCCTCCGTCTCGATTATAAGTTCTTTGATAGACATCAACATTTTATTACTCTCCAGCCCTCTAACAAAAGATATAATATTTAAAAATCTTCCTTTACCTTCCACACTGATTGCCTTTTTAACATAGAGTTTTCCTATAAACGGTTCCTCTTTATCCAATATTTTTATATCTTTTATTAAAATATTTTTATTTACGGATTCTTTTAGCAGACTGTTTAAAAATCTATTAAAATCTTTATCATTTACAAACAAAAATCTTATTTTGTCAAATCTGCTTTTTAGCAAAAGAAGCTTCAGATTTAGCTCCTCTTTAAGATTTTCATTTTTAAATATCTCTTTTTTTTTCAAAAAAATTTTAGACTGCATTTTTTTTGGAGAATTCTTGGATATTTTTTGCTCTAAAGCAGCAAGCGTTTCTTGTTTTTGATTTATCTCTTCGATAATTGGCTCTATTAGGAAAAAGTATATTGTAAACAGAACTAAAAAAAGAATTATTAATAGTATAAAAACTCTTTTTCTAGGTTCTTGCTCTTTAATCTTTTCTTCCAAACTATATATAAATTCTATCATCTTTTAACCTTGACACTACTAGTATAGACTCCATCAGTATAACTAATCTGCGCTGTTTTAACCTCTGAATATCCTCTATTTAAAAGCTCTTTTATAAACTTTGCTATTCTATCGCGCTGATAATATTCAGAAATCAACATAATTTCCATCTCTTTCGGATTTTTTTGTTTTATATACTGAGTATTTAAACGATATTTTGCCAAGGCGTAAACTACATCGTTCATAAACTCTTCTCTTGCTACTTTTTGCCTCTCTATAAAGGGTATCATCTTCAAAGTAGTCTCATAAACAAACATTTTGTGCTCTATATTCTCTATTTCTTTTTTAATTTTTTGGTTTTTATCTTTCAATCTTTTTAGTTCTTTTAAATATTTTGCAGATTCGCTTTTTAAACTTTTTAATCTCTTCTCCTTTTTAACAATACTCTCTTCTAACATTAAGTTGTTATAATAAAAATAACCGTAAATAGACAAGCCAAGCAGTGTAAAAAGAGCCAATACCGCTGTATATTTGAATATCATATATTCGTATATCGGCCTCTTTCTTTCCCAAAAAGAGAGATTGATTTTTTGAAGATTTTTAGTTTCATCAGCCGCTTGATATATATACTCGCAAAATAGATATATCTTTGTCTCTTCGCCTTCTTTATCGCAACATTTAACACTTTCTATCTCTAAATTTTCATATCCGAAAGAAACAAAAAACTCTTTTAAACCCTCTATACTTTTTCCACCGAAATCGACAAATATCCTATCAATTCCTTCTAATGCAAAAATAGTTCGCTTATGATTTATAGAATAGACTATCTTTTCTATATTTTTTAAAAAAATTTCTTGCAAGGCATCTATGATATGAGTCTCATCCAAAGAGTAGTTTTTCCTTTGAAGCCCTTTTAAACTCAGATACTCTTTAAGTTTTGCCGTTTCAATACCCACTCTTTTTGATATGGAAGATATAGAATCAATCAGTCTATATCCAATATACTCTCCTCTTTTATAGATAACGGCAAAAGCCTCATCTTCATCTAAATATATAAAAAGATCGTTTTTGTCTAGGTTAAGCCCTTTATTGTAAAGAGCCTGATACGATAAAAATCTTGGAAAAACAAGATCAATAGCTTCTATTTTTTTATTGTATCTGTTAAACTCTGTTTCAAAATCATCTTTATTTAGGGCAAAAGCCTCTATGATATACTCATCTCCCATATCATATTTTAAAAAGTCTATAACATACTCTTTATTTGCATCCAATCCAGCCTCTTCATACATCTTGATCTCTACTTGTATGGAAAGTTCATCGTTTGATAGTTTTTTAGGTAGTTTAAAAGTTAGAGTATCCACATATTTAAGAGGAATAAGAGCACCGGTAAAAAACTTTTTAGTATCTTTAAAATTAGCGGATTTTATATCTTTACCGTCATATAATATAGCTTTTTCATTATATAAAAAAACAATTTTATTTCTTTCCATCACTATCCTCAATAAATAATCTCTATATATCCGCTAAAAGGATAAACTTTTATAGTTGAGTTTTTATCTTTATAATTAAGTTTGATTATAACATTACTTTGTATTAAAGAATCTAAAGTCGTCATATTGTTATCGATTGAACCATCATGCAAACGCCCTATATTGTCAAAACACAATATATCAAGAGTGTAATTTAGTTTTGAGCGAAAAACGTAATTTTTGCTTTTGGTTTTATCATCTATTTCACTCAATTTGTTAAAATCGATACAGCCTATGCTACTATTTACATCAGCTAAACTAGAAACTCTTTTATCGTACCCTATAGCGCTATACCTGGCATTTTCTAGCTTCATAAAAACATAATTTGTATCATTTTTCAGATAGTCTGGCTTAATGCTATAAAAAGCTATTGAACTTAATATACCTATAATTATCAAAACTGTTATAAGTTCAACTAGTGTAAAAGCTTTTTTCATGGCCTTTGTAACGTCCTTTTGGCAATTCTTACCGGAGAGACAAAACCTTTTATTTTCGGATGTGATGAATTTGTCTCAACTACCGTTTCTATCAGTACATAGCCGTGAGACTCTTCTGTTAAAATAGGCACTACTCTATCGCAAGCCGACAGTTCAACACCATCGTTATCCTTACCGTTATAAAGATAATATTTTGTTATATTTACATCTGCTATGAATCTTCTATCGTTTGAATAAAATCTTAGATTTTTTATACAGCCTCTGTTTAAACTTCTGTCATCTCCCTCTATTTTCAAAATAGTAGCTTCAATGACGCTTTGCATAAATATTTCCGCTTGCTCTTTTATGTAGCTATCACTTATATGTTTTGCACTGATAGACGCATATTTAAGTGTTAAAACAGCCGCACCGCTTAAAAGCAGTACCATAAAAATAGCCATTAGTAGATTAAACGCTCTTCTCAAAACACTACCTTCATTTTGGATATATGTATAGGAGTAGAACCCTTTACGCTTCTATTTATATCTAGACTAATTCTTATTGTATAATCTATCTCGTCAAATCTAAATCTTGCCACATTTTTCATAAGAATCGTTACTCTACCTCCTGGATTTCCGTTAGAGTCGCCGCAAAATGTCTCGCCTCTCCATGGACGATAGTCATAAAAAAGAAGCAACGTATAATCATTGATATCGCTCCAGTTTACATCGTTACAGCTCCAGTCAATCTCTTTTAAATCCGCTCTTCTTGCTATTGCGTATGCGCTATCAACCAAAAAATATTTCTCATAAATAAATTTTGGCTGAACAGTATCTGTTATCTTAATATATCCGGTAGAGTTTATATCTATATCAAAACTATTTAAACTTTGATTTCCATGCCATCCAAAAGAGTTGTTAAAATCGTTAATATCGCTTCTTCCCCTATCAAAACTTCCCGCAAAAATCAGATTTACAATATTGTTAGCGTAAATATCATCGGAAATTACAAATTTTTTCTGAATCGTTGCAGCTATCGCATCGCCGTTACTGTTTGGAGAGTATGTGGTGTTTGTATCTTTGTTTGACTTCTTCAAATCCAAAAAACCGCTGTAGCTTCCGTTTAACAAAGCCTCGTTTGCTATCCCTATCCACTCTAAAACAGGTTTGATTGAAGTTAACTCCCCTATATACTCAAACTCTCCCGTTTGAGGGTCATAGCCAATCACGGTTGAAGGGACCCTGTTTGATAGATATTCGCTGATCTGATTTACGGCTATTTGAGATTGTAAAGATAGTCTTGTAATCTCTTTTGCTTTATAACTCCTTATCAAAATCGTCTGCAGCGCTTTAAAGGTAGCGACACTTAAAATCGTAACAATAACTACGACAAATATCAGCTCAATAAGCGTAAATCCTCTCTTATTCATACCAAGAAAGCCTGTTTATATGAGTTTGACCAATATTAAAAGAGTGAAAAACAAATCTAGCTATATTTTTTCTAAGCAGCTCCGTTTTTTTCGTACTATTTACATCGATAACTATATATTTTGTGTTTGTGGAGTTAGGAGTTATAAAGTTTTCATCTTTAAATACCTCATCATTTAGACTTAAATCCTCTACGAAATCAACCTTAACACTAAGTTTATAACTTCTGCTACTGTTATAATTGTTTGCATTGACAGTTGTAAAATCATCCAAGTCATCATAAGGAGGCTCGCCACTATCGGCTCCCAACGTCGAAGCCTTCACTTTGTGCTCACAATTTCTAGAACCTAAAAAACCTCCTACTCTGTATCCGTTATTGTTACATTCATAAGCAGCATTGCCGTTATTAACAAGCAAAATATCGTCATATTCGCTATTTTTTTCATCCCAAGCGGTAGCTTTGATAAGTCCCAAAAGAGCTACTGCACTAAACATAGCCTCTTCTCTTATACTTTGGGTAGAGGCTTTAGTGCTAAGCTGTAAAATTTTTGGCAAAACTGTAAATGCAATAGCGATTATCACCATAGAAAATATAAGCTCTATCAGCGTAAAACCTTTTCTCATCTAAAGAGCCTTATACCTCTTTTGTTATCGCTTATATTAATATCTTCTATATCAACCCCTTTAAAAGCGCCTCCGCTTTCTACTGCATTTCCCTGAGTCTGAGTTTTATACTCGTACTTTATACAAGGATGAGAGAGACAACTACTTCCAGAAGTATAGTTATAATCTTCTCCAAACCCTTTTGGCAAATACCAAAGCCAAGAAGAGATATTTAGATGTATATAAAAAACTCCCTCTAGCGCGTTACTGTTTGAAATGTTTATATTAAAAGTTCCGTTATTGTCCAATGAAGAGGATGTATTGATATTAACGTCTGTATTAAGGATAGTAGTATCTGTTACGTTAGTCTCAACTATATTTCCGTAAGAGATATTTGAATGGTAGCTATTTTGATACCAGTTTACCAAAGTTTCGTTAAAATCTTTTACAAACTCGTTTTTTATACTGCTAAAAACTAAAATTTTTGCGGTAGTGTTGTCATCTGTTTTGTTTGTTGATATATCTTTTGGCCAAACTCTAGCAAAATAAAAAGTGGCATTCATATCATCTTTCACCTTGGCACCATTTAATCTCTTTGCTACGTTTGTTATGATATTAACTTCTTTCAACTTGACAAATATCGGATCTATCGGGTTATCAAAACTTCTGTTTACATCAAATGCGTATCTATTTTTAGCTTTACCGTTTCTAAAAAGAGTTACATCAAACCTCATAGTTTTATTGATATCCTCCAAAGAGCTGTTAGCGTCATTCGTTGTACCTAGATATACGGCCGTTATATCTATATTGCCGCTGCTGTTTACATCGTAAAAAAACTTTATCTCAACATCTTCTCCATAACAGCTGCTATTAAAGTCGTTAAGCAGAGTTCCGTTTTTTGAAAAAACGCTCAACACAGCTTCTAAAGTTACGTTCATATCTTTTAAATCCGAATTTTTAATCATATAGAGCCAATTCTGGCCGGTAGATACGGTAAAGTTAAGATCGGTGATATTGGCTTCGTAGGGTTTTACGTTGATAGTTGTAGTATTTGACGCTATTAATCTTTCGCTATCGTTTGTATCGTCAAAGTCGATTCTAGCAAACTCGCTACCGTTTATCTCTTTTACAGTAACATTAATATCGCCAATCTCATCATAGTTTGCTGTAATATTTTTTGCCTCTCCGCTAGTAAAACTAAAAGAAGCAAGCGTTAACGTTCCGTTTTCACATCCTACTTTAGTCTCGTTTGCATTCACCGTAAATGAGCCTTTTAGGGTTTCGTTGTAGTCGGTTGCATTTGTATCCGAGCCAAAAACTTTAGCGGCAAATGAGAGATTAAAATCTTCCCCCGCATAAATCTGGTTTGATGGCGGATATATAATAAATCTATCGGGTCTTACGGCAAAATTATCGGTTGATAAAGTTCTATTGTCTTCAACACTCAAAGGACAGCTATCGTCAATATCCCTTTTCCACGCTATCAAAACTCTAACTTTTTTCAAAGCGTTTGAGAGGACTATACTGCTATAGGTAGATAGGTTTTGATCGCTAAAAAGCAGTTTTTGCCAAGGAGTAAAGCTTCTGTTTAAATCATCTACTATCTGTACACATACAGTTCCGTTAAACTCTTGATAGTTTGTTCCCATCTCATCCAAAGAAGCTATTGTTAGACTAAAATCTTTAGAGATTATTTTAGTAGAGATGTTTCGATCGTTTATATCTCTAAAAGTATCCCAAGCGTCAAATTTATAGTTAACGTTGTTGCCGTTATCTGGCAAACATCGGGGAATGATAATCAACTCGTCCCAAGAGATATCGTCATATCCTCCGCCGCCTGTAAATGTGCCGGATACAATTTCTACTTTGCCGTTACTTATAGGAGAGAGATTTCCGTAATATGTCAAGTTTAAATCGTAAACACTGTCGTCGCTTGCGTTTAAATCAAAACTCTTAATCAAAGAGTTGTCTATATAAAAGTTTAGTTTGTTTATACCGTTTTCGTGAATATCTCTAATCCTAGATATAAAAAAAGTTATCCGATCCGCGCTGCAAGAGGTGTTAAAATCGTAAGATACCGAAGTATCTTCAAAATCGTCGGGATAATAAAAAGGTTTATCGTTATCGTTTGTTAAATCATCATAGTTGTCGTTACTTTCATAACAACCAAACCCATAACATATATAATCCGGAGTATCACCAATATGCCTTCTTTGTATAAAATTTATAGCCGAACTTCCCCGATCGCTAACAAGTCTAATGGCGCTAAAATGAAAATCATCGATATCGTCGATATTTCTAGAGCTACAATCACGTTCTCTACCGTTACGATAACAGCTTCCCCTAACCGCAATGGCATGCATTCCTGCGGTTAAATATAGATCAACATCCACAAAAGTCTCTCCATCGTTACCCGTCGCTACTAAATTACCGTCTATATATACTCTAAGATTGCTATCAGTTTCAAAACCGTACGGAGCTACCAACTCAATTTTAGTTATATTTACGTCTTCAGTTACATAAAAACGACTTGGATTATTCAGATAGTAGTCATAAGTACTCTCGTCATACCTAGTTAACGGATCTTCAGGCGTATACATGGTATTTTTGTTATCTCCTGGATGTAGATACCCCTCTAAAATAATATCCGCTCTTAAAAAAAGCGTAAAAAAAAACGCAAGAAGGAGTATAAATCTCATAATAAAACCTTCATAGAGAGCGCCAAAGCCGCAGTTTCACTTCTTAAAACCGTTTCTGTATCCAAGCCTAAAACTTTTAAATCTCTAAATAGTTCTCTCTCTTTCTCGCTAAAACCGCCTTCTGGACCTACAACAATATTTTCTATATTATCGGTATTTTTAACTTTATTTTCACTAAAATCCAAAACTACTATGTTATTGGTTTCTTTTATAATTTTAGAAAGATTTTTAGCAAAAGAGATCTCCATTAAAGAGCTTCTTCCACACTGCTGACAAGAGTTGATCAAAATCTTTTGAAGTTTTTCCGGTTTTATTTTAAAATTTCTCTGACTTCTGTCGCAATATACAAAAGTTATCTTGCCTATTCCTATTTCGTTTAACATCGGTAAAGTTTTCTCCACAGTTTTTGGATCAACAACGCACCAGATAAGATGAAAAGATTTTTTAGGCACAATCTCTTTTTTTTCTCTATGAACAAGCGTTAACAAAGCTCTTTTACGGCTTACTTCGGTTATATCATAAAAGTATAAAAAGCCGTCTTTTAGATTTCTAAACACTACTCTTTCATTTTTTTTATGACGTCTAACTTTAAATAGATAGTTATATACTTCACCCTCTATCTCTAAAATCTCTTCACCACTTTTAGGATGGTAAACAAACTGCATTACAACTCTTTTACCGATTTTATAAAAATTTTAAAATCATCTAACCTATCTAAATACCCTATCAAAGCCTCTTTTTTAATCTCTTCATAATCGTGTATTAAGATATTTCTAAACCCCACCATTTTTATAAAATCATTAGCAATATCTTTTTGTAAAATATTAGCTTTTACAAGTCCTTCAATGCATTCTCTATAACTTTTTGGTTTTACAAGATTATATTTTGCAACAAGTTTACAAGCAATATCTATTACGATTTGAATAGATTCAAAAAATCCATACCTAATCTCCCACTCTTTTTTCTTATCAAATTCGCCTTTTTTTATATCCTCTTTTATTTCCTTTAAAACAGATATATTATCTTCTAATCTTTGTAACTTTTGCAATATCATCTTTTTCTATCCTTTCTTTGAAGGCTTTATCTATCATCTTATATAAAGGCTTTCTATCAAAATAATAAAGATAACTTTTCGATTTAAAATCAATATACAACTCTTCATCGGCTATTTTTATGGGAATATGATTAATAGCTATCTCGTAAGATAACAGAGAATCTTTTTTAAAAAGATCTTTTAAATTAACAATATCAACCTTTTTCCCTAAAATCTCTTCCAACTCCAAATTTAAATCTATCTTATTCTCTATTTCATCTTTTTCAATCCAAACAGCAATATCAACATCACTAAATGAGTGAAAATCTCCTTTTGCGAAAGAGCCAAAAAGTAGCACCAATTTATAATCTTTATCTAAAAAATATTTCTTTAGAATCTCTATTATCTCTCTATATACTCTATTTTCAATCATAAAATCCTCGCCAATATATAGATTACAACTCCAGCTACTGCTTCACTTAGATAAATCTTTGAGGCATACTTTTTAAACTCCTCTTGCAACTCTTTTTCTATCGATTTTATTGGCCTGATTTTTTTATAAAGAATTATCTGATAAACAAAGATACCTATCGCTAAAAATATCATCAAAAATATCTCTAGATTCCATAAGGTAAACTGAGTAACCGCCATTACGACTACGCCGGTAAAAGCTGTCATACCGAAAATGATGTTTTGTATCAAAAGCAGATTTCTGAATTTTTTAGAAAATTTTATAAAACTTTTTTCATTTTTGATAAGAAAATAAGCTAATTGTGATAAAATCAAAAAAACGGCAACCGCCATATGGATATAAATAGACATTTTAACCAACTGTTCCAAGAAAACTCCTTTTTTTAGGATGAAGGCAGAGGGGAGAAGGAAGAAAGAAGAAGGGTGAAGAAGGATAAATTGTTCTTCTTCTCTTTACTCTTCTTCCTTCACCCTTCTCCCTTCAACCTTCAACCTTATTTTATAAAATTATATCAAAAGGAAGTTGATGAAAGTTACTATAGAAAAGGGCTTAAAAATCATTGAAGATGTAGTTGAAAAAAAAGGCCTCGAGATAGTTCCTATAGAGGAAGCAACAGGAAGGATATCAGCGCAAAATTTAAAGGCAAACTTCAATCTTCCAAGATTTGACAACTCCGCAATGGACGGATTTGCCGTTAAGTTATCAGACGCCGGTAAAAAAGTTAAAGTTATAGAAACAGTATTGGCCGGAGAAAATAAAGAGATAATTTTAAAAGAAAATAGCGCCGTAAAGATAATGACCGGAGCCAAAATACCAAGAGGTTCTGAAGCAGTAGTGCCGATAGAAGATGTTACCATTGAAGAAGATTACGTAACATTGCCAAAAGAGATCAAAAAATACGCCAATATAAGAAAAGCCGGAGAAGATATTAGCCAAGGCGAAACTATAGTAAAAGCAGGAGAAAAAATAGACGCCTATACTATTGGAGTCTTAGCATCGCAAGGGTACTCGTATCTAAAAGTGTACAAAAGAGTAAGAGTCGGTGTTTTTGCTACCGGAAAAGAGCTTAAGATGCATTATGAAAATATAGAGCCTCACCAGATATATAACTCAAATACTCCCGTTTTTTACTCAAGAGCAAAGGAGCTAGGTTGCGAAGTGAGCTTTTTAGGCTCAAGCGATGACGATAAAGAATCCATCAAGGAGCTTATCAAAAAAGCGCAAGATTTTGATCTTCTAATAACAAGCGGTGGAGTAAGCGTAGGAGAGGCTGATTTTACCAAAGAGGCTTTTTTGGAGCTTGGAACAAAAATATATTTTGATAAAGTTGAGATAAAACCGGGAAAGCCAACAACTTTTGGCACTCTAAATAAGACCCTTATACTAAATCTTCCGGGCAATCCGTTAGCGGCTGCGCTAAATTTTGAGATTTTTGGAAGATTTATAATAAACAAGTTAAGCGGACGCAAAGATATTTATCAAAACTGTATAGAAGCTATATTAAAAGAGGATATTAAAAACAGACCTGGTCGCGAAGTTGTGATACCTGGCTTTTTTGACGGAAAATTTTTTATACCATCGCAAAAAAAAGGTCCCGGTATGGTAACTCCTTTAAGCAACTCAAACGGATATATCATACTTCATAGAGAGATCGCTTTGCTCAAAGAGAACACTAAAGTCAAATTTATACCAATTGATTTTGAGTTTTTCTCAAAGGAAAAAATGAATATATATACATTATAGATTTTTAGAACGATAAGTTTTATTAGCTTACCCAAAACTTTCATTTCGCAAGCGCTAAAACATTAAGAAAAAAATCGACTTAGATAAAGATAGCGCTTGTTTTTATATCAAGACCAAAAAAAGGTTTTTCAACCCCAAATTTGATTTAGAAAAAAGTTCTACGCCAAATAAAAGAGCCAAAAAATTAAAAAAAACTTTACTAAAAATCTATAAGCATTTTTATATTTTGCGATATAGAGACTATATGCGATGATGCTAGCTAGTGATCCACAAACACCAAAACCTCCGACACTAACACCCATATCAGCGATTTCCAATCGTTTGTAAAGTTTGATAGCAGTACGGCGGTTGGAACGTTACTCATTATTTGACTAAGAAGGAGTGCGGTAAAAAAAGCGATATGAGAATCAAACAGGTTTTGATAAAGCAAAATAGAAAGATTATCCGCAATTTCAAAGAAAAGATAAAAAATAATTAAGAGCATATAGTCTATTTTTTAAAGCGAAGTATCGGTAAATAGCGTATAGAAGAAAATTATCGAGAGAAGATAAAGAGAAACTGTCTTAAAAATCTCTAAAATAAAAAACCTCATACTTATCTTGACTCAAGCACAGGTAGCGTTTAGCGATAAAAGAGGTAAAGGCAAAAAGTGCAAAAGAGAGAAAAGAGTCTCTCTTTGATAAAAAAAGCCAAAATTTTACGGTTCATAATATAAAACTACCGGCTCAGAATAGTTTGGAACATTGTCGTATGTAAAGACTGCGTAATATTTGGCGATTTTTGTGTTGCCAAAGTTATCGTAGGTGTAGTTATCTCGCCCGGCATAGAGCTTTACGCCGTCCTGTGGGTTTTTAGGCGGATGAAAACGGTTTCGAACCACATAGGCTCCTACAAAATCTTTATCTTTTGGGTTTTGCCAAGTCAATTTTACCATACCTTTTTCGATGGTGGCTTTTAAGTTTGTAACTGGACTTACGGGCATTTTTCGCTTTTTGATATACTTAATCACAAGCTTTACCACATTTGGACTATTTTTATCAAACCAATTAATGAGATGATCTTTAGCTTCGCTTGCCGGTGTTGGGTGGATAATAAATCCAACGGGTCTATTTTTGGTATGAAAGTTTTCTAATTCGATTTTACTAGCACTATCAAATAAGAAGTAGTTGGTATTCTCTTTGACAAGCTGCTCTTCACTCACTTCATAATCGATAAAACCAAGGGACTTTCTGTTTTGGATATGGGTATAATCTAACTTTTCTAAATCTACAAATTCGATCAAGTAACGAATATCTAAAGAGCTTTTTTTGATGTTTTCATTTTTGATTTTGATAAAACTTTCAGTTATAACGCACTCATTAGCATCAGGCAAGAGAGAGAGATCAAACTCCATATATCCATAAACAATATTACCCTTTTCATCATACCCGCAAGAGAGCGTATCAAGAAGAATTTCATCTTTTTTTACGGTTGCTAGCTTCAAAGGCTCTAGCTCCACTTCAGCCGGCGGAACGGTATATTTAATATATAGATGGGGTCGGTAGTGAATCCCTCCGCCAAAAGGGCCATATCCAAGATCAAACACCATCATCTGGCTATCTGCTCCAAGAGGAAGTTTTGTCGGCCCTTGCATTCGAAAGAGCACCTCTTTTTTCTTTAAGGCTTCTTCTAAAAGTTTTCGCTCAAAAGCGTTTAACTCCCAAGTCTTCCAGATACCTTGAGTCAATTTTTGTGAGGGAATCGTTTGTCCAAGGGTTTGAATCACTTTTGCGTTATGGATCTGATTAAAATCGGTTATATCCTCAACATCTTCAATGATACTTATCCCCCACTCTCCATATTTTTCAATCTTTACATTAACGCGATTTAAGGGATAGAGACTTATTTTTGCCTCTTTAATAATTGCGTTTTGGGGAATAGAGTCAAGACGAAAGCGCATTATGGCATAACTTATGCCAAGAGTTTTGTTTACGCCTACAAATAGTGAGTTTTTACCAAAGTGCTCCGGGTTTTTTTTCGATTTTTGAGCAACGTAGCCAATATCTTGCGGACATGGAAAAATGCTTCTAAAAAACTCGTCTCGCTCTAGTTTTGTCATAATTTTAAGCTGAGGAGCAAACGGCCCTTTTTGCTTTGTAAGCCTATCTACGGGACGAATATAGTAAAAATATAACTTACCGCTGGCTCTATCTTTGTCGACAAATTCCAGTTCGCTTGTGGTGGCGATAAGACTAGGTTCACGGCAAGACTCTTTATGTTTTTCATTTCGATAAATCTCAAAATAGACGTTTGGATACTCTTCTTTATCATATTCCCATTTGAGCTTGACGCAGTTACTTTCATACTCATCTATCACAAAGTTTTCCACTCTAGCCGGTTTATTTACTGCGTAACTATGTGCTTCGTTTAAAGCATATAGAAGAGCCGGGATATTTTCATCGATCGATTCGCTCATATTTTGCAAGTAATCTGGAATATTTCTTGTACCAACCTCAACAACGGCCGCCAATATGCCTTTTGAGTAATAATACTCTCTTGCGCTTCCTTGAATAAGCCTAGCCGGAGGTTTTCCCCTATGAATCCCGTAGCGTCTACCAGTTACCTTTTCGATCTCATAGTTCATATTGGCACAAAGAACATTTAAATCGGTTCCTTCGATTTCGGCTTCATGGTTAAATTTGTGTGCTGGAAAAAAGACGTTGCCTTGCGAGTGATAATCTAAAGCTATCGTGATATTTGGATGAGTATCTACAAACTCTTTTATTGCTTTGGTTTCAGGCTCGCTAAAGGGCTCTGGTCCTCCATAAATATTGGAAGATGGATCTTTAGACTTTACCCAGCCAACGC
The DNA here is from genome assembly GCF_014466985.1 of Nitrosophilus labii. Taxonomy (NCBI): domain Bacteria; kingdom Pseudomonadati; phylum Campylobacterota; class Epsilonproteobacteria; order Nautiliales; family Nitratiruptoraceae; genus Nitrosophilus; species Nitrosophilus labii. The sequence continues at coordinate 1,714,463 of NZ_AP022826.1, forward strand.
TAAAGTTTCGATTTAGATCTACTCCAAAACTCCCATCAGAGTTTTTTCGTCTATTTTTTCGCCAAAAGGAGTAGTGACTGCGTGAATACTCGAAACCGTCAGGATTTAGCACGGGCACTATATAGAGCGTATTTTTCGATAACGCGCTTATAACTCTTGGATCACTTTTATGGTTTTTTAGTAGATAATCCACAAAAGCGATTGCCAGCTCATTACCTATCCACTCTCTTGCGTGAATCGTACCCGTGTATAGCAAAGCCGGCTTTAAATCGGCATATTCCACGTCAAGCGAAACGGTAGCCAAAATGATATCTCGATTCTCCCAAGTTTTGCCAATAACCTGAAGTTTAATTAGATGCGGATACTCTTTGACTTTTTGTTTTAAAAACGAAATCGTCTCTTCGTAGGACTTATATTGATGTTTCAAATCTCTCCTTTTTAAATTCTTGCCAAGCTTCAAGCAATTTTTTTAGCGTTTTATCTTTAATTCCCTTAATTTCTAGTAAAGCATCGGGATTATTATCTAGTTCGTAAGATATATTAAACGCGTCAATCTGCTCTAACACTTTTTTTGCCTTTTTGCCAAGTGTATTATGTAAAAACTCTTTAATCTCCTCTTCGCTTAAAACTACAGGCTGTTCGTCGCTTGGCTCTTCAAAACTATGTTCTTCGTTTGATATTTTCTTCTCTTTTTTCTCACTCTTTCCCCAAAAATTTTTACACTTTTTAGTAAAATCCCACTTTTCGCTTGGCCACTCTTCATAGTCTCTCTCTTCGGTATTTAACATCGGATACTCTTCGTCAAGTTCCCAAATCTTATGCACTGCTCCACTCTCATCCATCTTTTGCCTATTTAAAAAGTACTCTCCGTCAAAGCTAGGAGTATAGCGTCCAAAGGTGATAAAGCGCATCGTACGAAGAAGGGAGCTATCGATTTTGCCAAGCTCCTCCCAGTTATAGACGGGTATATTTGGCTTAGGAAATCTTCCGTCGCTTAGCTTCCACATTAGATACTGTCCAATCCAGTCTCTTATATAAGGAAAGGCAGCAAATGCAGTAGCACACTCTAAGATACGATATTTTCCATCCTCTTTACCTACGGCTATATCGCATGCCCAATATTCCGCATTGGCTGCTTTACTAACTTTGACGGCTAGATCCAACACCCCTTTGGGCACGTTCATATAATCTATACTTCCTCCTTGAGAGGTATTGGTAAGCCAGTGTCCTTCTGGCGGCCTTCTCCAAAAAGCACAAACTGGTTTATGGCCAATCAGCATCACTCTTATATCGGCACTCATCGGCACAAAATCTTGTATATAGATTGGACAATACTTTTTTGCTTCTAAAAGCTTTTTAGCCTCCTCAAAGCTATCTACTTTATGTACAAAATAGCCTCCATAATTGCTTGGGCCATAGCTTCGTTTTATGATTTTAGGATAAGTTGTTTTTTCTAAAAATGCCATTCCCTCATCTTTATCGTAAAATATATAGGTTTTTGGAACGGGAATATCATATTTCCAGCAAAATCTTGTAACATTTTCTTTTGATTTATTGGCAAATTGGCTATCAAGCGATGGAATAAATTTTACGTTTGGAAGTTCTCTTGCAATCTTTCTAAAAGTCTCATAGGCAGTTGCTGGAATATTTCCTATTAAAACGTCTATTTTTTTCTTTTTAACCTCTTTTATAAAACGCTTCTCATCACCCTCCCAATGATAAATTACTGTTTCGATTTTATCCGGCCAACCTTTGAAATTGCTTCTGTCAAAAAATCGCAAAACATAATCTAGATATAAAAGCCCGATTTTTGGTAGTTTTTTCATCTGTTATCCTTTAGTTTTTTCTCCATCAATTCTACAATTTTCTCAATCTTTTTATCGTTAAAATCAAGTCCCATTTTTTCTTGTTCCGGTGTGGCAAAAGCCGGGATCCCGTTAACTTCTAACACTACATACTCTTCATGTTCTCTATCGTAGATGATATCTACTCCGGCAATCTCTATACCTATCGAGCGTGCCGCTTTTTGAGCTAGTTCTATCACTTCATCTTCACACTCTCTTAAAACTACTCTGCCCCCGCTTGTTACATTCGTTCGCCAATCTCCCTCTTTTGCTTTTCTACCATAACATGCGATAAACTCTCCATCAACCAAATCTACCCTAAAATCGCTTCCGTCATAATCGATAAACTTTTCGATATAAAAAAATCTTAGATCCGTTTGATTTAAAAAGGGTAAAATCATATCAAGCTTATCTTTGCTATCTACAAGCGCCATACCTATACCGCCCCATCCATCGACGGTCTTAAAAACAGCTTTGCCCCACTCCAATACCTTATTGCGAATAGTTTCTACATCTTCTCTATGGCATAAGAAATATTCGGCCGTTCTTATACCTGCTTTTCGTAAAAGATCGTTTGTTTTAAACTTATCTTCGCTTATATTGAAAGCTTGAAAACTATTGATGCAAGGCACATGTTTATCTAGAGCTTCATAAAGATAGACTTGATATTTCGTCTGTTCACCGGCGTTATAGCTAAAAAAACAATCAAGTTCATACAAGTTAAGCCCATTGAGTAAAATTTTTCCGTTTTCTGAAATCGCTTGACGAAGATTTAGTCCGGTTGAGACGATATGCCCTCGCTCTTGAAGTTTTGCAATAAGTTTTTTTTCAATCAAATCCCCACCGCCGTTTTGATACATCCAAATACCGATATGTGCCATAGTAGTCCTTTAAGAGGATTTAGTCTATAATACAAAAAAATTGATAAAAAGGCTTTGAAAATGTATGATTTTAGTGAACTTGCCGAACTTATCAACATCAACTCCTATACCAAAAATAAAGTGGGCGTTGATGAAAATGGTTCCCTTATGCGCCAAAAGTTTGAAGCTTTAGGATACAAAACAAAAGTTTTTGAAAGAAAAGATTTTGGCAATCACCTCTATTTTACAAGCCTAAAAAAAGAAGGCCCAAAAATGCTACTTTTGGGGCACTTAGACACCGTCTTTCCACCAGGAACCTTTGAGGGATTTAAAGATGACGAAGAGTGGATTTACGGGCCTGGAGTTTGCGATATGAAAGGCGGAAATATGGTAATGGTAGAGGCTTTAAGGGCGCAAGAAAAGATTTTTAATATCGATATTTTTTTAGTAAGCGACGAAGAGATAGGTAGTGATGACTCAAGAGAGTTTACAAAAGAGATTGCCAAAAATTACGAGTATTGCTTAGTTTTTGAAGCGGCCGGCAAAAATGATGAAATAGTAGTGGCCAGAAAAGGGATTGGCACATTTTACGTAGATATCGAAGGAAAAGCCGCGCACGCTGGAAACTGCTATAGTGATGGAATTGACGCAAATTTAGAAGCTGCGCATAAGCTCATATCTTTTAGCCATTTAACCAATCTTAGCAAAGGAACAACGGTTAACGTTGGAAAAATGGAAGGTGGTATTGGAGCTAATACCATCAGTCCACAAGCTAGACTCATTTTAGAGGCTAGGTTTACAACACAAAGTGAAAGAGATCGAGTCTTAGCTGAAATTACAGAAATCGTAAATAGTTCGTACGTATTAGGAAGCAGAGCGATTTTGAGCGGAGGCTTACAACGGGATGTGATGGAAGAGAACGAAGCACAGCTTTTATTTATCAAAAAACTTGAAAAATGGAGTAAACAGAGACTTCTTACCGAAAAACGAGGCGGCGGGAGTGATGCAAATATTGCCGCAAGTGTTGGAGCTATTACTCTTGATGGTTTTGGCCCGTATGGCGACGGAGATCACACTATCCATGAAAGGGCGAGTAAAAAAAGCTTTATAAACAGGATTGAGCTAGTTAGTAAGATATTTAAAGGTTTTATGGACGAACTATAAGATTCTCTCGCCTAAAGCGAGAGAATTTAACTAAAACTGATTATTTTAATTTTGAGATATATTGGGATAAAGCTTCAATCTCCTCATCACTACTATTTTTAACTTGAGAACTCATCAAACTACCCATGCCATATTTATTAAGTTTTCCGGCTCTATACTCTTTTAAGATCCCAACAAGCTCCTCTATAGCCATTCCGCCTATAGGAAGAGATTTTCCTAGTGCCCTTTTCTCACCACTTTTGCCGTGACACCCTGCACATTTAGCGTACAATTTAGCACCGTCTATGTCTGTTTTGCTCTCTGTACTATTCTCTTTGGTACTACTTTCAGCAGCTTTTTCAACATCTCTCTTTTCATCCAATTTATCTATCTTTGTATAACTCTCTTTACCCTTACTTTCTAGTTTTATATCATTTTCAGAACTATTTGTCGTTACTTTCGATTGCTCTTTGGTTTGGACTTTTGATAGACTATTTTTCTCCTCAGGTTTTTGAGAACAGCCGACTATCAAAAAAATTGACACTATAGCAAAAAGCCATAAAATTTTTCTCATAATCTCCCCTTAAACGATTTTTGGATTTTCAATCTTTTCACCTCTAAGAAGTCTCTCCCAAATAAACGGATCGCTCCACTCTTCTATAACTCCAGAAGAGAACTTAACTTTACTTAAATCTATAAAACCCATCTTTTCACTATAAGCATCCGCACGGTCGCATCTTGCATATCCGGTATCCGTTTCATGAACAATTACGCTATCAATGCACACATTATTCTCTTCATTTACCATTATAGTCTGATTTAAAATTTTATCAACAATTAGAAAAAATAGTCTACTAAACTGCTCGGCACTTGGATTTACCGGGATCTCCACCCACCTTTGACTCCATTTTTTCATATCTTTAAGATACTGAGGATCATCGCCACTCCAAAGAGTTATAGCGTGATCGAAAGAATCAATAAGCTCCTTTATGGTAAGTTTGGTAAGACCAAAATCGTAAACCATCTCTCCTCTATCTAGTGAGTCAGATCTAAAAAAGAGTTCAACTTTATAAGAGTGACCATGAATACTCTGGCTACATCTCTTAGAAGTACAGTTTCTAACTATATGAGCGTTCTCAAATTTAAAAAGTTTTCTAATAAGCAACTTCAACCTCTCCTTAGCTACCAAACTATCTTTTTTTCTCTCTGTTCCAAAGCCTAACGTGGAGTCTATCGCTATAAATAAATCCATAAATCAAACAAAACTCTGCAACAGCTTTATCATGCTTTTTAATTATATCTTGTTTATCGCCAAGAGGCATACAGAAAATCTCTGCTTCAGGATAAGGTTCTACTATATCCACTATCTCCTCAAACGCTCTTCTTTCAATAATACCTCTATCCAAAGTAAACTTAAAAAAGGAGTAAGAGGTGTTGTTTATATACTCCTTTATAACCTCTTTATTTACCCTTTTATCGTAAGGCTCGCCGCTATTGCTAAGTTTAACAGCCATAGCAAATATAACGTCTTTATAAGCTGAAAATTTTTCAATATCTACTTTTATAGTTGCATTAGTTTCGATAGTAACGATAAAATCGTTATTAACTAAATATTGAATGAATTTATAAAAAATGGAATCTGTCGCATAGATCATAGGTTCTCCACCAGTGATAACTATGTGAGGCTTAAAGTCAAGATTTTCGATATAGTCGTCCAATATCTCTATCAAAACTTTTTCGTTCTCTATCCTTTTCCACTCATTTTGAAAGATCTCCTTATTTACCGCTCTTACAGTATCACAGCCATAAACAATTTTACCTTTTACAAAATATTCTCCAAAATCTTGGCATCTTAGATTACATCCGCCAAATCTAAAAAAAACGCTTGGAGTACCTACAAATTTGCCCTCGCCTTGGATAGAATAAAAGTGTTCAACAAGATAAACCATTAATTTCCTTTTTTGGAATTGGGCATTTGGAATTGGGAAATGGGAATTAGGAAATAGTAAATTCAAATAGTCATTAAGCCATTAGTCATTAAGTCATTAAGGATAATTTTTCCTAATGACCAATTACAAGTCAATTTTATATTCTTAAAAGTTTCAAAAATTGTTAAATTTTTAAAATGTTTTGAATAAACGAAACTTAATGACTAATGACACTAATTCCTAATTCCTAATTCAATCATCCGCCCGTTTCATAAAAAGCTCTATTTGATGCTTCAGTTGCCTCTTCACTCCATCTGTTCTCTTTTGGTTTATTAGCCAAAACTGTTTTCAAAATCTCTACAGCTTTTTCGATATCCCCTTTTTCTACAGCCTCCTTTATACTCATAGCCTCATCAAAATACAGACAAGGTATCAAATAACCCTCGGCGGTGAGCCTAATTCTGTTACAAGATTCACAAAAGTCGTGTTTATGAGGATCTATAAGTCCAAACTTATATCCATCATTTTTCAACTGATATAAAAATGCAGGCGAACTTCCAATTCGTCCCACTTTTTGGATTTCATACTTCTCTTTGATTTTTTCTAAAATCTCTCTTCCGTGCATTCCTTTTAAAGAGCTATGGGCGTGAACGTTTTCCATATACTCTATAAATCTAACTCTTATACCTCTTTTTTTTCCAAACTCTAAAATATCAACAATCTCACTATCATTTACGTTTTTTAAAGGAACCATATTTATTTTAATCTTCAAGCCTACCTTCATAGCCTCTTCTATACCGTCCAATACGTTTTTTAAAACATCTTTACCTGCAATCTTTGCCGCTATTTCTGGTTTTAAACTATCTAAAGATATGTTGATCCTTTTAAGTCCGGCATCTTTAAGCTTTTTAGCACTCTCCTTAAGAAGATATCCATTTGTTGTCATAGCCAGATCAATATCATTTTTATAATTATAAATCATTTTTATAAATTTATCTAAATCTGTTCTTAGTGTAGGTTCTCCTCCAGTTATCCTTATCTTTTCTATCCCTTCGTCAATTGCAACTTTAACAAACTTGAAAAGATCTTCAAAACTTAATAGATTCTCTTTAGGAACCCATGAAAAAGGTTTTTCGGGCATACAATATTGACATCTAAAATTGCATCTTTCCGTAACTGAGATTCTAAGATAGTTTACATTTCTGCCATGTCCATCTATAAGCATAATTCCTCTTTTTATTAAATTTAAAAAGTTAAATTGATTAAGTAATTGATTTTAGTTAAGTTATAAAAAAAATTATAATGATTAAATAATTATCAACTCAACTACTCAACCAATTTAACTACTCAACAAAATAATAACTGATTTTACCTAAAAATAGAGAAGATGAAAATGAAGTAGTTTGATTTCTTTATATCAAGAGGCGAGTGCCTCTTGATTTTAATGTAAATCTCTCCACATCTGTTTCTTCCAAGCATAAGCAAGAAGAGCAAAGATTACAAAATATAGGATAACTAAAGGTCCTAAAGAATTTCTTTTATCTTTCTTTCTATCACCCACATTTTCCATATAAGTGATAACTTGTTGCGTAGACTCTTCAGTCAGACCAACTCTCGGCATTGCTGTTCCGTGAAGAATTTTTTGAGGATCCTCTATAAAATCTCTGATATATTCATGACCTCTTGATCTTATATATATAGAAAGATCTGGAGGATTAGTACCGAGATATTTTTTCAAATTTTCCTGATACTCAGCATGTTTTTTATTAAACTCGGCTTTTTCAAGCTCTGTATCCATTTTAGGTTTCTCACCTATTACATACCAGTTATCATATTTCATATCGTGGCATCTACCACAAGCATTAACAAATGCATCTTTTGGCTCAACTTTTTTTGGAGCAATAGATTTTAAATATGCAACGATATCGGCAACTTCTTGCTCAATATCTCCGCCAACACCATAAAAATTAGGCATAGGAAAAGGCCTATTTTCGTTAAATTTGTGTTCCAACTTCATAGCATGAGCAGGATTTTTTATTACTGCGGCTAGAAATTTCTCATCATAAAGAGCGCCGGCGTCGCTAAGATCAGGTGGATTAACTCCGTAACTCGCACTTGCAGTTACAGGATCCATAGGAGCTGGCATGTTTTGAGATTTGACAGAGTGACAACCAACACAACCAGCATTCATAAAAACTTCCGCACCCTTTTGAGGATTACCTTGTTTGGTAAGAGCAGGTAGATCATCATATTTAAACGTTGCAGGTTCATGGTGCGCATGCATTTGAGAGTGAGCGAACGGCTCAACGCCCCAATAAGTTATCAGTGTAAAAAATACTACAACAGCTAATATTTTAAGTTCTCTCATGCCGCACCTCCTGCTCTTTGCGCTTCCTTCTTAGTAATTAATGGAAGCGCAACTAATAGCAACGTCAAAAATGTAATAGAAGCAAAAAATCCTATCCAAGCATTTGCCCCAGTTGGAGGCAGTTTACCCCATATAGTTAAAACTATCATATCTACTACCAAAATCCAAAACCATATTTTAAAAGCCCCTCTTTTATGAGCAGGTGCTACTACCGGCGATCTATCTAGCCACGGCATCAAGAAGAATATTACGTTAGCGATACCAAAAGCTATTAAACCTATATCCATCGCTGACAGAGGTCCAACATCGAAAAAGAAACCTCTAAGTACTTCATAACTCCACAAGAAGTACCACTCGGGGTAGATATGTGGCGGTGTTTTCATCGGATTAGCAGGATCGAAGTTGATCGGATCCATCGCAAAATTGTAATGATAGAACACCAGATAAAAATAGAAAACCATAAATACGCCTAAAACAAAAAGGTCTTTACTTAAGAAAACAGGCCAAAAAGGTATAACTTTTGATTCAGCTTTTCTTCCGGCTTTATACTTTTCAGCTTCCGCATCAAAATCTATCTCTTCACCCTCTTGGTTGTTTACGTGTGGGATTCTTAAAGAGTAGAAGTGCAAACCAATAATCCCCATAATAACCAATGGTAAAAGAAGTACATGAAGCATAAAAAATCTAGTAAGCGTTGCGTCAGCAACATAAAAGTTACCTCTAATCCATATAACAAGCTCATCACCTATAAAAGGAATCCCTCCAAATAGGTTAGTAATAACTTGTGCAGCCCAGTAACTCATCTGCCCCCATGGAAGCATATAACCGCTGAAAGCTTCAGCAGAAAAAGTAACAAAAAGAAGCATACCGCTTATCCATATCATTTCACGGCCTTTTTTATATGAGCCGTAATAGATACCTGTAAACATATGTATATATATAACTAAAAAAACGACGGATGCGGCAACTCCGTGCATATGCCTCCATAGCCACCCAAACCAAACCTCTTGCATAATTGTGTAGTTAACGCTGTCAAACGCTAGTTTCGTATCTGGTTTGTAGTACATCAGCAAAAAGATACCAGAGATCAAAAGAATTGTAAACATCGTCATTAAGACGACACCCATAGCCCAAAGAAAGTTTATATTTTTTGGAATCCAGTATTCCGTCATCAAGACTTTTGTCAGTTTAGTAACTGCAAGTCTTTGATCGAGCCACTCATAAACACTATTAGCTTTTTCAAAATGTGCCATATCCCGCTCCTTACGCTTTACCGACTAACTTTTTATATTCAGGTCCCTCTTCGCCCAATACCAATTTAGTTCCTTCTATCTTAAACGGAGGAATGTCCAGAGGTCTAGGAGGAGGTCCAAATGTATTTGTACCGCAAGCATCGAATTCACCACCGTGACATGCACACTTAAATACCTGCTTATCAGCTTCCCAAGCTGGAATACATCCTAAGTGAGTACAAAGACCTATTCTCACCAGATAGTCTCCCTCACCTACTTTTACATCAGCATCGTTACACTTTTTAAGCTGAGTACTGTCTTTCTTGAGTATAAAAATAGGTTTTCCCCTCCATGTAACTGTTCTGAACTCACCAGGTTTCATTGGTGATAGGTCAACAGTTGTAAAACCTGCTGCCATAACGCTTGGCAAAGGATCCCATGTTCTTTTCATGGCATACAGTGCCGCAACGCCTCCAGCAGCAGCAAAACCGCCAAAGACCATACCTAAAAAATCGCGTCTTTTTTGATCTGCCATATGACTTCCTTTCTTTATAGTGATAAGTGTCGGATTAATTTTATATGAATACAAATTAAAAAATCATAAATTTAGATTAATATCAAGAAAAGTTCGCAATTTAACTCCTCGATGAATTATTTCAAGCAGCTTTAAGGCTGCGACTCATTAATCTGCATAACCTCTTAAAACTTTTGTGGGCGGATTTAGTCTCGCTTCACCTCCTATCCTCCGTAAACTCCTATAAGAAATCATAGTATAGCAGTATGTTCAAATAGAACTTTTCGGCGGCACTCTCCTTTGACAGCTTCAATTCTCTGTTCCGCCACTATCTTCACAACTTTTCCATCATCCATTTCAATATCGAAAGAAATAGATCCCCCTACGGCCACAAATCCGGCTAGAATTCTTCTGAAAATTTCGCCTATCTCTCAGGTATAGACTTTCCCTTTTATGTTTTCTATCACCGAGAAGTCTATCTAAAATTATGAACTAAAGTGTACACTATCTAAATTAAATTTAGCTTATTTTTTATATATGTCCCAGTTATTGTCACATTTTTTTCATTTATCAACTCTTTTTTAAGACTAAATTCAGTTTTTATTGCATTCTTTAATAACTCTTTATTAAACTCTTTTAAAACTTTTACCCCAAGCTGTCTCAAAAGAGGGACTAAGTTTTCATCTTTATCTTCTCTTTGTATATATATTACTTTTCCATCAGATGCTAAAGCTTCCAATGCGCTTTGAGGAGAAGAGGTTATAAATAGTTTAGTTTTTTTAATAACATTTTCATACTCTTCAATTTCAATAATATCTTTAAAGAACTCATTTAACTCATTTTGGTAATTTATAAAAAAATAAAAACCTTCTATTAAACTTATGTATTCATCTTTAAAAATACCAGAAACTCTAACTAAATCTTTATCATAATCATCATCGCCGTAAAAGAAAGTTTTATCTATATTTTTTTTGAAATCTCCAAAATATCTCTTATCTATCAAAATCGCATTTATAATATTTTCACCATTTAGATAAGGTGAAATGAGTATTTCACCTTTTTTTGCTTTATCATCCAATCTATCGCTTATTCTTACGAAGTGTCCAAAAAAATCAATCATCTCCTGGTGCATAATTTCGTTATATTCATCACTATCAAAAATAACTATATCTCCCCTTTGGCATATATTGGCCATATTTCTCACATCATCTATACCAACACTTCTTTTTACGCCTAGCTCGCTTTTAGCAAAACTTGCCGCTCTAAAATCTTGTACCATCAAAAGCGGATCGTATTCTTCAAACTCTCTCATTAAAGCAATAACACGTCTTAATCTATTAAGACCGACTCTATGTCCAGTTTTTGCGTAAAAAAACAGTCTCATATCCTCCCCTTCTTTCGTATTTCAAATGTTAGTATATTTGGTTTATTGGTATATTTATATATTGTTGTATCTTGTTGTATCTGTTTTTTTATTTCAATACACCAATAACCAATATACTAATCACCCTCTTTCTCTTTCATTTTTATATAGATATGCAAAATCTCAATAGCCGCCGGAGTTATCCCGCTAATCTCACTTGCAGCAAAAAGTGTCGGTGGTTTATACTTTATCAGTTTCTCCTTGACTTCATTAGAAAGGCCAGAAATTGACTCAATATCTAAATCCACAGGAATATTTACACTCATAAGTTCTTTCATTCTATTAATCTGGCTTTTTTGTTTTTGAATATATTGATGATATTTGGCCTCTATTAAGATCTGCTCTTTTGCCTCTTCGCTAAAATCTATTATGGATGGAGCTAACCTTTCAAGTTTTTCTATATTAAAACTACTTCTTGAAGCTATATTTTTCAGTGAGGTTTTATCGGTAATTTTTTGTTCATCTATACTCTCTAAAAAGGTTAATGTCTCTTTGGTAGGAGTTAAAAAGTTATTTTCCAAATATGCAAGTCCCTTCTCTATCTCCTCTCTCTTTTTTAACATCCTAGAGTATGTATCATCATCAATTAACCCTAGTTTGTATCCATATCTCATTAGTCTCAAATCCGCGTTATCCTCTCTTAAAAGAAGTCTAAACTCTGCTCTACTGGTAAACATTCTATAAGGCTCTTTAGTTCCTTTTATAACTAGATCATCTATCAAAACTCCAATATACGCTTCATCTCTTCTTAAAATTAAAGGCTCTTCTTCTTTAATAGCCAAAACCGCATTTATACCAGCCATCAACCCCTGAGCGGCAGCCTCTTCATAACCTGTGGTTCCGTTAATTTGTCCCGCACAATAAAGCCCTTCTACCTTTTTTGTCTCAAGAGTATGTTTAAGTTCCGTTGGATCCACAAAATCGTACTCTATAGCATATCCATACCTTACAATCTCGGCATTTTCCAGCCCCCTGACACTTCTTATCATCTCTCTTTGCACATCGGGAGGCAAAGAGGTACTCATACCGTTTATATAATACTCGGTAGCCTCTAGAGTCTGCGGTTCTACAAATATATGATGGCGCTCTTTGTCTTTAAATCTGTATATTTTATCTTCTATACTAGGACAATACCTAGGACCCACACCCTCAATCTGTCCTGTAAATAGAGGAGCTCTACTGAAGTTTGACTCTATGATTTCGTGTGTTCTTTCGTTAGTGTATGTTATATAACAAGGAAGTTGTTTAGGGCTAAAACTTTTTCTATCTGTTCTAAAACTAAAAGGTATTGGATTTTCATCTCCAGGCTGTATTTCCATTTTTGAAAAATCGATACTTTTAGCGTCAATTCTTGCACAAGTTCCGGTTTTTAGCCTACCCGTATTCAACCCGAAACTCTTTAGAGACTCGCTGAGTTTTTTAGAAGAAAACTCTCCGACACGTCCTGCTTCTTGCCTTATTTCTCCTATATGGATAAGCCCCCTTAAGAAAGTTCCTGTTGTAACTATAACTTTTTTTGCATGGTATACATTATTTAGATTTGTCAAAATCCCCGTAACTTTTCCCTCTTTAGTAAGTATCTCCTCAACCATCTCTTGGACCACTTCCAGATTTGGGGTATTAAGAACAACTGTTCTCATAAACATTTTATATCTATCCATATCTATCTGTGCCCTGCTTCCTCTAACGGCAGGCCCTTTGGAAGCGTTGAGTATCCTAAACTGTATTCCCGTTTTATCGGTACAGATTCCCATTTCACCGCCAAGAGCATCTATCTCTTTTACAAGATGTCCCTTAGCAAGTCCACCTATGGCCGGATTGCAGCTAACGGCACCAATCTGTTCTGCCAAGATAGTTACAAGTAGAGTTTTCATACCCATTCTAGCACTTGCAAGTGCCGCTTCTATCCCTGCGTGTCCTCCTCCAATAACTATAATATCGTATTTCATACAATCCTCTTAAATAAATTTATTGATATAGCAAGATTTTAACCCGCTCACTCTGCCAATTTTGGTTATAATTATATCCAATCACTATATACTATATAAAAATTATAAAATCAAGGATAAAATTTGTTTACTGGACTTATAAGAGAGATAGCTAAAATAGAGAGTTTCGATAAAAGATTTTTAAAACTTAAAGCTAAATATAAACCGGCTCTTGGTGACTCCATTGCTGTAAACGGATCGTGCCTTAGCGTTACAAAAATTTTTGAAAACGGATTTGAAGTGGAGTTGAGCGACGAAACGAGAAATATTGTAGCTTTGGAAAATTATAAAGAAAAAGTCCATATAGAACCTGCTATGAAACTGAGTGATAGAGTGGAAGGACATATAATCCAAGGGCATATCGATACGATTGGAACCATAACAAAAATAATCAAAAACATCAACTCTTTTGATTTTTATATAAATATACCAAAAGAGTATATTAAATTTGTTATTCCTAAAGGAAGTATTGCGGTTGATGGGGTTAGTTTAACCGTAAACGAAGTTTATGAAAACAGTTTCAGGCTTACGATAATACCGCTTACAATGAAAGAGACACTCTTTGGCAGTTATAAAATAGGTCGAAGAGTCAATATCGAAACAGATATGTTTGCAAGATATTTATATTATATCTTTAAAAAAGAGAAAAAACTCAGCTGGAATGATATAGATAGAATTCAGGCTCTTTTTTGATTGAAGGAGATGGATGAGACTTTTTTTGGGAACTTTTGCAAAGATTGATAATCTTGCCGCTATAAAAAGAGAGTTTGAAGATATAATTGAAGCCAAATGGGTTGAAGAAGAAAATATCCATCTAACATACCTTTTTTTAGGAGAGGTAGAGAATCCCAAAGATATTATCTTTAAACTAAAAAATATTCAGTACAAAAAAAAGAGTATTCAGATCAGGTCTCTTGGATATTTTGGAAGGCCGCCTAAAATTCTATATGCGAAAATAGAAGACAACGAGATAGAAGCTCTTTATAAAAATATTTGCAAAAGACTCGGTATAAAAATAGATAAAAAATATATTCCCCATATAACTCTAGCTAGAATAAAAAAGACAAAAAATATAAATAGATTTTTAACAAAAATTGAAGAATTTAAAAACCATAAACTCGGAAATATGCAATTAGAACTCTTTTTAATAAAGAGTGAACTTACACCCAAAGGACCTAAATACTTAGTTTTGGAGAAATTTTAATCAATGATACAGTAAAAAGCAAATGAGAGACTCTTAGACTCGTTTTTCAATAGAAAATGCTATCAAAAGTCCTCTTCACTAAACTTTTCCACATAATATACTAAAATCTCGGGATGAAGTTCCAAACAGTTTGGACGAAGTCCGGCTTTAATACAAAGATGTGCGAAAAACTGCTCAAAATCAGACAGTTCTTTCCAAACCTGTGGTAAAAAAGTAGCTTGATGGCTGCCATATTTTAAAACAACACCATCTCGCCCCGGCACTATTTTGGCTCTTAAATCTTCTATATCCGTATAAGCAAGAGGTTTAGGTTCACTTAAGATAGATATCTCTAAAGTAATCTTATCAAACTCTTCAGGAGTTAAAGGAGGAAATCTAGGATCAGAAAAAGCAGCAGCTTTAGCATTCTCAATAATATCTTCTATAAGAGTTCTATACGCAATTAGCGAACCTATACATCCTCTCAAACTTCCTCTCTCTTTTATAGTTACAAAAACTGCACCCAGTTTTGCTAAATCAGGAAACATTTCTAAAACTCTTTTTTTCACCTCATTATTCAGTTCTTTATGACCCAAAAACTCCTCTTTTATAGCTATTCTTGCTATATTTAAAAGAGTCCTTTTAAATCTTTCATCCATTTTGATCCTTTTGTATAATAATCTTGTCTCTTCCGCTTCTTTTAGCTTCATAAAGAAGTTTGTCAGCTCTTAGATATAGAGTTTTTACGCTATCATTTTTACTTAGTTTCGCAACACCTATACTGATTGTGATTTTTTCATCTATCAAATCGAAAGATTGTTTTGCAACTCTTTCTCTAATACGATTTAAAATCTTTTTTACACTCTCATATGAAAGCTCTTTAAATATTATAGCAAACTCCTCTCCTCCAATTCTAAAGACTGTATCTTTATTTCTAAGCGACTTTTCTATAACTTTTGCAACCTCTTTTAGGACATTATCGCCAACTTGATGACCAAACCTATCGTTAATCTTTTTAAAATAATCTATATCTAAAATAGCTAGCCATAAGTTTTTACCATCTTTTTTAGCAGACTCTATCTCAGCTTTTATCAGTTCATCAAAAAATCTTCTATTAAATAGTCCAGTTAAGCCGTCTGTAATGGCCATTTTTTTAAGTTGCATCTCATTAAGATACTCATTGGTTATATCAAAAAAAATTAAACTATATCTATTTTTGGAAACTTTGGAAACCTTTACAGAAAAAACATAAATTTTTTCTTTGTAAGATACTTTTACTCTAGAAGATTTATCTATATTTTCTATCAAAAACTCCGACCACTTTTTTCCTTGTCCAATATCTGGGTAAAAACCCTTCTCTTTGACAAAAAACTCGCAGATACATCTATGTCTTTTCAAAAAATCCTCTAAATTTTTAAAATCATGAAAATATTCAAAAAATCTTCTGTTGGCAAATTGCATACTTTCACCATCTGTAATAATAACAATCTCTTGCAAAGAATCAAGGATATTAAAATAGTATCTGTTTTGAGCTTTTATAGCCTTCTCTTTATCTTTTGTGTATAAATAGATAATTAAAAGAATAAAAATTGATACTGTTAAAAAAAGAAATGCTAAATGTTTGAAAATTTTATTTTTATAAAAAAATTGATTTAAATCTTTTGCTTTTTTAACAAATATTACCCATCCAACAATCTGATTTTTGAAATTTTTCAAAGGGATCTTTGAAATATAAAGATCTTCATACGCTAAATAGGAGTCTTTTTTGATAATTTTTTCTATTCCCACTTTTTCTATGAGCTTTAATAAATCTTTTTTTATTTCAAAATTTACAACATAATAATCATCAATAAACTTTTTTGTTAATGGATATAAAATCTTATTTTTATATTTTTTATCAGCGACGATTAGTGTTTCATACCCATACTTTTGTAAATTTTTAACGATAGAGTTGAAATGGCTTATAATCTCTATAAATCCTAAAAAACTATTTTGATCATAAATGGGTGCAATTGCATATATGGCCATAGTATATTTATTTATAGTGACAGTAGAGATAAATTCTGGATTGTTTAAAAGTGTCTTAAACTCTTCTCTATACTCTATCAAACTATCACCGCTTTTTTCAGACCAACTCCTATATATGATATTAGCTTTTTTATCAAGCAGTTCTAGCCAAATATTTTGATACTTTGTGTATTCCCTATATAGTTTTGGAAGATTTTCAACATTGCTCAAAAACTCTTTTTTTCCGTAGAAAATCTCATTTATATGTGAATTTTTGGATAATGTTATGCTTATAGCCAAAGTACTATTGAGTTTATTCTCTATCTCATTTTCTATCTCTATTTTGGCTCTATTAAAAGACTGAGTAAGTAGTGTATGCCAAAAAGATATATAGTTAATATAGCCAAAAAACGAAAAAATAAGAAAAATTACAAATATTATACTATATTTTCTTAGCATCTCTATCTCTAAGCGCCTTAGAGCTGCTTCTTTTCTTTTTTGTCTTCATATCAATCTCTTTTAGAGGCAACTCTTTTCTTGAAGCAACTGTTTGCTTCTTTATGCCCTCTATTTCTCTTTCAAAAACTCTAAAGCCGCTCTCATAAAGTGCAAGTCTTACCGAAGCGGCAATCGAATATGTTGTTATTATACCTTCGTCATTCATTATACGTGATATATCTTTAAAATACTCTACAGTCCATAAAAGAGGATTTTTTTTAGGACTAAAAGGGTCTTGATAAAGTATATCTATCTGTTTATCTATCTTTTTTATTACTTCTCTTGCATCACCTATTTTTATCTCTATTTTAATCTTTTCATCTTCATAAAACAGGTTATTTAATATAGAGTTGATCACATTTTTTAGCGGATCAAACTCTTTTGGATAATCAAAACTTTTTAAGTTTCTAATTAGATTTTCATCGAATTCTGGAGAAATTATGCGTATTTTCTTATCAATTTTATTTTTTTTCAAATAGTAGAGTGTTGTTAGAGTATTATAACCTAATCCAAAGCAGATATCTAAAATAGTGAGTTCATCTTTTTTTGCAGCATATAAAAAAGCGGGCTCCACATGTTTTTTTAAAGATTCGCTGAGTGCTCCATCATTTACATTGTGGTAGCACTCATCAAATTCTTCACTATAAAGAGTATAAGTTTCATCTTTCGTTTTAACTCTTTTCATCTACCAATTCTTTAAATCTATCTACAGGTCTTCCCAAGATAGCTTTTTCGCCTTTTATCAATATAGGTCTTTCTATTAGTTTTGGATGTTCGCACATAGCTTTTAAAATAGTATCTTCATTGGCATTATTTAATCCCAGTTCTTTAAAAAGCTTCTCTTTTTTTCTTACAAGCTCACTAGGCTTCATACCCAATTTTTTAAGCACATCTTTTAACTCTTCACATGAAGGCGGCTTGTTTATATACTTTCTAACTTCTACATCCAATCCTTCCAAAAATTTTAAACCATCTCTACTTTTTGAACATCTAGGATTATGCCATAAGATATATTTTGCCATTTCTCCCCTCCTATTTTTATGCCAACTCATCCAATTCCGCAAACATTATCGCTTCCAAAATATCTTCTATATACATATTTTTTCTAGCCAAAAGTGCCCTTGCGCCAAGCTCAAAAACCTCTTCTAAATCTTCGTTTCTATCATTTACTACTATATAATCAAATATTTCGTTAGAAAAACTTTTTTTAAATTCGCTATTTTTAACTTTAGCGCCATCTGCCAATTTTAAAAAAACAAAATAGTTTGCATCAGCTATTGATGTTATTTTTCCCTCTTCCATATCATTCAAATCAACAGGTATTACTACTAACATCTCCTCCCCCTTTATATATCAATTTTGACCTATTACCTTAACCTCTTGGGGTCTAACATCGCATCTATGTTTATCTATACTTTCCAGATCCAATACCAACTCTTCGTTATTTATAATGGATATTCCATTATTAACTACATACATTGCAACTTTTTGTGCTTCGTTAAGTGAATGCATATAACAGCTTCCACACTGATAAATATTAAGTTCTGGAATATCTTTTATATCTTTCAAAGATAAAATATCTCTCATACTTTTTTCCCAAGATGCAGCCACATCTAATTCACTTGGTTTACCAATAACGCTCATATAAAAGCCCGTTCTGCAACCCATAGGAGAGATATCTATAATCTCAACATCCTCGCTATTTAAATGTTCTCTCATAAATCCGGCAAAAAGATGCTCTAGTGTATGTATCCCTTTTTCACTTATTATCTCTTTGTTAGGTCTGCAAAATCTAAGATCAAATACTCTTATATCATCACCTTTTGGTGTTTTCATATCTTTTGCAACTCTAACTGCAGGTGCAATCATCTTGGTATGATCTACCGTAAAACTCTCTAACAGCGGCATTTTCATCCTTATTGATATAAATTTTAGATATTTTAGCATAATTTTAGGATAAGAGTGAGGTGTGAGTGTGGGTGTGGGTATGAGACTAAAAAGGCAAATCGCCTAAGCGATTTTGCCTTTATACTCCAGCCTCTTCTCTTCTTTGAAGATGTTCCCACTTAGTGTCAACAGCTTTTTGCCATAAATCTATAATATGTCTGTTTTCAGGTTTAAAAAGATGTTTAAATCTAGGCTGAGCAGCAAGATACTCTTCTACAGGAATTTTGTTTTTAGGTCTATATGTGATATTTAGTTTTGTATTGTAAATTATGCCATGCTCATCTCTTTCGTTAATGATCTCATATAGCGGCCATACACAACTTTCCACTCCAAGATCACTTACCTCTATGGTATCTTCAGGAGCATGCTTCCACTCTGTTGTACATGCACTTTGAGCGTTGATATAAACAGGCCCGTTAACTTCAAAACCTTTTTGAACTTTTTTAACCAAATCTTTCCATTTAGAAGGACTCACTTGAGCTACATAAGGGGCTCCATGATCAGACATAATCTCTACCATAGACTTTTTCATCATTTTTTCGCCGTAACTTACCGTTCCTGCAGGACTAGTAGTAGTACTTGCTCCTATAGGAGTTGAAGAGCTTCTTTGTCCTCCTGTATTTGCATAAACCTCGTTATCAAGACATACATACATAAAGTTGTGACCTCTCTCAAAAGCACCGCTTAAAGACTGAAAACCAATATCATAAGTACCACCATCCCCTGCAAAAGCGACAAATTTCGGTTCACGTCCCTCTTCTAACATTTTTTTAGTTGCTTCTGGAAGTCTTCCTTTTCTTTTTAATACTTCATAAGCAGCCTGAGCCGTAGCTATGGCAACGGCAGCATTCTCAAACCCAATATGTATCCAGCTAACATCCCAAGAAGTTTTTGGATACACTGCTGTACAAACCTCCAAACATCCAGTAGCCGTTGCTACTATAACAGGATCGTTTGTAGCATTTAATACTTCTCTAACTATGATATTATGAGAACATCCGGGACACATTAAGTTTGCGCCCTCATATCTATCGTTCGATAGAGAAAACTCTTTTAAGTTTTTTATTTTTTTAGTCATCTTTTTTCTCCTTCAAAAATTGTGAGGACAGTACCAAATGCAACTTTTTTCGCCTCTAGTCCATCACTCAATAAAAGCTTAGTTTAGGTCCTCTTAGTCCTATAAATTGTTGAAGCGGATATTTTCTTTCACCCGCTTTTGCACACTCGTCAAGTTGTCTATAAATATCAACTAAATGATCAATAGTGGTATCTCTACCTCCAAGCCCATATATATAATTAAGTATAACTGGGCTCTTTCCAGCAGCAAGCATAGCCGCGCTTATTTCATTAAAGAGTGCTCCAAACGTTCCTCCTGGTGCACTTCTATCCATAGCAGCAACAGCTTTTATGTTTGAAAGAGCCTTTTGAACCTCTTCAAACGGGAATGGTCTTAAAACCCTAAGACTTACTACTCCGGCTTTAATACCTTCTTCTCTCATCTTATCAGCAGCCACTTGAGCACTCTCTACCGTAGTTCCAAGAGCAAATATAGCTATATCAGCATCATCCATTTTATATTTATACACAAAATCATACTCACGTCCCGTCAAATCTTTAAATTCGTCAAAAACTCTCTTAATAACTTTTTTTGAGTTCATTAAATCGTTATGCTGTCTCGCTTTATGCTCAAAATGCCAATCTTCTTCTGTCTGTACTCCGTGAGTTACGGGATTGGAAACGTCTAACATACTATTTACAGGCTTATAATCTCCAACAAACTCTGTAGCAACCTCATCTTGCAAAGGTCTTACATTTTGGGCAGTATGAGAACACAAAAAGCCATCTTGATGAACCATTACCGGAAGTCTTACATCCAAATCTTCTCCGATTTTAAAAGCCATTAAAGTAAGATCATAAGCTTCTTGAGGATTGTATGAACAAAGATTTATCCATCCCGCATCACGTCCAAGATACATATCGGAATGATCACCGTTAACATTTAAGGGTGCTGCAAGAGCTCTATTTACTACGGTTAATACTATAGGTAGTCTCATACCGCTTGCTTGATACAAAACTTCAACCATCAATGCAAAACCTTGAGAACTTGTAGCAGTTGCCGCTCTTGCTCCTGCAGCACTAGCTGCAACACAACCACTCATCGCAGAGTGCTCGCTCTCAACCATAATAAAATCGCCATCAACATATCCGTCTGCTAAAAATTGTGAATAGTTTTGTACTATTGGAGTCGATGGAGTAATAGGATATGCCGCTACAACATCTACTTGAGCTTGTCTCAGCGCTTGAGCGGCAGCCATATTACCGTCCCAAACCTCCACTTCGTTTAACTCATACTTTTTTGCCATTGTCTATTCCTTTTACTTTTTCTTTTCTTCTTTAGAAGGCCACTTTGATAGTGCCTCATCATTATCCATATGTTCAGGATACATCAGTAGTGATTTAGGGTTTGTAGGACAAACTTCAACACAGATACCACATCCCTTACAGTGATCATAAATCACGCCTATCATCTTTTTGTCTCTGCTCAAAATCGACATATCTGGACAAAATACCCAACAAAACTGGCAATCTATACAATAGTCTCTATTGAAAACCGGTTTTTCAACCCTCCAATCACCTACACTATACTCATGAGAGTTAGTAGGCGCATATGGTCTTTCATCCATAGGAACTTCAGCAATATCTTCAACCGGCTCAGTAAATGAAAAAAGTGCAGCGCCGGGAATTAATTCATTCCATCCTAAATCTTTAATATCTTTAGCCATCTTTTATCCTTTACTTAACTTCGTTATAGGCTCTCTCGATTGCAGCCATATTAGCATCGATAATTTTTTGAGGAAATTTTGACAATACTTTTTTCATAGCATCTTGGAAATATTCAAGCTCGAACATTCCAGATACTTTCATCAAAGCTCCCAACATTGGAGTATTTGGGATAGCCCTTCCTATAGTATCTAAAGATATCTGCATACAATCAACTACATATACCTCTTTACCTTTTAGTTTTGGTTGAGCATTTATAAGCTCCTCTTTTGAAAGATGTGTAGTGATGATATATTTGGTATCCTCTTTTTCGTTGGCAGTTATATCGGCGGTATAAGTAAGACCAGGGTCTATTACTAACACATAATCCGGTCTCATAAATTTTTCATGATTTAATATAGGTTTATCATCAACCCTATTATACGCCGTCATGGCTGCACCCCTTTTTGCCGAACCGTAGAAAGCGAAAGCTTGTACAAATTTTCCGGTATTAGCAACAACGTCCGCTAAACCTTTTGCTCCGGTAACGGCCCCTTGTCCTGCACGGCTATGCCATCTAATTTCTAACATTTCATCTCCCTCTCAAATACTTATATAGTTTGTTGCTTAATTGTAATCATTTTGTTCTTAAATAAGGCTTTATTATTTTAGGAATAAGCATTGATAAAATTCCATTCAAAAGTTTTTAACATTATATCAATATAATTCTCCAAAAATTAAAATTTAAAGAAAGCTTTTTAAAAAGGTACGTGGTCGGTATAAGTAGAGTATATAAAACTGAAGTTTGAATGAAAAAAATCTACTTATTAGTTTCCAATAACGTTTATTAAAGCTCTAGTACTGCGCGTTTAACAACACCTTCACTCTACGATATATATGTGTAAAATTTAGTAATTTTTCAATCTTTCTATTTTTTAGAACCATATTATTTTCCTATTTTTTTTATAATATTTACGGCTTCCAAACTATCTTTTTTTATAAACTCACTACATCTTTGTAAAGTTTTAAAATATCCATATCCTGAAAGCACTGCAACACCTTTAATACCCGCTCTTTGAGCCGAGTCTATATCCAAACATGTATCTCCTATCATCCATGTATGATCTTTATTGGCATTTAGTTTATGCAAAGCTTTTAAAATAGGCTCCGGATGGGGTTTAGGATAAATTACATCTTCTCTTCCTATTAAACATTCAAAAAATTTCATAACACCAAAATGCTTCAAAAGCTCTTTAGAATATAGTCCGGTTTTAGTGGTAACCACACCCAAAACAGCAAATTTACTAGCCTCTTTTATTGCCTCTTTGGCATTTGGTAAAAGTACGGTTTTTTCTTTTGAGACAGTCCTATAGTTTTCTTTATAGGCATCAACGAACTCTTTAATATTTTCTTTGATTCCAAGATGTAAAAACATAAAATCAAGCGGGTGACCTATAAGCTTTAAAATCTCCTTTTTTTCGGGCGTTTTTAAGCCAAACTTTTTAAAAGCGAAATCAAAACTTTCCAAAATAGCTTCTGTTGAGTCTATTAAAGTACCATCTAAATCAAATAAAATAGTAATCTTTTTCAAAAATCCCCCTTAAATTAAAAAAACTGAAATATTTATAAATATATATTATGATTTTGTTATATTTTATTTATTATTTATGGTTTAACCCAATCTATCTCATTATGGAAAATTCCTATTATTGAAGGCTCTATTGGTCGTATCTTTTTATTTACAGCCGTTATAGAGTTTGGGATATACAAAAATAGATAAGGGAGATCGTTTGCTATTAAAGCAAAGATCTTCTTGTAAATTTTAGAGAGCTTTTTTCTATCTACCGTGATTTCTGCTTTTTCTATCAAAGAGTCAACCTCTTCGTTATGATATCCGACAAGATTGAAACCACCCGGTTTATCGGATTTACTGTGCCACAGAGGATAGGCATCTGGAGTTAGTCCGAGGCTCCATCCCAATAAAATTGTTTCAAAATTCCTAGGATGAACCACAGTATTTAAAAAGGCTTGCCACTCCATTGCCTTAATCTTAACTTTTACACCAATTTTGCTAAGCTGATACTGTATAATTTGAGCGGCATAAAGTCTTATTGAATTGTTGGAGTTGGTTGCTATCTCAAACTCTAAAGGGTTATCTTCATCATACCCGGCCTCTTTTAAAAGCTCTTTAGCTCTTTTAAGATTCGGTTTTGGAGGTTTTATCTTATCATTAAAAGCAAAAGTACCAGGCAAAAAAGGTCCCGTACAGACTCTAGCGTGTGAAAAAAACAAAATATCGGCCAGTTCTTTTCTATCTATTGCCAGACTCAAAGCCTCTCTAACTCTTTTATCTTGAAATTTTTTATTTCTAAGATTAAACCCTAAATAAGTGTATCCATGAGATATCTGTTCAATTATTTTATAATAATCGTTGAAATCTTTATCTATCTGTCTTTCATACTGTAAAGGAGAAAGCGAACCAACATCCAGTTTTTTGGATTTTAACATTAAAAACTGAGTGGATGGGTCTGGTATAAAATGGTAGATTATCTTATCAATATTAGGTTTATGCTCAAAATAGTTTTCGTTTGCAACTAAAACTATATCCTTAGATACGGAAAAATTTTCAAGCTTGTAAGGCCCCGTGCCAATAGGCCTTTGGTTAAATTTACTTGTCATTAGATCTTTTTCATTTTTTAAAATATGCTCTGGAAGAATTCCCGTCATCCAAGTTTCTAAAGCTTTAAAATAAGGTTTTTTATAGATAACTTTCACTGTTTTATCATCTAAAATCTCCACATCTTTTACAAAACGAAATTCGCTAGCATACGGGGTAAACACTTTGGGGGACGTTATGGTTTTATAGGTAAAGAGTACATCTTTGGCACCAAATTTTTTACCGTCATGCCAATATACATCATCTCTTAGCCTAAAAATCAAAGTGGTATCGTCTAAAAACTCAAAACTTTTTGCCAATTCTCCTACAATTTTACCGTTTTTGTCATATTTAACTAAAGAATTAAAAATCCATCCAGCAATCTCTCCGCTGGCACTATCGGTAGCTAAAATAGGGTTTATTCTGCTTGGACTTGCACTGATTGAGAGATGGAGAGTTGAGGAAAAAAGTGAAAGTGTAAATATTAATAAAAGTGTAACTTTTTTCATTAAGAATCCTAATTTAGGAATTAGGAATTGGAATTAAGAATTTAATAAATTAGTTAAAATGGCTTAGTGATTGAGTAATTAAAAAAATTAAACTTTGCCAATACACAAATATACTAATTCCTAATTCCTAATGCCTAACCACCGGTTTATGCTCTCTCAACCACGCGTATATACCGCCTTTGAGATGCATAGCATTTTTGTAGCCAAGCTGATTTGACAAAAAGTCGCCAACTACTTTTGTTCTGCTGCCGGTTCTACAAACAAGAATAAACTTCGTATCTTTCGTAGGAACATATTTTGAAAATTCGTTCATAAACTTCTCTACATTATATCTTCCATATATATCAAAGAAAGTTATTAATTTACTACCTTTGATAATTCCCGTCTGTTTCCATTCAGGCTCAGTTCTGATATCGATGATAACAACGCCCTCTTGTTGAAGCCTTTCAACGTCCTTGGGAGTAAGTTCGATAAGTCCGGCCATTAAGTATCCTGAAAATAAAAGTAGTAGCAGTAAAAACCTTTTCATATAAAGCGCCTTTGAAAAGAAGTCGGGCAAAAGCCCGAAAAATATTATCTTTTTGAGAACTGAGGAGATCTTCTTGCTTTGTGTTTTCCGTATTTCTTTCTCTCTACAACTCTTGAGTCTCTTGTAAGCAAGCCTTGAGGCTTTAGTACCGCTCTTAAACTCTCATCAAAAGCTACCAATGCTTTAGAGATTCCGTGTTTTAATGCATCGGCTTGTGCAGAATATCCACCGCCAAGCGTTTGAGCAACTATATCAACACTTCCCTCTGTTTTTGTCAAAACCAAAGGAAGTTTTACTCTTTTTTTGATAGCCTCATGACCGCCTAGCCACTCATCTAGACTCATTCCATTTACTACTATCTTTCCGCTTCCGCTACTAAGCCATACTTTTGCTACAGCTGTCTTTCTTTTACCGGTTGCATATACTTTAGCCATATTATGATCCCTTTACTTGAGCTGTATGCGGATGTTCGCTTCCAGCATACACTTTTAGTTTTTTAAGCATTTTTCTTCCAAGTTTTGTTTTAGGAAGCATTCCTCTCGTAGCGAGTTTAAATAATTTCTCCGGATTCTTTTTCAATAATTCTTCAAGCTTTTCGCTTTTTACACCGCCGAAGTATCCGGTGTGTCTATAATACTGTTTATTTTGCAGCTTGTTTCCGCTAACGTTTACTTTAGAAGCGTTGATAACAACAACATAATCACCACAATCAACATGCGGAGTATAATAAGGCTTATGCTTGCCTCTTAACTTCGTAGCTATTTCGGTAATAACTCTACCGAATGTTTTTCCTTCTGCATCTATAACGATCCAGTCTCTCTTAACCTCTTCAGGTTTAACAACTTTTGTAAATTTCATTTTCCCAAACCTTTTATAGCTTTTTGGTGAGTGAGATGATACTCATTTTTTTATTAAAAATAGCTTAATTTTAGGTTTCTTTAAACTTTTACCATCTCTATTTTCTCTTCCAAAAGATAACATACATAACCTATAGTCTCATTGTTTGTAATCTTTTTCACCGCTTCAACATACTCTAAAACCTGTTTTTTATGTTTATAACTATCCTCTTTTGAACTTTTATAATCTATAACTATATTTGCATCTTTACCTAAAAGTAAAAGATCAATCTGCTTTAGTTCTTGATTGAAAGAGATAGGCTGTTCCTTACAAATCTCTTTTGATGAGAGCAGGTTTGTAAACTCACTTTTTTCTAAAAGCATTCTCACTCTTTTTTCTATATCGGCTATTTTTTCTTCTTTTAGATAAAATCCAAACCTGTTTTTAACGCATACCATTGCATCATTTAG
Source organism: Nitrosophilus labii (assembly GCF_014466985.1). Taxonomy (NCBI): domain Bacteria; kingdom Pseudomonadati; phylum Campylobacterota; class Epsilonproteobacteria; order Nautiliales; family Nitratiruptoraceae; genus Nitrosophilus; species Nitrosophilus labii. The sequence continues at coordinate 1,741,159 of NZ_AP022826.1, forward strand.
AGTTTTTAAATCATTAAAATCTATCATTTCTAGGGCATAATGAAGGGCATTCCCAAATATTATGGCTTCTGAAAAATAGTCTTGATCATTTTTTGTCTTTATATTTTGCAGTCCGTAAAATCTCTCTTGAAAATCAATCTCAACATTTTTAATATCACTTTTCTTAACTCTTACAGAACTTAATTCACCTCTCTTAGTCTCGCTCAAATGTAAAAAATCAAAAGCGCTTCTTTGTTGTTTTTTTAAAATTATCAAAGAGTTTCTTGCTCTTGTAAAAGCGACATACATTGCATTTAACTCATCTTCTTGCGAGAGCCTTTTCTCTTTTTCCAATGCATTTTTATAGTTTTCATCCACAAACTCTCTTCCTTTTTTCCTGTAATAGACTCTTTTGCAACCAATCTTGTCCATATCGAAAATCAAGGAAGAAAATGTTGAGGGCTTTCTTGAAAGTCTATCACATAAAATTACATGTTTAAACTCCAAGCCTTTGGATTTATGTACCGTTAAAATTTTTATACCATCTTTAGTACTTGATGTAACTTTCTCATCTACTCTTTCAAGATCAAAAAGAAACTCTCCCAAAGTTTTGTAATTGCGCAAGATTTCTATAAATTTGAGTACATTTTCATTTTTAATGCCTATATCAAAATCTTTAAGCACTTTTTGTATAAGTAACGCTAAATCATTCATAATAGGCTTATAAAGTTCCAAATCAATTTTTGTATCTATATCTTTTGAAATAGCAGCCAAAAAGTTGGCTTTGAATATCTCCTCTTCGAAATAGAGATATTTCATAAATTCTATCAACAATATTATCTCTTTTTGATTTACTAATTTTGAACTACTCTCCGTCACTACTTTGATATCTTTAATCTGTTCTTTTAAAGCGCTTTCTATCTCTAAAATCTCATCATTTTTAAAACACAAAATCGCAATATCTTCATAAGATATACCTTTTTGTGTCAACATTTTAACGCTATTTACACACTCTTTTAATACTTCATCGCTACTTTTTACCTCAACATATCCCTCATTTTTACTGTTGGCTTTCTGTTTCGTAAAATATCCAAAATATTGTTTATATAAAGGCTCGAAAATCTCATTTATAAAATCCACAATAGCTCTATCGCTTCTAAAATTTGTATCCATAGGTACTATCTTAACATCGAATTTCCTAGCAACATAATTAAAAAGCTCTTTATAACCCCCTCTAAATCTATATATCGACTGTTTTATATCTCCTACATAAAAAAAAGTTCTTCCCTCTTTTTGTCCCTCTCCTGCACAAATCTCTTCTATAATTGGCTCTAAAAGTCTATATTGGATTAAAGAAGTATCTTGAAATTCATCTATCAAAAGATGCTCTATCTTAGAATCTAGCCGAAAATATAAAAATTGATTGTCAATTTTCTCTTTTAGTATATGGTATGTAAAATTTTGGATGTCACTGAAACTGAGTCTGTTAGTCTCTCTTTTTATCAATATATTAGTCTTTTTATACAAAAGATATAGTTCAAAAAGAGTATCTAAAAAGATAGCTTCTTTAGCATTTAAATATGTTTTTAGCCCAATTTTGAGTTCATTAAAAAATATGTCACAACTCTCTTTATAACACTTTTTAAAATATCTATAATCTTTCAGACTCTTTTTTTCAAGCCACCCTTTTTTCAATATCTCATCGATATCTTCCGCCTCAACTGCACTTAAAGCCGTTTTTGAAGCCTCTGGACAGCTTTGGATAAAATCTTTGATTTTTGCAAAAACTCTCATAATCTCTATTTCTAAAGATGTAATGTCCCTTTTTACAAAATCAAAACTCTCATCTATAAATTTTTCGTAAAGAGCTTCAAAAAGAGAAAAGATATCTTTTAACTTTTTATCTTCCATAAAGGACAGTATTACAACTTTTTCACTCTTTTTTTGCAAATATGTAAAATATAAAAATCTATAAATAATCTCGCTTTTGTCATCTTGAGAGATTATAAAATCTGGTATCAAACCTGCATACATTGCAAATTTACGCAAAATAGATACGAAAAAACTATCAATTGTGGTTATCTTTATATCCGAAGAGAGAAATTTTTTATAGACTAAAGGCTGTTTTTTTAAAATCTCCTCATACGTAAGAGATGTATTTTGAGATATAAACTCAAGTTCATGGGAGTCTTTAAGATTTTTGAGTCTATCTTGGATTCTGACCCTCATCTCATTAGCAGCTTTATTGGTAAATGTAAGGGCCAAAATCCTATCTGGCTTAGCTCCCATAAATAGAAGGCTAAGGTATCTTACAACCAAAGCAAATGTCTTTCCAGTACCTGCACTTGCCTCATATGCTAAAAGCCTCTCCATAACCCGCCTTACAAACTACATTCTGTTGCAGATAATCTTATAAGGACAATATCTGCAATATTTCAAATCATCACATTTTTTAAAATCAACTCTTTTTTCTCTAAGCTCATTTAAAGTTTCTCTTAGAAGTTCAATTTTTTCCTCTAAAAACTGCTCCTTTACCATTTTTGCGCTATTTAAATCATAATAATAGAGTCCTTCAATTTCTCCTATATCTTTTATAAGCAGATAATAAAATATCAATTGAAAATCTTTTAGATTTTCTAAACTCTTTTTTGTGGGAGATTCTACTTTTGAGCTTTTATAATCAATAACCTGATAATATTTTCCGTTATGATCTACTCTATCTATTTTACCTTCTAGTTTAAAGCCCTCAAACTCTGTGTATTTTCTTTTTTCTCTCTCAAAAACATAATACCCTTCATTAAATCTTTTAACCTCATTTTCAAAAAAAGGTTCAAGTTTTTTGATCCATATATCGATATCAAGTCTAAGATAAAGATTATTCGATTCTAAAATAGAGTAAACACTCCTTTTGAATTCTTTTTTTAACTCTTCTACACTAAAATATCTATCTTTTTTATCATATACACTTTTTAGACTTTCATGCAAAATATTGCCGGCTTCGTTATTTTTTGGAAGTATTGACGGCATAGGAAAATCTTTTAAGCCTTTTATATATTTGTAATAAAATCTTCTTGGGCATTCCAAAAAGTCTTTAAGTTTTGTTGATGATATAAACTCTTCTGAAAAATCGTAATCTATAACTATATCTCTGTCTTCAAAAAAGTTAGTTTCTTTAAAATCGAGTAAAATCTTGTTTAAACTTTTTCCTTCATATCTCTCTTTTTCCAAAAAATCCAACTCTTCTAAAAATCTACTTTTTGAGTCGATTTCATTCTCCACATAAGAGACAGCCGCAAATTTTGCTTTTCTAAACAACTCATAATAGTAATATTTTTGTAGATTTTCTCTATCTTTTTTAGTAGGCAAAGAGGCTTTTTTTCTCAAAACAGAGTCCAAAAAAAGATCCTTCTCGCTAGGTTTTGGAACTAATCCTTCGTTAAAATCCGGCACTATTACGGCTTCAAAATCCACTCCCCTAGTTTCTAAAAGCCCTAAAACCGTTATCTTGCCCCCTTTTGTATCATCTAGTTTTTTCTCTCTTAATCTGTTTATAAAGATGTGTAAAATCTTTTTGAGAGAGTAATCTTTCAAATATGGATATAAAAAGGAAAAATCCTCCAGCTCCTCTTTTAATATTTTAGTCTCATCTTTTCTTGCAAACAGTAAAAAATCTTCAATCAATAGCCTAAATTCTTCAAAAGATAGCGTTCTATTGCTTCTTTCTTTCCATTTTTCTACTATATCTTCAAGTCCAAATTTTTTAATCTCATACTCTGTTTCTATATTTGATATCTTCAAAGACTCTTCAAAAATGCTCAAAGCTTTAAAAACTTCGCTTTTCGAAAAGTCAAATCCCATAGCAAAGTTTAAATTATTCAAAGTATCAAATAGATCCAAATACTCTTTAAAAGACTCATCTGGCAAAATTATTGCTATATTTTCAGGTTCTATTCCACTTTTTATAAACTCATCTATCTTTTTTTTCACATATGCCACTTGAGATATTCTATTTAGAAAAGATATATATCTTCCTTTACACCTATTTTTGAGTTGTTCAACTTTTTTGTAACTTTTTTCAGAAATGTTCAGCCTATATAGGTAGCCATCTTCCAACTTAAAATCATACTTTTCAAACCTTTGAGTCATTTTTTTGTTATATTTATTGCATTTGTACTCTATAACTATCTCAGTTATTTTAGATGCCTTTTCCAAAATCTCCAACTCAAAATTTGTTAAAAATCCCTCTAATTTTATTGTTACGCTTTCAAAACCTTTCAAATAGTTTTCATTGAGTATATATTCCTTTGGCAGGGTTATATTGTCAAAATAGCCGTGTTTGTCTAACAGTTTTTCATATCTTTTTTTCAAAAATTCCAAAATCTCAATATGTTCACTATATTCGGCATAAATGTCCGCCTCTTTTAAAAGATCAAATTTGACCCTCTCGTTTTCTAGTTCTTCAAAAAATCTAAAAAAATAGCTGCTGTTTTTTATAAATCTAAAAAACTCATCATCAATATGCAACTTTTTAAAATCTTTAAAATCGGCAGCTTTTTTTAAAAGAATAAGTCTCGTATCATCATTTGCATACACTTTTGAAGGCACTATTACTGCTCTTGTTTCAAAATCATCAATCGTAGTCAATTTTGGAAGAAATGATTCGTTTTGAAGAAGTTTTTCTCGCTCTTTTCTTAATGCTCTTGAAGTCGGAAAAACGTAGAGTTTCATTCTAAGGTAGAAAGTTTAAAAGTTTTAAATCCCTCCGCATCGCCAACTTTTGCTTTAACTACCAAATTCCATCTTCCTTCTTTATCAAGAATTACATTTGCTATATATCCATTTTTTTCATATTTAGGCTCAAATTTTTTATCAAATCTAGTAGTATCTGGTCTTGTTAAAAGAATTTTTATCTCACCGTCTTTAACCACATTCCCTTCTTTATCTTTTAAAAGCAATACAATTTCATTTTCTCCGTAACTTATTTTAGGAGATAAAAGAACTATTTCATATTTTCTATCAAAAATCTGCTGTTTTTTAAGAATTTCATTGATGTCTTCGTTAACAGCGTGATAGTTAAGCATGTAACTATTATCTAGTTCAACCGGATTATCAATGGCCGCTTTAATAGTCCAAACTCCAAGTATGGCAGCAAAGATAACTAAACCGACGATAAAATGTGGCCAATAATTTTTTTCACTTTTTTGCATCTTTTTTAAATCTCCCCATTATAAATCTAATTGCAAATAAAACGATTATTCCGTAGAAAAGTATTTTTAATATATCAAATACTATTCTATTTTGATTACCTAGGGCAGAATCAAGTTTAACATTGTAAGAGTTAGCCACCTGTTCTACAATATCTGCATAACCGTTTAAAAGAGCCGCTTCAATATTTGCTTTTGGATCTTTTGTCTTTGCCGTTAAAAGCGGCAATATTGTACCTCTCCAGGGCCATGGACTTAAAATTTGCTCCTTATCGTATCTATTATCTAACTCTTTAGAGTTAATAATATCAATCTTTTTATCATTTACAGCTATAGTAAGCAAAATAAAAGGCTTATTTAAGCTTTTGCTTAAACTTTTTTCATACTGTTGTATATCGATACCGTTTAAATCTTTAACCGCAGCTATATAAACGCTAACTCCGGTTTTTTCTTGCAGCTCTTTTCCCATCTCATCTATTTTGTCGACTGTTTTTTGGGGCAGTAGATCATCATTTTTTATAACAAATGAGGCAAATATATTAGTAGTAAAAAGTAGCAGAAGAAAAATTGGGGCAACAAGCCCCAAATTGTTAGTTTTAAGCATTAACCAACATACGCATGAAAAGGAGTTGCTACTGCCCAAAGCGTTATGATAGCCGAACCTAACAATAAAAAACCGATTATCGCTTCTAATTTATCAACCATTACGGCCTCCTTACTTCTCTACAAACTGATATTTGTGCATTTTATCACCGCCTACAGGAGTTCCATGCACAATTACTTGTGTCTCATTTTCTAGATCCGAACCAAACATTTTAATAGCTTGAGGATTTTTAATCTCATAACTTTGATGAGCCGTAGCCTGCTGTGTTTTTATTGCGGCCGTCACTAAAAACGCTAAAATCGAAAGAAGTAAAGCTACAGCTATAAAATAGCCGGTCAATCCGTGTAAACTCCATAGTGATCTATTTTCATTCATACCACTCTCCTTATTCGCTCAATGAGCGGATATATGTCGCAACAGCTTTTTGCTGTACCGCTGTAAGCATTCCTTTAAAACTCGGCATTGTACCAATTACTGATTGTTTACCATGCTCAAGAACAGCTTGAATTATTTTATCATCATACTCTTTTAGATTTGGAGACATGCCATCCATTCCAGTTCCGTCAGGACCATGACAGCTTGCGCAAGCATTTGCATAAACTTCAGCACCTTTTTGGTTTCCTTTTAAACCGTTTGCAACATATTCTGCAACCGCTTCAGCATCTGCACCGCTTACAAGTCCAGGAGGCATTTCACCCATTGGATAGCCAAATTTTCCTTGTCCGTCCATCGCATTATCACCGAGCGCAGCAGAACCTTTTTCTATAACAGCAAGAACACTCTCTTTAAGAAGTCTTTTGGTTAAATCCTGCGCTTTTCCTTCGATTCCTGTCGCATCTATACCGTGACATGGAGAACACTGTACAAGATAAACTCCTTCGCCCATACCTAAAAGATCTTCTTTAGTCGGATTGCTCCATTTGCTCTCAAATCTTGCATTATGGGCAGCCACTTCCTCGTTATACTCGCCGATTTGAGAATAAGCGTTCAATGGATATCCAGCTAGCCAGTACCATATACCCCAGATAATTGTACCTATAAACGCTAAAGACCAACCTATAGGAGAATTGTTTTTATATTCTCCTATGCCGTCCCAATTTTCCTCTTTTAACTCTCCTTCGGATTTACCTTCTTTAATATCTTTAAAATATTTAGCTGAAATTCCGATCGTTAAGATCAAAATAGCAGCAGCACCTAACAAGGCCAACTGGTTTACATTATCGTTTAGCCAATTCATTTACCGCTCCTTTTTTCTTTTGCATCTTCATTTTCATCCAATGGCTCCACAGGAGGGGAAGTAAGCTCGTCATCTAGAGCCATCTTCCCATATTTTTCATAATCCCGCTCACCCTTCTTTTCACTTCTATAAAGATGAACAATATATCCGTATAATACAAAGGTTAAAAAAAGTATGAAAAAAAAGTAAAGATAACCTTGTATCTCTCTTATTTCCATTATTACTTCAACCTATTAAGATATGCTATAAGTGCTACAATTTCAGGAATTTTACCCTCTTTAACCATATTTACCAAATCTTCTCTTTTAGTCTCTTGCGCGATTTTCAATGCATATTTCAACGCTCTCTCTTTAGCCTCTTCGTAACTTCCAAGTGGTACATCAACTTGACCGTCACCATCTATATCAACATCATAAGGAACATTAAAAACTTTTTTTACAGTTAAAGCTTCCGCATATGCAGTCTCTAAGTCAGTAACATTTGTAAACATATGTTTGTAAGCCGGCATAATTGAACCAGGAACTACACTTGTTGGATCCCACATATGGTTTGCATGCCAATCGCTTGTTCTATAATTACCGACTCTGTGAAGATCTGGACCAGTTCTTTTTGAACCCCAAAGAAACGGTCTATCATAAGCGTATTCACCACTTAATGAATACATTCCGTATCTATCTGTTTCAGACTTAAACGGCCTAATCAATTGAGAGTGACATGCATTACAACTATCTTTAATATAAACATGTCTTCCGGCTAACTCTAAAACACTATAAGGCTTAGTACCTACAACCGGACGAGAAGCTTGCGCAAAGTCGGGAACAATTTCGATTAGCCCTGCAAAAGCTATTACTACGAAAACACCGACTGCAAAGAAAAACGGATTTCTTTCTAACCATCCAAACATTTACGCCTCCTTATGCTGCCATCGGTGAAGCAAATTGAGGTTCTTTCTCAATTTGTCTTGCCGCTGTCATAGTTTTATAGAAGTTATAAGCCCACATAAACAGACCTATGAAATACATTAAGCCACCTATAGCTCTTAATGTATAGTATGGATGAAGAACAGTAACTGTATCGATAAAAGAGTAAGCTAGGTTACCATACTGGTCAACAGCTCTCCACATCATACCTTGTGTAATCCCCGCTATCCACATGCTTGAGAAGTATAAAACTATACCTGTTGTTTGTAGCCAGAATTGTGCCTCAAGAAGTTTTTTGCTATAAATTTCTCTTTTATAAAATCTTGGAGCCATATGCATAATAGCGGCGATGATCATAAATCCAACCCATCCAAGAGTTCCATCATGAACGTGTCCAGGAATCCAGTCTGTGAAATGTGCAAGAGCATTAACAGATTTAATAGACTGAATAGGACCTTCTAGGGTTGAGAGCATATAGAATGTTGAAGCAAGAACCATAAATTTAATTAATGGGCTATCTTTTAATTGTCCCCACTCACCTTTCATAGTTAAAAGCATGTTAAGCGCGCTACCCCACGAAGGCAAAATCAAAATTACCGAGAAAATTGAACCCATTGTCTGCATCCAATCTGGTACCGTAGAGTAGATTAGGTGGTGACCGCCAGCCCAAAGATAAACAAACATTAATCCCCAGAAAGATAGCAATGATAGTTTATATGAATAAACAGGTTGTCCAGACTCTTTTGGCAAGAAGTAGTAGATCATAGCAATAATAGGTACAGTAAAAACAAACGCAACTGCATTGTGACCAAACCACCACTGAACAAGAGCATCATTACTTCCAGCATACATAGAGACCGAGTGAAGAGGATCGCCCATTCCAGTTACTAAGTATGTCGGAACCTCCATATTGTTGAAAAGATAAAGCATTGCAACACCTAGAAAAGTTGCTATAAAGTACCACATAGAGATATAAAGTGTCTTTTCTCTTCTAAGTCCTATAAGACCGAATATTCCGATTCCCCATATAACCCATATTAAAACAACCAATATATCAAGCGGCCATTCAAACTGAGCATACTCTTTTGATGTTGTTACTCTAAAAAGTAGAGATACAACAGCTAAAAGTGCCGTTATAAAATACAACCAAAAGTGAACTTTAGCAAGTCCGCTTAAAAACGGAGACTCTTTAAGCGAAACTTTAAGTACTCTTTGACCAATATAGTACCATGTTGCCCAAATACCACTTAGTGTAAACCCATAAGCAACAACATTTGTATGAATAGGTCTAAGTCTGCTAAATAGACTGTATTGACCAAAAATGTAGTTTAACTCAGGGAAAGCTAACTGAAATGCAATCAAAACACCTACACCCATCCCTAATATACCGAACAAAATGGCAAGGTAGCTAAACCACTTTGCAACGGTATAATCATACTCAATTGCAGGATTTTGCATGAAAACCTCCTATAAAATTTGTCACGATTTTGACATTTTCCAACAAAAAAGAATTATAATAGATGTAAGTTGTTATAAACCTTAAATATCAAAAAAAATTTTTTATAAAACTTTCATAAGTAATTTTTAAGAAGGTTTGAGTAGATTTAACACATTTAACTAATATTAATTTAGTTGATTACAAAAACATCTGAATAACAATTCAAAAACCAAAGGCGTAATCGATCTGCATTTATCTATCATTTATTTTTCTTAAAAAAACCTAATTGTCTTTTATTAATTTATATCCAATTCCAGGAAAGTTTTTAATCATCTCTTTAGAAGTTTTTTGTCTTACCCTTTTAACTAATGCTCTAAGCGCAGCTTCAGTAAAAATTTCATCTCTCCATATAACGCTTTCTATCTCTTCTATAGTTACCACTCTATCTCTATTTTTAACAAGAAGTTCTAAAAATTTTAGCTCTTTTCTTGTTAATGTTATTGATTCGCCTTCTTTCGTATAAACTCCTCTTTTTCTAAGATCATAATAGAGTTCATCATTAAGTTTTACTATTTTATCTTTTTGAAGATGCTCTTTTGCTATTTCACATATAACATTTAAAAGTTTATCGGGAGTAAAAGGTTTAACAAGATATTTATTAACACCTACATCTATAGCGCGAAACAGTCTCTCTTTTTCACTATATGCAGTTAAAAGTATAACCGGAGTCCCTTTAGAGATTTTTTTGATTGATTTTGCAAGAGTCATACCGTCCATTTTCGGCATTTCGATATCGGTAACCACAATATCAAATTTAATTTCTTTAAATTTTCTGAACCCTTCTTCGCCATCTTTAGCTGTTATGAATCTTTTAAAATCATCTTTTAAAACATCTTTTAACATCTCTCTAATATCTTCTTCATCTTCTACATATAAAATACTTAAATCCATCAAAATCTCTTTACAACTATTCATAAATATATCTCCTTATCTATTTACTCTTTTATAGGTAATTTTATAGTAAACTTTGCACCATTTTCAAAGTTTTCAACTTCTAATCTTCCATGCATACTCTGTTCAATAATCATCTTTGACATATAAAGCCCTAAGCCGGTTCCTTGAGAACTGTGCTTAGTAGTAAAGTATGGTTCAAATATTTTATCTAAAATAGACTCTTTTATTCCACCGCCGTTGTCAATAACCTCTATGAAGGCTTTATCAGACTCTTCCTCAAAAACTTTTTTTATATTAATTACTATCTTTTTATCAAAAAATCTATTTTGATTTAATGCATCTTTGGCATTGTTGATAAGATTTATTAAAACTTGAGAAAATTCATTTTTATAACCTATTACATCTAAATCATCATATTTATTAACTTTTATCTCTATATTACTTCTTTTTAGACTTCCTTCTACTATAGAGATGCTATGTTTAATAGTCTCATATATATTGAAAATCTCTTTTTTTTTATCAGGTCTAAAAAAGTTTTGAAAATCAACAATAGTTTGAGACATTCTATCGAGAATAGATATTCCTTTATTGTATATCTCTTCTATTTTTTCTTTATCTATACCATTTTCTATAGATTCTCGTTTTATTTTATAAAAAAGGATTCCTAATTCCATCAACGGCTGTCTCCATTGATGTGCTATATTTCCAAGCATCTCTCCTAAAGAGGCAAGACGGGCTTGTTGAAACATCATTCTATCTTTTTGCCTATTTTTTTCTACCTCTTTTTCAATTCTCTTTTCTAAAGTCAAATTCAATTCTCTAAGTTTTTTAGTCTGTTCTTCAACTCTACGTTCTAGATTTTTATTTAAAGCTTCTAACTCTTTCTCTTTTTTCTGTAATTTTTCTTGAAGCAATATACTCTTTGTCACATCATATCTGATAGCCACAAACTCAACAATTTTACCATTCCAATCAACTATTGGTATAACAGTAGTATTCACATAAAAAGTACTGCCGTTTTTAGCTCTGTTTTTAACAGTTCCTTTCCATATCTTTTTACTTAAAATCGTTTTCCAAAATCTCTCAAAAACCTCTTTCGGAACATCTGGATGTCTTACAATGTTATGATTTTGTCCTATTAGCTCTTCTTTAGAATATCCTGATATATTACAAAACTCTTCATTTACATATGTTATGATCCCGTTAATATCTGTTTTAGAAACTATATTTGAACTATCGATAGCATTTTTGTATTGATGAAGCATAAAGATGTTATACTCTTTCGCTTTTTCCAAAAAAAGTTTTGTTTCAATCCCATCCAACGCTTTTCTTAACTCTTCTTCCTTTATCGGCTTAATTAAAAATTTTTCAACTCCTAAATTTATAGACTCCAAAAGACATTCTGGATTTTTTTCTCCGGTTATGATTACAGGGATAGAACTTTTAATATTTTTAATCTCTTTAATCATAGCTATCCCGTCAAGTTTTGGCATTTTAGTATCTGTAACGATAATATCTGGATTATACTTTTTAAATAGTTCTAAACCATCTATTCCATTGTTTGCTATATATACTTCCTTACCATAAAATTTCAGTATTGGCAAAACTCTTTTTTGATCAAGAAGAGAGTTTTCTACATATAAAATAGTAAAGCTTTTGAGGGGAAGATTTTTAATCTTTATCTTTCCAATATTTTTATAGTTGTAATTATTATCAAATCTCATTGTCTGCTCTTTAATCAAAAATATTTAGAATTGGAAACTGGGAAAATATTTTTTTTAAATAGAAATTGAATGTTAATCTATCTTATAACAATACAAAATAAGTTAGATAAGTTTTATAAAACATAATTCCTAATTCCTAATGACAAGTGTGTATCGATGCATTTGGATCAAAAATGAACCAGTAGCCTTTATACAATATATATATACCATAAAGAACAATCACAACCGAAGCAATTTTAACCATTGCAACTCTAAACTGAGAACTTTTTAAAAATCCGGCAACCGTTCCAAGTCCGAACATTACGGGAACAGTAGAGAGACCAAAAATAAGCATTACTACCGCACCCCAAAAAACACTAGCGGTTGCCGCGGCACTTGCAGCAAAAAAATAGACTAACCCGCAAGGTAAAAAACCATTTAACATGCCTAAAAAGAAAAAACTAGGTAATGTTTTTGAGTGAATTAACTTTGAAAAAAGATTCTTAAAAAAGCCATATTTTGCCAAAGAGACCTCAATAGAGGTTAAAAATTTTAAATTACCCGATAAAGAGATTCCCATCAAAATCATAAAAATACCTATTATTACATATAAAATGCCTTGTGTAGTAGTAGAAATAAGAAGTATACCACCTAAAAAACCAAAAAACGCTCCAATAATCATATATGATATGATTCTTCCAAAATTGTAGACTATGTGAGCTAAATACTGTTTAGTTCTATCAATAGATGGATCAATCTTTGCAGCCGTATAAGCTATCACAAAACCACCGCACATTCCAATACAATGTCCAAGACTACCTAAAAACGCTACAGTTACAATACTTAAAATATCGATAGTTTCTATTGATTATCCTTTATTTTGAGGATGAAGGTAGAAGGTAGAAGGCATATATTATTTAATTCATCCTTCTCCCTTCGCCCTATTAACCTTAATAAAAATTATATCAGAATCTAAAATCTAAATTTGCGTAAATAAATCTTCCAGGTTCATTAATCAAAATAGGAGTTGTTCCTCCTATCAATGCTCTTCCGGCATATGTATTGTTAACAGCATAAGTTTCATCAAAAACATTATCGACTCCCACATTCAAAGTAATATTTTTTGCCAAATCTTTTGAGCCTTTTAGATTTAGAACCGTCCAGCCATCAATCTCTTGCTCACCGTTGTCAGCATCATAGTTTGAGTATTTTGAAGCCGCCAAAACTTCTACTCTAGCAAAATAGTCTCCGTTATCGTAGTTTAGTGCAACTCTACCTTTTAATGGAGGTATTTGCGCTAAATCTTCATCAGTTTGCGTATCTATAGGTTGAGAGTCTTTCCTTCCTCTTTGATAAGAAGCTCCAGCCTCTAAACTCAACTCATCATTTATCATAGATACAATAGACAAATCTGTACCATAAATATGAGCATCTATGTTTTCCCAGGTAAGATAATATACCGTTGGACTAAGGTTACCGGCATTTGTTTTATAAGCGTAAATATAGTCTTTTAAATCACTATAAAATGCGGTAACTTTTAGAGAGGTTTCACCTATAAGCGTCTCGTAACCTATATCAATTTCTCTATTTTTTGTCTCTTTCAGATCTGGATTTCCTTTTCTAGTCCAATTGCCGGACATATACCCTACAAAATATAGCTCTTGTGCATCAGGAACTCTTATACCTTGTCCTATTCCGATAAAAAATGAAGACTCATCGTTTACTTTATATTTTAAAACTAGATTTGCACTCAGATCATTAAAGTTTCTACTATGTTTTCCGTCATAATAGTTTTGAATACCTGCAATTGCAGAAATAGTAGGATCGTTAAAATTATTTGCATCAATATCCGTTTTATCGTATCTTGCACCAAATTTGATAGTTATATTATCTATATTTTTTATCGCTTTAACAAACACAGCTCTATTTTTCGTATCTACATTCGGAATTCTTACCTGCTTAGGCGTTTCGCTCGGTTCATTTAAGCATATCCCGTCCCAGTTTCTAAGACTACCGTCAGCACCTATTTTCCAAGCAATATCGGATAAATCAAAACTATTTTCTAGTTTTAATCCTTTTATGGTGCTTCTAACTCTATGAGTTCTATACATGCCATTGGCATCAGTTGCAGGAACTCCATATTCCCTAAATTCGGTTCCCATATCATGTTTAACGTGAGAATAGTAAGCTTTTAAACTTAATTTTTTAGAATACTTAGAAAGATTTCTTATAGCGTATTCGGCATTTAACATAGCGGTTTTATCAAGCTGAGCATCCATCTGAAAAGCAGGATACAAAACGTCAGTAGCTTTATCTCCGTAAGCACTTATTTTCAACTCTTGATTATCTGAAATATTGAGTAATACTTTAGTCCAGACTGAATTTCTAGTATAAGCTTTTGCATCTTTATACTGTTCTTGGTATCTGTTTTTATCTGTCTGCGGTAACTGTTCCCACTGCTGTTCTACTAGTGTCTTACCATCTCCATCCTTATATTGATCGCTTGATTCGTGAGAGTAGCCTAGTAAGATTTTAATTTTATCGTTACCGGCATTTCCACTAATGCTTAGTTTGTTATAATCATAACTACCGTATATGAAAGATATTTCCGCACTCTGTCCCTTTTGTGGGTCTTTTGTCTTAACATCTATCATACCGCCCATACTTCCAAAATTTTCAACATCAAAGGGCCCCTCTTTAACCGTTACCTTCTCAATCTGCGCCGAAGAAACGTGCATTGCTGGTGGGTCCATTCTGTTTGGACATCCCCCATAAACTTTAGCTCCATCAATAAGTACATTTATGTCATCTCTTTTAAAACCTCTCAAGATAATATCATTACCTATAGCACTGGCTCTTACAAGATTAATTTCTGGTAAAGTTTCAAATAAAATTTCACCCAAATCCTGTTGTCTCGTAAACTTTATCTCCTCTTTGCTAACCTCCGTTAAATTAGCAGATGTTTCTGCTATATCCTCTATAAAAACTTTTTCTACCTCTATAGAACCTGCAAAAAGTGCACCGCTTAAAATAAGCGACAACCCTATCTTTCTTTTCATACTAACTCCTAACGATTTAAATTAAAAAATTTTATTAAAATTATTACATATAAATATTAATTTTCAAATTAAATTATGCCGGTTTTTATTTTTGATTAGGCCGGATTTTATAATAGAATTTGTTTCAGCACTGCTTTTGAGCAAGATTAAGGCTTTTTAAAATTTGAGCTCTTTCTACTCTGATGTAAATCAAAAAATTTTTGATAATGTGATAAAGTCTATTGCAAAATCCGAGTTAAATAAAAATAGAGGAAAAAAAGATGATTAAAGTTTGAAAGATAGTCGTTTTTAACGACTACTTTCTATTTTATCAAACTTTTTTTTGAGTTATAAGTTTATTTTTTCTATTTACTATCTTTATGCTTTATCACCAAATCCGCAAACTCTTTAAATATATATGCGCTCTCATGAGGTCCTGGACTTGCTTCTGGATGGTGCTGAACCGAAAAAATAGGGGAGTTTTTATATTTTAAACCCTCAATTGTATTGTCAAAAAGGTTTATATGAGTTACTTCGGCTATATCTTTTATATTTTCTGGTACGTTATAATTGTGATTTTGTGCAGTTATCTCAACCCTTTTAGTTTTTTCGTTTCTTACTGGATGATTTCCACCATGATGGCCAAATTTAAGCTTAAATGTTGGATAACCGTGAGAGATGGAAAGTAGTTGGTGTCCAAGGCATATACCAAACATCGGGATCTTCTTTTCTATAAGCTTTTTAATCTTTTCATGAATATCTTTTAAAATAAGTGGATCCCCGGGACCATTAGATAGAAATACTCCGTCAATTTCGCCTTTTTCGAATCTCTCTATCAATTCTTCAACGCAAAAATCTTGTGGAATCACCTCAACCTCTAGTCCAGCCTCAGTCAGATTGTTTAAGATATTTCTTTTTACTCCGAAATCTATAGCAACTATTTTAGCTTTAGCTTCAGGCGGCTCTTTGTATCTAAACACCCTAGCATCATAAGTCGCACTTTTATGAATATAAGACTTTTTAGCACTAACCTCTTTTATATAATTTATCTCCTCTATTCTAGGTGAGTTTTCTAAAATCTTTTTTAACTCTTCTTGATCGCTAATTTCCGTAGAAGCTATCATCATCTGTGAGCCATCTTCTCTTAATACTTTTGTTAAAAATCTTGTATCAATATCGCAAATGCCCATTACGTCGAATTTTTTTAAAAAATTTTCCAATGAGTCCTCAGCTCTAAAATTAGAATATCTTCTTTGATAGTTTCTTACTATTATACCTTTCGCAAAAGCACCATAACTTTCCATATCTTCCTTATTTACACCTACGTTTCCGATTTCAGGCATAGTAAAAGTGATAAACTGTCCGGCATAACTAGGATCGCTTATAATCTCTTGATATCCGCTCATAGAAGTATTGAATACTATCTCACCGACCTTTGTTCCTTCACTTCCAAAACTTTTGGCCTCCAAGAAGATTCCGTTTTCAAGATATATCCAGACTTTTTTCAACTCCAACCCTTTCTTGTTGTGATTCGTAATTCATTACTCATAATTTAAGCTTTGTAAAATTGTATCCCAACACTCAAAACCCAACATATATTCGCCTAATGTAACTAAATACACCAATAACTAATTACAACATCCCTCTTTTCCTAAGTTCCTCTTCATACATCTTTTGAAAAACAAGCTCAAACTCCTCGGAGCCTGGTACAAGCTTACGCTTATAATTTGAAATCTTTTCAAATACCTTATCCTCAATCTCATCATACATCTTTATATAATCAACAATCGCATTGAAAATAATATTTTTTACTTTATTTTCCGGAACAGTATATCTTATAAGATCCTCTTCATAAAGATAATCTAATATTTTATGGGAAAGGTGATTAAACCTATCCTCAAAATTTAGTATTACATCATATTCGGGCGCTAATCTCTTTTTTATCATCCAAAAAAGCTGTTTGGAATCAGCTAGCATAAACTCGATCTCATCCTCGTTTTCTTCTATAATCTCTCTAACATGCTCTTCTAAAGCCAGCTCTTTTTTAAGATCTTCTTCTATTATCTCCTGAGCTGCTTTTATTACAGATTCAATACCTTTTGTCAAAGTAACAAATCCGCTTTTTGCTAAATCTATAGCTATCTTGTTCGCTACGTATGGTGCGTGAGGAAGTCTTAGTCTCATTAACTCTCCTATGTCTATAGTAACTTGTTTATAAAGTCAAAATGGTAAAACAGTGAAGTAGTTTGAATCACTTAACCGCTCAACCACTTATCTAATAACGGTATCGGCTCTATCTGGGCTAGTAGAGATTATTCCTACTTTTGTTCCGGTAAGTTCCTCTATAATTTTTATGAACTTTTTTGCTTCGTTAGGCAATTTTTCATACTCTTTTATACCCTCAACGCTATCCCAACCATCAATCTCTTGATATACCGGTTGCACATTTTCCAAATCACTTGGCACATAATCTATAATCTCCCCCTCATATCTATATGCAATGCATATTTTTATCTTCTTAAAACCATCTAAAACATCTAATTTCATAATTGCAAGCTCATCACAACCATTAAGCCTACATGCGTATTTTGCCGTAACCGCATCGAACCATCCGCATCTTCTAGGACGCCCTGTAGTTGTGCCAAACTCGGCCCCCTGTTTTCTAAGTTTTTCTCCATCCTCGCCGAAATCTTCAGTAGGAAAAGGTCCATTTCCCACTCGAGTACAGTAAGCTTTGGCAATTCCTATAACTTTACCGATATCTTTAGGAGAGAGTCCAAGCCCTGTACAAGCACCCGCTGCTATAGTATTGGAACTTGTAACGAACGGGTATGTTCCATGATCTATATCGAGCATACTTCCTTGAGCTCCTTCAAGCAAAATCTTATTCTCTCCAAACTTCATAATCTCCCAGATATAGTTAGTAACATCAGTTACATAAGGCAAAAGTTTTTCTCTATAAAGTTCAAGCTCTTTTTTAAGTTCATCTTTAGAAGGTATTTCTATATCTAAAGCTTTAAAATATGCTTTGTTTGTTTCAAAATAGTCCAAAATCTTCTCTAAAAGTTTTTTCGTATCTTTTAGTTCACCTATTCTATGACCCATTCTGCTTATTTTATCGCTATATGCCGGGCCTATACCTCTTCCTGTGGTTCCAATCGCGTTTTTGCCTCTAAGCTTCTCTTTTGCCTTGTCTATCAACTCGTGATATCTAAAAATCAGATGAGCTTTGTCGCTTATGAGAAGTCTTCCCTCTAAAGAGTCAAACTGTTCCATCTCTTTAAGAAGTGCCGCGGGACTTACTACTACACCGTTACCTATGATATTTACAGCTTTTGGATTTAAAATCCCAGAAGGTATAAGGTGCAGTGCAATTTTCTTTCCGTCAACAACTATGGTATGGCCGGCGTTATGTCCGCCTTGATATCTACATACAACATCATAATTTTGCGCAAGAAGATCAACAATTTTTCCTTTTCCTTCATCTCCCCATTGAATACCAACTATCAAATCCGCTTTCATCAACAACCTTTGTCTTCTAAAATTTCAATCAAATTGTCCGTATACAACGCAAATCCAGCCGCAGCTAATTTATCTGCTCTATACTCTCCACCCATACAAAGAGTCATGTTTTTATCGATAAATCTAAAAAAAAGATCCTCATAATACCTCATTTTCGCATAATAAAGAGGTGCTATAATGAGATTATCGTAATTTATCGAATCGCTAAGCTCTTTGATCTTTACGAGCTCATCCTCTATATTTTGCGGAACCTCGCCTATTAAGTCATCTATTTGAGAAGGCTTTTTTAGATAAATGAGCCTCTTTATCCACTCACTGCCACACTCTAAAAGATACTCTATATTTACACTTTTTAAAACCTCTAAAGGTATATTATGCTCTTTATGCAGTATTTTAGCTATCTTTATATTGGAAATCTGAAGCAGTGGCTCAATATTTAGCTCCTTTAAAATCTCTAACGCGATTTTAAGTACCTCTTCGCTTTTGGAACTTCCCAAAAGTTCGGCCCCTATTTGGTAAAATTCAGATGTTGGATATCTAAAAACCGGCTGTATATAAAACCATTTTTTATGGGATGTACTGCGTCCGAGCCTCTTTGTAATAATTCTCACAACATCTACTGTAGAGTCGGCTCTAAGCGTAATATCTCTATTTTGTTCATCGCTAACTCTAATAAGCTCTTTTCTATCTTCAATACTAAAATGTTGATGATAAGAAAAAAGTGGCGTAATAATCTCTTCATAACCATGCTTGTAAAAAATTTCGCTGGCTTTTGCTTCTATATCTCTTTTTAATTTTGCACTATTTCCAAAATAGAGTCTAGCCCCTTTTGGGATTTCATGTTCATAAATCATAAATCAATCCTAAAATATATTTCGTTAAATACCCTATTTGCTTTTCCTTCATACTTCAATCGTCCAAGCTCTTCAAGAGCCTTTTCGACTGCATTTACCACCCAAGCAGCTTCATAAGGCTCAATCAAACCCATATGATTTATTCTAAAGAGTCTGCCTTTTAGATGATCTTGTCCTCCTGCTACGTTTACCCCATATTTTGTTTTTAAAATCTTTCTTATTTTTTCAGCTTCCTCATCTATAATCGCAGTCATAGCATTTGCCGGTTTTTTAGGATATATACTAAGACCAATAGCCTCTAAAGCAACTCTTGTAGCTAAAGCTCTTTTGTCTGTCAAATCATAAAGAGTATCAAGCCCTAACTCTTCAATCTCTTTTAAAATCTCTCTTAAACCTATTATCAGAGTTGTGGCTGCAGTATAAGCAGTAGTACCTTCTCTTTGTTTTTTTATTTCGCTCGCAAGATTAAAATAAAATCCTTTTCCTTTGCCTATTTTTTCTACCGCTTTTTGACTTAAACCTATCATGGAAAGACCTGGAGGCAGCATCAAAGCTTTTTGGCTTCCTGTTATTAAAGCGTCGATATTCTCAATATCTATAGGTTCCACACCAACTGCAGTAATACCGTCAGCCACAACCATAATATCCGCTCTTTCAGCTTTTACTTTTGCGGCAATCTCTTCAACTGGATGCCTAAGACCTCCTGCACTTTCACATATCTGAATAAAAAGAGCATCAATATCTGGATTTTCTTTTACTGTTTTAACAATTTCTTCAGCATCTGCAGGCGTATCCCATTCATAAGTAAGTTCGATATAAGGAAGATTAAAAGAGTCACAAATTTTAGTAAATCTTTGCCCAAATTTACCGGCATTTACAGTCAAAGCCTTTTTATGGCAAAGATTGGTAACACAAGCCTCCATGGCTCCTGTTCCGGTAGAAGCTATCAAAACTACTTCATCAGTTTTTAAAAGATTAAAAAGAAGTTCTCTAGTCTCATTAAATATTTTAGTAAATTCTGGTGTTCTATGATGTATAGTCTCACCGGCCATTGCGACTCTAGCTTTTTCTGGTACCGGCGTAGGTCCGGGAGTAAAAAGAAGCATATTTTATCCTTTGAAACGAAAAATAACTATATTTAACAAAAGCAAGATAGTATATCAAATGAAGGATTAAATTGTGTTTATGAAAAATTGAAGAGTGAGTAGAATAAGTGGCAAATCAAGCAAAGGACAAGTGCCCTTTACTTGATTTCGATCTTTTTAGTATTTTCTTTCTCTTCGATTTTTGGTATTGTTATATAAAGTACTCCATCTTCAGCTTTAGCTTCAATTTTTTGGGCATCAGCGTCACTTGGAAGAGTAAATCTTCTTTCAAATTTTCCAAAGAAACTCTCTGTTCTGATATAGCCTTCGTCTTTCTCCTCTTTTTTGAATTTTCTTTCGCCAGATATTGTCAAAATGTTATCTTTAACCTCAACATTTATATCATCTTTTTTAACTCCAGGAAGATCCACTTCAACATAATAAGCTTTATCATTCTCTTTTTCGTTAACTGCCGGTGCCCATACTGTCTCCTTTGCTGTCGCTGGAACAGCTGCTCTTTCAAGATCTAACATACTAGAGATTCTCTTTTCTATCTCTCTTAGCTCTTTGAAAGGATCTATCATAGGTAACATAGTCACCTCCTTATTCAGTTTTTTCTTGCTGTAATTATAACAAGTTTAGTCTATTTATGTCAAGTTTTATTAGATAGTTTTACTAAATTATTCTTCTATAATCCTTCCAATTTTCTTATAAAGTTCCCAGTAATACAATACAAACTCTTTTACCTTTTCATCTTTAGGAAGATAGTGCTTTCCTACTTTTTCAACATAATTATCTAAAAACTTTTTTGGATCACTTTTCTCAAGATAATAATCAGCAACTAGACATTTATAAACATTCATATACCACTCTTTTAGCCTTTCGTAGCTATCTTTTGATATATCTACATTAAGTCTTTTATCGAATCTTAAAACTTTTGAGTCAAAAAGTCCTTTTAGATGCAAAAGTCCCTCTATATAATATGGCAAAACCTCCGAAGTCTCCATCCAAGAGATGAGTGAAACTACTCTTTGTAGAGTATCTTCCATTACATATTCCCAAAGTTCCTCCTCTTCAAATATAAAAAAAGCTATAAGTCCTCCTACTGTCGCTTTAAACTCCTCAACATTTTTAAACTGTCCGGATCTATTCATAAGCGATTCACTACTCTCATCCATCCACAAAATATGACCATATTCATGACCGATAGTGGTTATATCGTAAACTTTATGCCAAATTTGAGGCATTTTTAAAACTTTTCTGAACTTTTTGACAAGTTTAGCTCCAAAAACCTCTTTGGTAATCTTCATAGGAGGTTTAGATTTTTGTAATTCAAGTATCATATCAGCATAAGCAAATATCTTTTTACCCTCCTCTTTAGATACTTTTTCGTCATTTGGAACCACTTGAGCACTAAAAAGTCCGTTAAACTCAGCACCATACCAGCTAAACGGCCTTCCAATATAGAGCTGAACTCTATTTAAATTTTTTATAGAGTTTTCATAGATAGACTCTCTGTTTTTACCAATATCAAGATATATATTTTTAAAAGCTTTCTCGATTTTTATTTTAGTTCTATTATCTTGATAGTCCGGATTTACGATTCTAATATCCCATTCCAAAGCGACAGCTTTTCTGTAATGATCCTCATAATACTCAAGAGGGTGCCCTATCTGAATAGGCGAAGTTATTTTCATCCATGCTCTATCCACATCAGCCCATTTGGATATAAGATTTTCTATTTTATCTTCTAACAGTGCCTCTTTAATTTTAGTAAAATAAGCGATCCATGCATTTTCTAGAAAGAAAACTTCATCTTTCAAACCTCTTAAATTCAAAATAAAACACTCAAGCTTTTTGCAAACCTCTTTTACCTCCTCTTCAAAAGCTTTAGAGTAAGGAATCGATTCAAATTTTCCATCCTTTATTCTCAAAACAGAATAGGACCTATCTCCCGGTTCTCCGTTAATACCTGGATCGAGAAGATTTTTCTCGTTTAAAAGTTTATATATCTTCTCCTCATCTGAGTTAAAGAGTCTGTAAAGCTCTCTATTGACACCGTTTATAATCTGCGCCGTCCAGGAAGATTGCCAAGAACTCATTGCAATCCCAACTTGATGGGCACCTTTTAAAATCTCTCTATAAAATGGAGTTAAAAGATTTTCATCCTCTATTTTAGATATAAGTCTCTCAAACCTCTCTATATAAAATTTTGATATCCAAAGATAGGCCTCTTCTTTGGCTCTTATAATATCTTCTTCACCAAAACCGGCCTCTTTCATTACTTGAACAAGAGAATCTTCCCTTAGATTTACTATCCTATTTACAGCAGCAAGTCTCGATTCGCCATTTACAGGAAGATTCAAAAGTACTAAAAATTCATCTACTAATATTTCAATATCTATAAGTTTCGTATCTACCAATGAGCGGTGAGGTTTAAAAATATCATAAAATTTTTGAAGCTCCTTTTGCTCAAACTCTACAAGCTGGTAAACTCTTTTTAAATCCTTAAAAAACTTCTCTTTCAATTTTATTTCCTTCTTTTTATTTAGAGCCCTTCGGATATTACTTATTTTTTATAACTTTTAAAACTCTTTGCGCAAGTTTTAAAGCTTTAGATCTGTGAGATATCTCTTTTTTTATCTCATCATCCAATTCACCCAAAGTTTTATCGTAACCAGAGGGAATAAACATAGGATCATAACCAAACCCCTTATCTCCTCTTGCTTCATCAATTACTACTCCATGCATCCACCCATGTACTGTAAATTCACCCTCTTTTGAAACTATAGCAATCGCAGCGGTATAGTAAGCTGGGGTTTTTCTAATATTTTTAGATTTTAGCTCATTTATTAACTTATTTAGATTATCTTTATCACTAGCGTTTTTACCCGCAAATCGGGCACTGTAAATCCCAGGTATATTGCCTAATGCTGGTACAGTTATACCACTATCATCAGAGATCACTACGGCATCGGGATAGATATCTTTAACCTTCTCATAAATCGTTCTTGCTTTTATAAGGGCATTTTCTTTAAATGTTTTACCATTCTCTTCTATATCAAGCTCTCCTATAATCTCTTTGAAAGGAACTACCTCTTGCGAGTCTAAAATCTTTTTAATCTCTTTAATCTTTCCCTTATTTGAAGTAGCTAAAATAACTTTCATTTTTTTGCCTTTTATTTATTGGTATTTGTTAAAATAGCCAACTGGTTAAAATAGTGAAATAGTCGAGTTGTTAATTTGTTGAGTAGTAATATATAACTATTCAACAAATTTAACCTTTATAAATGCTCGACCAAATTTATAACTACTAAATAATTTTAACCATTTTAACTTCTTAACTTAACAACGAAATTCTATCATAAAGGATAGTAATTGAAAGAGATTGTAAAAAAGGTTCTTCCTTTAAGTCTTATCGTAGCTTTAAGATTTTTCGGATTATTTATAGTTTTATCGGTTCTTTCTCAGTATGCTATTGAGTTAAAAGGAGGGACAGCCTTCTTAGCGGGCATTGCAGTTGGTGGATACGCCTTTACCCAAGCTTTACTCCAAGTTCCATTTGGTGTTTTAAGCGATAAGATAGGAAGGAAAAAGAGTATACTTATAGGACTTTTGTTGTTTGCAGCTGGTTCTGTAATATGCGCCGTAGCGGATAATATCTATATGTTACTATTGGGTAGATTTTTGCAAGGTGCCGGTGCTATTGGCTCAGTTGTTACGGCTATGATAGCAGATTATGTAAGAGAGGATGAAAGGGCCCACGCTATGGCGGTTATGGGTATGGTAATAGCGCTTAGTTTCGCCGCGGCTATGATTATAGGACCTATTATAGGCGGTCTATACAGCGTTAAGGCTCTTTTTTGGCTGACAGCCGTTTTGGCAATTCTTGCTTTAGCCATACTCTTTAGCGCTGTTGGCGAACCTCCCAAAATAGTTCATCACTACTCTGAAGAAGAGGCTAAAATAAAACATGTTTTCAAAGATAAAGACTTAGTTAGAATGTATATAACTTTTCTTTTCCATTCATCTACAATGGCAATAGCCTTCTTTTTGATACCAATAATAATGAAACAGAAATTTGGTATGGGACCGGAAACTTACTGGAAAGTCTATCTTCCCGCAGTGATTTTCGGTATAGTTGCAATGGCTCCTGCTGCTATCTTAGGAGAAAAGTATCACAAAGGAAAAGAAGTTTTCATAGCGTCTATTATATTTATAGCGCTCTCCTTTTTACTTATGGGCTATTCTAACTCATTTTTACTATTTGCTGTAGGAGCAGTATTTTTCTTCATAGGTTTTAATATGTTTGAGCCTCTTTTGCAAAGTTTTGTTTCAAAGTTTGCAAAAGTTCACCAAAAAGGTGCCGCTTTAGGTGTGGCAAATACATTTGCCTACGTAGGAATCTTTCTTGGAGGTGCCATAGGCGGTCTGTTGTATCAATATTTCCATGAAAATGGCGTAGCCATATTTGTTTTGATGGTATGTATCATTTGGATTTTTTGGATAGTAGGTATGAGAAATCCAGGAGTTAGAGCAAATCTCTTTTTGGATTTTGAAAATTTCGACAAAGAAAAACTTTCTGGCCTAAAAGTAGTAGAGGGAATTACTGATTTTTACGTAAATGAGACGGAAAAAATTATAGTAGTAAAATACGATAAAGAAAAACTTGACGAAGATTATATAAAAGAGTTTTTAAAAAAATGATTGAAAGCTGTTGTCGTTATATTGGTAATTGGTGTATTAGCAAAAATAGATATTCCATTAAGAAAGACAAATAACTAATATACCAATATACCAATAAACTAATATACTAATATAAAAATTTATCTCTTATAATTTTGCTCAATTATCCTTTCTAAAACAGTCTCATCCATCATACCCAAATGATAACCTTTATAAGTACCGTTACTATCAAAAAAGAGCATATACGGGATCTGACCTTGCCATCTGGTTAGCGAAGAGATATACTCAACAAAATCTTGATTTCCCTTCATATAATCAGCAACCGGAAAATTAACGCCTCTATTTTTAATCATACTATAATCTTTAATATCCAGTGGCTCTTGAACATGGAGACCTATAATTTGTAATTTATCTTTATATCTTTTTTGAATCTTACCCAAAATAGGCATCTCAGCTTTGCAAGGAGGACAATTTTTGCCAAAAAAATCTAAAATTATTACCTTATTTGGATACTCTTTGACCTTTATCCCGTTATCATTTACCTCTATATGAATATCTTTTCCTTCCATTGTTTTTAAAGTAAAACTTTTTACATCAGCCGCATAAGTTAAACCAACAAACAGTGCGGCAATAAATAAAAGTTTTTTGAACATTTATTCTCCTTTATTTCGTAATTCGTAATCAGTGATGAGTGTCGAGTGATTAGGGATAAAATAGTTGAGTGGTTGAGTGGTTAAAAGCGACCAGCAACCAGTAACCATCAACTCCCAACCAACACTAACACTCTTTTATCCTTCTCCCCTTAACCTTCATCCATCATTTCGTGATTCGTAAATCGTGATTCGCAAAGCGTAAATGAACATTGGAATTGGGAATTGGCCGCTTCACTCCTTACTCCACACTCCCTACTCATTTAATCAGCCAAACATCTACTTTTTCACCAACCTCTTTATCTCCTTCATGCTCAGAAGTCATGATGAGTCCTACATCTCCTATCATATTCGTCAAAATGGCGCTTGTACCTTCTCTTTTACCTTTGAAATCAACAAAATATTCACCATCTTGCAAACGTAAATTGCAAACAGTAAATTCTGTTTTTTTGCTTCTTTTTTTAAAATTTTCCTTCAAAGTAGCTTTAACTATCTTTTGCTCATAGTGAGTGCCCTTAAGCTTGTAGAGTATAGGAAGAGCGTATATCAAAAATGTTACAGTACTCGAATACGCAAATCCAGGAAGTCCTAAAATAGCTTTATTACCTTTTTTTGCAACCATTACGTGCTGACCAGGTTTTATAATCACACCTTTAAAGGCAACCTCGGCTCCGATCTCCTCTTTTATAACATCTTTTACATAATCATAATCCCCTACGCTAACACCACCTGTAGTTACAACCATATCGGCACTATTTAAAGCCTCCTTTAAAGCTTTCGTTATACTCTCTTTGTCATCTTTTACGGCACCTAACTGAACAGGCTCTGCTCCGTGCAATCTTACCAAAGCTTCAAGAGTGTAACTGTTAGAACTTCTGATCTGAGCACTATTTTGCCTCTCTTGGCCTATTTCTAAAACTTCACTTCCTGTTGAAAGGATTGCAACTTTAGGCTTTTGATAAACTTTTGGCATAACTATATTTAAGCTACCCATAATACCTATCTCTGCAAAAGAGATAAGTGAGCCTTTTTTTATCAAAATCTCATCTTTTTTATAGTTTTCTCCTATCGGTCTAACACTAAAACCTCTTGTAACAGGTTTTTTTATAACTATTTCGTCGCCTTTTACTTCCACATTCTCTATAGGTATAAGCGTATCAGAACCTTTAGGCATTAAAGAGCCTGTAAATGTTTTTATACAAACTCCCTCTTTTACCTCCTCTTCTACTTCGCTTCCAGCAGGATTTTTTGCAACTATTTTTAGCCTCTTCATCTTTTGATCTTCAAATCTTATTGCATACCCGTCCATAGCAGATGTAGGAAACTCAGGATTGTTCTCTTTAGCCACAATATCCTGAGCTAAAACTCTACCCAACGTTTGTGTCAGAAAAAGTTTTTCTGCTCCTTCAGGCTCAAAATCTAAACTATTTAATATTTTCATCGACTCTTCGTAACTTATCATCCAAATCCTTTAAATATCGAGTAGTCCGCTTCCTTTAATCTTTTGACTTCTATCTCTAGCATAAACTCTTTTGCCATTAATCATATCATACTTCCAAATAGGCGCACTAGCCTTAAAATCTTCTACAAAATCCTCAATAAGTTCTAATGCCACTCTTCGTTTAGGCGAAAAAACTGCCGCCATATATGAAGATGTATGAACTGGAACATCTCCTATAGAGTGGGCCATTTTTAAATACGCCCCCTTTTTGTTAGCTCTTTCTTGCCAATCATCAAACCATTTTGTCAAAATAGGCTCATATACATCAAAACTCAAAGCTTCAATACCTCCCTCTTCTCTAACAGTACCTACAAATGTAATAAAAGCTCCGAAGTTTTTATCTTTCCCCCATTTTTGCCAAGAAGAAAAGATGCTATCAACGTCCAAAGGTCCTTTATAGAGCTCTAACATAAACATCCTTTATCCGCCGCAAACAGGTGGCAGTAAAGATATCTTATCACCCTCTTTAAGCTCCACCTCTAAAGTATCTACTAGTTTGTCATTGACTGCCACGGCACACTCGCTAAGCCATTTTGACATCTCTTTATCGCTTTTTAGTTTTTGAGCCACCTCTTTTAAGCTTTTAGCCTCTATCTCTATAGGCTCTTTACCGATTGGACCTAAAAACTCTACTCTTATCATAGCTTTTCCTATTATGGGATTTTGAGTATTATATCAAAATAGTCATTATAAAATTTCGTTGATCAAATAAAATTTATATCTCACTTTTACGATATAATACGCTCATGATTTTTGGAAAAATTGATTATATAAATCTTTTACCGTTTTATATATTTTTAAAAAGAGAGCTAAAAAATTCTTCTGATAGAGCCGTATTGGAACATAAAAAAGGAGTACCTTCAAAAATCAATAAGGATTTTAAAAAAGGTAAAATTGACGCGGCTTTTATATCGAGTATATTCTCGAAAAACAGAAAGTGTACCAACTTGGGTATCGTAGCTAAAAAGGAGATTTTGAGCGTAATAGTTTGTCCTGGTAAAGAAAAGGAGGATATAGAATCAAACACTTCAAACATCTTAGCCAAAATTTTGGAAATAAAAGGGGAAATTTTAATAGGGGATAAGGCTTTAAAAAGATACAAAGAGGGAAAAGATTGCGTAGATTTAGCTTATGAGTGGTACAAAAGATATAAACTCCCATTTGTTTTTGCAAGACTTTGTTACAAAAAAAACACAAAACTCTATAAAAACATTGAAAAAAAATTTTTAAACTCTCATATAAAAATCCCAAACTATATACTAAAAAGGTACGCAATAAGGAGCGGATTAACTCAAAAAGAGATTCTTCATTATCTATCTTTAATAAGCTATGAAATAGATAAAAAAGCCTCTATCTCTTTAAAAAAATTTATACGCCTCTCAAAAAAGAGATTAAAATGGTAAAATATAACAGAACCACTTGCAAATTCAAACATCACAAACAGCCTAGTTTATCTTCCTGGCAATTTTTGAGATTAAAAAAATCTCTATGTGACAATATAGTCAATGTTTTATCTCAATTCTCCCTAAAATCTTAAAAAATTCCCATTTTTACTCCACTTTTTATGGTTTGATAGCTAAAATTGTCCTCTTTTTTACTTTTTTATGACTATTTTAAGTAACAAGCTGCAAACTCTGATGAATACAGATAGATAAAATTCCAAATGCTAATACAGAAGCTACTTTTGTAGCTCCTTTGTAATAGATTGTTTTACATCCAAAGTCATCTTTGAGATACTTGTTTACTCTCTCAACCATACTTCTTTGATTATAATGGTGTTCATCAGATGATTGTGCTAAATTTAAAAACTCAAATTTCTTAATTTCTTCTTTTTGTAATTTGATTTTTGCTTTTAGTTCTTTTAAATTTTTAGGGTTTATATCTATAATTGGGCGATGTCCTAATTTATCCCGGATTTTGCGATAGACTTTATCACATTAGCATTTAACACTTCGTTTATAGACAATTAAAAATTTTTTGACTTATCACCTTATAGATAAACCTTCAAAATTGTTAAAAAGCCCCTAAAGCTCAAGCAAAAGCATTACTGAAACAAATTCTATTGTATAATCCGGGTTAAAAACTCTACTAAATTTTGATTCGCTTGGAATATCACTTTTATATCTCCACCCACATATAACTCTTAAAGTTCTATCACGATAGAGCCTCTCTATTAAATCTCTTGTTGTTTGAATATTATAAACACTCTTTGCTATAAACACTCTTGCAATTTCAATTCTATCTTTTGGAGTATTGGTGATAGAAACAACTGTAATATTTTTCTCAATTTGAGCAAAATCTAATATTTTAATGAACTTTTGTTCTTTGTGAGATAACTCCTCTAATCTTAATCCTCTCTTAACGCTGAAAATAGTGTCTTTTCAAGGTTTAAGATTTTATTCCACATTTTAGATAGGTTTGTAGATATTTTTGATACAATATTTTCCATAAGCTAAGTCTCCTTCTGTTAGGTTTTTGTGGTAAAAAATTATAACATAGTGAAGGCAGACTTAGCTTTTTAAAATTTAATTTAGCTTAAATCATAGGTGATTTTTACTAATCTGCAAGTGGCTCATAGCTATATGAAAAATTCTAAGAGGATTGTCAATGAATAAAGCTTTTTTTGCCTTTTTACTTTCATCTCTTTTTTTACTTGCAAAAGAGCCAATTACACCGATACCAAAAAATATAAAATATGATAAAGAGAAAGCAATTTTAGGAAAATACCTTTTTTTCGATCCCCTTCTTTCCAAAGACAAAAGTATAAGTTGCGCAAGTTGTCACGATTTTAATCATGGAGGTGCCGACCCAAGACCGGTATCCATAGGAGTAGAAGGAAAAAAGGGAAAAGTAAACGCCCCTACGGTCTATAACTCCTATTTTAACTTTAGACAGTTTTGGAACGGAAGAGCAAAAGATCTAAAAGATCAAGCAAAATACCCTATTCACGCTTCCAACGAAATGGCAATGAACGAAAAACTTATAGAAAAAAGATTAAATGCCAACACTTTTTACAAAACTCTTTTCAAAAAGGTGTATAAAACCGACAAGATAGAGTTTTGGATGGTCATAGATGCAATTGCAGAGTTTGAAAAAGCTCTAATAACACCAGATTCAAAATTTGATCGATATCTAAAAGGAGAAGTGAAACTCTCGTCCCTAGAAAAAAAGGGGTATCTGCTTTTTAAACAGCTTGGATGTATAACTTGCCACAACGGTATAAATATAGGCGGAAACTCTTTTCAAAAAATTGGCGCTATCAATCCTTATAACAAAGAGCCAGTCGGCGATAGATTTGAGATCACCAAAAGAGAGTTTGATAGATACAGATACAAAGTTCCCTCTCTTAGAAACATAGCCCTAACCGCTCCATATTTTCACGATGGAAGCGTCAAATCTTTAGAAGAGGCGATTGATAAAATGGCCTACCATAACCTTGGATTTACCTTAAACGAAAAAGAAAAAGAAGCCATTATCTCTTTTTTAAAAACACTTACCGGTAAAAAACCAAAAATTTTAAAAGAAACTCAATGACAAAAGTAAATAAAAGAGTATATATCGCAGCTTTATTCGGATCGTTAGCAATCCTGCTTTTAATAGTTTTTGAAAATTTTACGAAAACTTATTTTATCCAAAACAATCGCGTACTAAATGCCCTTTACGATCTACAGATACAAGAGGCAATCTTAGATTATGAGATTTTGGAAAACTCACTTTTTCTTTATAAAAATTTCGACTCTATTGTTGTTACTCAAAAAAATATAGAAAATATATTCAAAAATATTGAAAAAAACGGACATTTAAAAAAGGATCACTCTTCCGTTTACAAAAAATTGATAGAATATAAAAAAAGCCTCAATAAAAAAATTGAAATTATACATGATTTTGAAAGTATAAACTCAACAATTAAAAACTCAACTATGTACCTATCTACGTTAATCAGCAAAATTCCTGATATCTTAGATGAAAATAAAAAATCCAAATTTGATAG
This sequence comes from Nitrosophilus labii, assembly GCF_014466985.1. Lineage (NCBI taxonomy): Bacteria > Pseudomonadati > Campylobacterota > Epsilonproteobacteria > Nautiliales > Nitratiruptoraceae > Nitrosophilus > Nitrosophilus labii. Next base: position 1,772,525 of record NZ_AP022826.1, read on the forward strand.
TTATAAAAAGTTGGTAATCAAAACGATATCCTCGATTTTTTTGGCAAAAAACAGTTTCGATAAAGATTTCGTAGAAGAGATTAGAGTAAACTATGAAAAATTGAAAAAATTCCGTTTTGATGAAAAGAACTTAAAAAATTTCCACTCCGTCCTTCTCTCTCACCTACAAGTTTTTATTAACAATTTCCCAATCTATACAAAATATCTAAATGAAATTTTACATAACAAATCTAAAGAGAAACTCCAAAAAACTCTGGAAGAGTTTATAATCTCCGCCAATAAGGAGCTTAGATTTTTAACCATTTTATACAATATTTTAATAATATTTTACATTGCTTCCATTATAGCTATACTCTATTTGATGTATATTATAGACAAAGAGAACGTCCTGCTAAAAAGAGTACAAAGAAAACTTGAAAAAATGGCAAGAGTAGATCCGTTAACTGGACTTCTCAATAGAAGGGTATTAGATAGCGACAAAAAAAAGTTTCAATACCCCGTCTTTTTTATAGTCAATATCGATAGGTTTAAACATTTTAACGATTTTTACGGTATAAATGCGGGAGATTTTATCTTAAGATACGTAGCAAAAACTCTCAAAAACATCGTTCCAAAAGACTCAAGAGCAAAATTTTACAGAATAGGTGGAGATGATTTTGGAATTTTGATGGAAAAAGATAGTTTGGATATTGAAAAAATAGCAAAAGATATCGTAGATTACTTTAAAACCCATACTATAACATATAACAATGTAGATATACATCTATCCGTTAGTATCGGAATCACACTCCAAAAACCCCTTATAGAGACCGCCGATATGGCGCTAAAATATGTAAAAAAAGATATAAGAAGATCATTTTTTCTATACAACTCGAATCTTGGATTCTATAAAAAAATAGAAGAAAATATTAATAGAGCTAAAATATTGAAAGAGGCACTTGAAACCGATAATGTTTTTCCATACTTTCAGCCTATCTTTAATCCCTACTCAAACGACATAGTAAAATTTGAGGTTTTGGCAAGATTAAAAAACAAAAGTAAGGTAGAATCAATCTCTACTTACTTGCAAATAGCCAAAGAGACTAAATTGTATGAAGGATTAACAAAAACTATTTTTGAAAAAAGTTTTGAGTACTTTAAAGATAAAAATTGTCAATTTTCCCTCAACATCTCTATGGAAGATATCTCCAACCCAAATATTTTAAAATTTTTAGGAAATCTGTTTGGCACTTATCCTTATATTTCACAAAACGTAACTTTCGAGATATTGGAAAGTGCCGCCATAACAGATTATAATATGGTAAGAGAGTTCGTATCGGTGGTAAAAAATATGGGTGCAAAAATAGCTCTAGATGATTTTGGCAGCGGTTTTTCCAATTATGAACATATTTTAAATCTCAATATCGACTATATCAAAATCGACGGTTCATTAATAAAAGATATAGATAAAAATTTTCACGCCGAATTGATTGTAAAGACTATTAAAAATTTCGCAAAAGAGGCAAACATAAAAACCGTTGCCGAGTTTGTGCATTCGAAAGAGGTACTTAAAAAGATCAAAGAACTCCACATAGATTATGCACAAGGTTTTTATCTTTCCAAACCAAAACCACAAATAAAGGTAGAGACATGCAAGAAAAACTTTTAAATACTTGCAAAAAGATGTTCTCATCCGAAGACCTTAAAATATCAAAAAGTACGCTAAAAGAACTGGGAAAAAAGAGGTTTACCGTAACTTTTTACGAAAAAAATGGAAATACTTTTTTAAAAATTTTTTCTAAAGAGACACTTGTTTTATCAGAAATCATCCCTATTTTACAAGATATAGGTTTTAAAGTCGTAGAGGAGATTACCTATAACCTATCTATAGAAAAAGAGCAGATAGCTGTTATTAGATTTCTTTTGGATATTGATGATATAAATAGACTTAAAACTTCAAAAGAAAACATTAAAGATGTAATCGAAAAAGCTCTAAATAATGAGATATTATCTAGATGTAAACTATACTCATTGACTTTAAAAGAGAATCTAGGCATCGATGAGATAAGACTTTTAAGAGCGCTTGTTACTTATGAAAACCAGATAGTTTTAGAGTTTAACGAGGTTACAATAACAAAAACTTTTTTAAAACATCACCACATAATAAAAGCGCTTATCGATTTTTTTAAAGTCAAATTTGAACCTACAAGAAAAAACAGAAAAAGAGAGTTAGAAGAGAAAAAAAGAGAGATAGAGACTCTTTTAAAAAAGATAGCAAATATCAATGAAGATAAAATTATAAGAATTTTATATAAAATCATCGATTGTTCCCTGAGAACCAACTATTTTTTGCATAAAGAGACCATTAGTATAAAAATAGATACGAAATCTTTAGAAGAGTATCTTTTAGGAATTCAACCATCTATAGAAATTTTCGTCTATCACGACCGGTTCAACGGAGTACATCTTAGAATGTCAAATATAAGTCGAGGGGGGCTTAGATGGAGTGACAGATATGAGGACTTTAGAGAAGAGATCAAATCTCTTATGAGTACACAAGAGGCCAAAAACGCCATTATCGTACCTTCTGGAGCAAAGGGGGGATTTGTTATATATAAAGATAAAAAAGAGTTGAGTTACGAAGAATTTAAAAAATACTACTCTCTTTTTATCGACGCACTCTTAGATTTGATAGATAACAAAGTAAAAGAAAAGGTTGTAAAAAACAGAAATATCGTAGCATACGACAAAGAGGATTTTTACTTCGTTGTGGCTGCCGATAAAGGAACCGCCTCAATGAGCGACGTAGCAAACGAAATAGCCATAAAAAGAGATTTTTGGCTCTACGACGCTTTTGCGAGCGGCGGAAGCACGGGCTATAGCCATAAAGAGCTGGGAGTTACCGCAAAAGGAGCCTGGAAAAGTGTTTCTAGATTTTTTATCGAAAAAGGCATCGATATATATAAAGATCAGATAACCGTCGTAGGTATAGGTTCTATGAGAGGCGACGTATTTGGTAACGCTATGCTTATTAATCCCAATATTTTACTGCTAGGTGCCGTTAGTCATAACGAAATATTTATCGATCCAAACCCCGATCCAAAAATTGCCTATGAAGAGAGACTAAGACTCTTTAAAAAAGGTGCTCATTGGAGCGAATATGACAAAAACAAAATAAGCAAAGGCGGCGGAGTATTTAAAAGAAACGAAAAGAGCATAAAGCTTTCTCCTCAAATCCAAAAACTATTAAAAACAAAAAGAAGTACCCTTAGCGGGGAAGAGCTGGCTAAAAAAATCTTAACATTAAAAGTAGATTTATTATATAACGGAGGAGTAGGAACTTACGTTAAATCTAGCGAAGAGATAAATATATATCTTAGCGATAAAGAAAACGAGGGAGTTAGAATAAACGCAAGCGATCTAAAATGTTTTGCAGTATGCGAAGGAGGCAATCTAGGATTTACGCAAAAAGCTAGGATAGAATACGCACGAGACGGCGGAAAGATAAATCTTGACAGCATCGACAACTCGGCCGGTGTAGATACTTCCGATCACGAAGTAAATATTAAAATCGTTCTAAACTCTTTAAAACATAAAAATATCATAAACGAAGAGGAGAGGATTCAAACTCTCAAAAATCTTACGGATAAAGTTTTAAATTCAGTATTTTGGAACAACTATCTTCAATCGCTTGCAATCACCTTAGATGAGATTCGCTCCTCAAAAAATCTCGGCAAATTTATCAAAAGCGTAGAAATTTTGGAAAATAGTATTAAAATCTTTAAAAGGAGAGATTTCCATATACCCAAACCTTCAGATTTCGAAACAATTCTCACAAAAGAGAAGACTATCGTACGCCCAGTATTGGGGATATTACTCTCCTACTCCAAAATATTTGTAAAACAGATACTTTTAAAAAGCTCTTTTTTGGATACTCCTTTTGTTCAACACTATCTGTATAAATATTTTCCAAAAACTTTAGTCTCACTCTATGAAAAAGAGGTAGATTCCCACCCCTTAAAAAGAGAGATTGCGGCCACTGTCATAGCAAATAAAATCATAAATAACACCGGATGCAGTTTTATAGTGGACTACGAATCGCTAGGTGATAGCGGATTTATTAAAAAGATAGAGTCCTACTTGATTATAAATAGACTATTAAACGCAAACGATATAAGATATGAAATCTATAGAAGCGATTTTACTTTGCCCGCCAAACAACAATATCAACTTCTTTTTGCCCTGGAAGAGACGATCAGCTTTAGTGTTAACTGGATGATAAAAAAAGATACAAAAACCGATCCTCTCTTTATACTTAGTTATAAACAGGAGTTAAGCGAACTTCTCAAAAAGGCTCAAATCAAACTAAAAACAAAAGAGATTACGTCGAACGAAAAGATTAACGCATTCTATTCGTTGCTGGATTATCTCAAATTTACCGCAGCGGCTATATATATAAAACAAGAAACACCTTTAGATTTTTCTAGCGTGGCTAAACTATTTTTTCTCATAATCGATAGATTTAAAATAAACGAAATATTAAACGCGTTAGACAGTTATAGGCCTCTTTTTGAGAACGAATATAAGGTTAAAAAAGAGTTAGAGCAACTTATAGAGTTTTTCGTTACGAAGCTAGCTCAAAAGATTTTAAAGTTTACAAGAGCGGATGAAGATATTGAGGAACGCTTTGAAAACTTCTTGAAAAACGAATATAAAGATTCGCAAAACGTCTTAAGGGAGGTAAACGAGTTCTGCACTAGGAAAAACCACAATCTTACCGCCCTTTCCCATATAGTAAATTCATCGGTTATCTCTATTATCTAAATCTTTTTAAAAGAATCTTTTTATATTCGTTAATACAATTATAGATATATTTTTAAGATATGCAATCTCTTTTTTGTCTATTAAAACTCTCTATATTGATACGATTCTTTTTAATCAATCAAAACTATCTCATTACCATCTGTAAACTCTGGAATAAACGCAAAATAGAGCATCTTAAGTACTGAAAGGCTTAGTAATGCATATTTGAAATTTACCTGCTCTTTCACTCCCTGATATTTTAAAGCTTTTTGCTTTAAATCTTTTATCACTCAAATTTCCTTAGAAATTTCTCTACTCTTTTTATACTCTCCTCTTTACCTATAATCGCCATAACCTCATCAAGTCCAGGACCCGAAAGTTTTCCAAGAAGAGCAACTCTAAGAGGCTGTCCTATTTTGCCAAAACCTATCTCTTTTTCTTTCACTACATCCTCTATGATTTTATGATAATCAACAGGAAGATGAGGCTCATTAATCTTTAGTTTTTCCAAAAATAGAGTTAAAATCTCTCTCCACTCCCCTTTTAAAGCCTTCTTGAGAGCTTTTTCATCATAATTTTGCGGTTCTTCTAAAATCTCTTTTGCAAGTTCAGCCATCTCTTTTATAGTTTTGGCTCTCTCTTTCAAAGCGTCAAGCAAAATCTCTTTTTTATCATGACTCTCAAGATAGATATTAAAATCTTTTAAAAGATTTAGCAATCTTTCATTGGAAGAGTTTTTGATGTAGTGCGCGTTTAACCATTCTAGTTTACTTAGATTGTATGCTGAAGCGGACTTGTTTATATCTTTAGGATCGAAAAGTTCTTTCATCTCTTCAATCGTAAAAATCTCTTGATCCCCATGACTCCAACCAAGTCTCACTAAAAAGTTCAGAAGAGCTTCAGGAAGATATCCCATCCTTTTATACTCCATCACATCCATAGCTCCGTCTCTTTTTGAAAGCTTCTTACCCTGTTCGTTTAAAATCATAGGCACATGGTAAAATTTAGGCACCTTAAATCCTAACGCCTCATAAACTATAAACTGCTTTGGAGTGTTGTATAGATGATCGTCTCCTCTTATAACATCGGTTATTCCCATCAAAGCGTCATCTATAGCCACAACAAAGTTGTATGTAGGTGTTCCGTCGCTTCTTGCTATTATAAAATCATCCAACTCTTCAGCCCTGATAACTATAGTACCTTTTATTCCATCTTCAAAAATGATATCTCCTTGAAGGGGAGCCTTTATCCTTACAACAGGATCCACTCCTTTAGGAGGAGTTCCTTTAAAATCTCTGTATCTTCTATCATATCTTGGTCTCTCTCCCCTTTTTTGCTGCTCTTCTCTTAGAGCATCTAACTCCTCTTTGCTCATATAGCAGTAATAGGCTTTCCCCTCATCCAGAAGTTTTTGGATATATCTTTTATAGATATCAAATCTTTTTGATTGATAAGCCACTTCTCCGTCATAATCTAGACCAACCCAATCAAAGCTTTCTAAAATAGCTCTAGTAGCCTCTTGGGAATTTCTACTAAGATCGGTATCTTCAATTCTTAATATAAATTTGCCTCCATTTTTTCTAGCCCAAAGCCAGTTAAAAAGAGCGGTTCTAAGTCCCCCTATATGCAAATATCCGGTAGGACTAGGAGCAAATCTTGTAACAACCATCTAAATCCTTTGATAAAAATATTTAATTATCTATATTTTAATGAAATCTTAGTTAAAAGCTGGTAAAATGATCCTCGTTAAATGAGTACTTAAGTAACCAATATAAGGGAATTTATGAAAAAACTATTTTTAATATTTACATTCACGGGTTATATATTTGCTGGTTTAATTGACGCTATAGCCATCATAGTTAACAACGAACCCATAACTATGCTTGAGATATTAAATACTTCAAAAATTCTAAATATAAGCAAAAAAGAGGCCACAGAGCTTTTAATAGAACAAAAACTTGAAGAGTCTGAAATAAAAAGATTAGGAATTAGCGTAGATGAGTTCGAACTTGAAGATGCATTGGAAAAATTCGCAAAAAATCGCGGATTAACTCTCAACGAACTAAAAGAGCTAATTAAGCAAAAAGGAATCAACTGGGAAGAGTATGAAACAAATTTCAAAAAACAGCTTTTAAAAAAGAAACTTTACCAAAAAATCGCCTCTACAAAAATCTCTCAGCCTGATGAAAGTGAACTTTTAGAATATTATAAAAAGCATATAAAAGAGTTTTCTGTTCCGAAATTTGTCGAAGTAGTTAAATATATATCAAACAGCCAAGCGGCTCTTAACGCAGTTATAAAAAATCCTATGGCTTCGATTCCTGGAGTACAAATAGGTGAAGAGAGAGTAGACATATCCAAAATCAATCCTAAACTTGCATTTCTGCTTCAAGACACCAAAGAAGCCTCTTTCACTCCTATCATCCCTTTGGGGGATAAATTTTTGCTTATGTATGTGAAAAAAAAGATAGACGTAACTCCTATGGAATTTGAAAATGTAAAAAATGCTGTTTTAGCCAAAATAATGGAGGAGAGAAAAAAAGAGGCTATAAAAGATTATCTAGCAAAACTGAAAGTTAATGCAAAAATAAAAGTTTTAAGACTTCCATGATGTGTGACACGTGATGCGCTTTTTATTAAAGATATTTACCTATCACGCATTACGTATCACGCATTACTATAAAAAGGAGATTTATGATAGCTACAATTGGAAACAGAGAGGATTTTGCAAAATTTGTAGAAGAGATAAAAAAGAGCGATATATACAAAGAGCCTTTAGGTTTTGGTATATGTAGGGTAGATAGAGGACAAAAAAACAGAGACACTATCCTTCAAGCTACTTTTCCCCTAGTAAACTGGAAAGAAAACTTCGGAAGCGCAGCGGTTTATTTAAAAGCGCTTTATGAGTGCAATCTAGAGTTTGATAAAAATTGTAGTGAAGCAGTTTTTGATATAACAAGAGAGTTCGTAGATAACTGTCTAAACGCTTTTGCTCCTTATCTCACAGAAGCTAAAGCAGATGCGCACAAAAATGTTCAAATAATCAAATATTTAGATACTGTTATCGATGTTGAGTGTGATAGTTACAAAATCGTTTTTTTGTTTGAAGATGACGCACCAAAAAGTGTTGAGAGTGTATATCTAAAACTTTATGCCCTCTCTTTAGGAAAAGCTCCTTTAAGAGGTGTAAATCTAAATGGAGCATTCGGAATACTCAAAAATGTAGCCTGGAGCGGAAATACGCCAATTGAACTTGAATGGTTAAGAGAAAACGAGCTTGAACTCAAACTTTCAGGCGAATATCCCGTAATAGACAGTGTTGATAAATTTCCTAGATTTTTGCAGCACATCATCCCTGCTGACAACACTAGAATCTTAGATAGCTCTAAAGTTAGGTTTGGAGCTCAACTAGCAGCTGGAACAACCGTGATGCCGGGCGCTAGTTATATTAACTTCAATGCGGGAACTTTGGGACCGGTTATGGTCGAAGGTAGAATCAGCTCTAGTGCAGTTGTTGGGAAAGGTAGCGATATAGGCGGAGGAGCCAGTATTTTAGGAGTACTTAGCGGGACTAGCGGAAATCCTATCAGCATTGGAGAAAACTGCCTTCTTGGTGCAAACTCGGTAACAGGGATTCCTTTAGGTGATGGATGTATTGTAGATGCAGGTATCGCGGTTTTGGAAGGAACTAAATTTTACATGAGCCAAAAAGATTTTGATAAAATCAAAGAAGCCAATCCAGAGTGGAATGTTGAGTACAAAGAGTTCTTCAAAGGAAGAGAATTATCGGGCTTAAATGGGTTGCACTTTAGACAAGATAGCACTACGGGACAGATGAAAGTATTTAGAAGCAACAAAGAAGTTAAATTAAACGAAGAGTTACACTAAAATTAGGCTAGCAGGTAAGTAGATCACAAGCGAGAAGTTATAACTTCTCGCTTATTACTCACCTCTTATTATCTACTTTAAAAATTTCTCATCTATATATTTTGTATCGTAGTTATTAGATATAAAATCGGGATTTTCCATCATCTTTTTATGAAAATCTATAGTAGTTTTTATGCCCGTAACCTCAAACTCTTCCAACGCCCTTTTCATTTTGGCTATAGCTTTTTCTCTATTTTCTCCCCAAACTATCAGTTTGGCAATCATAGAGTCGTAATATGGCGGAACTATATACCCCGCATATACGTGAGTATCCATTCTAACATCTTTACCGCCAGGCTGTATCCAAGTTTTTATCTTTCCTGGACTCGGGATAAATTTTTGCGGGTCTTCCGCATTGATTCTACACTCTATTGCATGGCCTTTTAGTTCAACCTCATCTTGAGAAAAGAGTTTTTCTCCTTCGGCTACTCTTATCATCCACTCTATTATGTCTATTCCGCTTACCATTTCGCTAACTGGGTGTTCTACCTGAAGCCTTGTGTTCATCTCCATAAAGTAGAAGTTTTTATCGCTATCTACCAAAAACTCTATTGTTCCTGCTCCTTCATATTTTATATATTTAGCAGCTTTTACGGCAGTATCTAAAAGTTTCTCTCTTGTTTCATCATCAAGAAGTATAGCGGGAGACTCTTCTAACATCTTTTGGTGTCTTCTTTGTAAAGAACAGTCTCTCTCGCCCAAGTGAACAACGTTTCCATAAGAGTCGGCTAGTATCTGAACTTCTATATGCCTAGGACTTTTTATAAATTTTTCCATATAGATGGTACCATCTCCAAAAGCGCTTATCGCTTCTGATTCAGCGGCTAAAAAAGCGTTTTCAATATAACTCTCGTCCTCTACAACCCTCATCCCTTTTCCGCCACCGCCTGCGGCCGCTTTTAATATCACGGGATACCCTATCTCTTTAGCCCTCTGTTTTGCATCTTCAACATCTTTTATAGCCCCTTCGCTGCCGGGAATCACTGGGACTCCTGCCTCTCTCATCACCTCTTTAGCTTTCGATTTATCACTCATCATAACCATAACATCCAAAGAGGGACCGATAAATTTTATATTGTGAAGGTTGCAGATCTCTACAAACTGTTGATTTTCACTTAAAAATCCATAACCTGGAAAAACTGCATCGCATTCACTTATCTCGGCCGCACTAATGATTGCAGGTATATTTAGATAACTATCTGAACTCTTCTCAGAACCTATACAGATAGCTGCATCGGCAAGATTTAGATAGTGAGCATCCTTATCGGCACTAGAATATACAGCGATAGCCTCTTTACCCATCTCTTTGATGGTTCTAATGGCTCTTAAGGCTATTTCACCTCTGTTTGCTATAAGTATCTTGTTTATTTTTTCCATCTACAGCCTCTCTACCAAAAATAGTGGCATATCATACTCTACAGGCTGACCATCTTCTACTAAGATCTCCAAAATTTTACAATCATACTCCGCCTCTATCTCATTGAAAATCTTCATAGCTTCAATTATTCCTATCGTCTGGCCTTTTGAAACAACGTCACCCACTTTTACAAATGGAGGACTATCTGGACTTGGGGCTTTATAAAATGTTCCAACCATAGGGGATGTTATATACTCACCTTTTTTCTTTTCACTCTCTATTTTCTCTTCTTTAGTTTCTGTTGAAATTGCATTAGCCGGAGCTATCTGAGGCTGAACAACTTGAGTCTGAGGCTGAGCTGGCGTGGTTTGAGTATCAAAACCTTTTTGTAATGCTATCTCAAAATCTTCATCTTTTATTTTAAGTTTACTAAGTCCACTTTTATCAAATATTTTAATAAGCTCTTTTATCTCTTTAAAATCCATACTTAATCCTTGCTATTTGGAATTAGGAACTTGGAATTGGGAATTTAGAAAAAAACACTATTTCCAAACTCCAAATTCCCAATTCCTATAATATTTAATGTGCTATAATATCATAAATTTTATAAAGATTAATTTACCTATAAAAGGCTTTTAATGGGGTTAAAATCTGATAAATGGATAAGAGAAAAATCGTTAAAAGAAAAAATGATAGAACCTTTTTGCGAAGAGCAAATAGGAAAAGGGGTCGTAAGCTACGGTCTTAGTAGCTATGGATACGATATAAGAGTAAGTGATGAGTTTAAGATATTTACCAACGTAAACGCAGAAGTTGTAGATCCGAAACATTTTGACGAGAGAAATGTGGTTGATTTCAAAGGAGATGTGTGTATAGTTCCACCTAACTCTTTTGCACTTGCTAGGACTGTAGAATATTTTAGAATCCCTAGAAACGTTTTGGCAATATGTTTAGGAAAAAGTACTTATGCAAGATGCGGAATTATAGTAAATGTTACACCGTTTGAGCCAGAATTTGAAGGGCATATTACAATAGAGATATCAAACACTACTCCACTTCCAGCCAAAATATACGCAAACGAAGGCATAGCCCAGGTTCTGTTTTTTGAGGGGGATGAAGAGTGCAGCGTAAGCTATAAAGATAAAAGAGGCAAATATCAAAAACAAACGGGCATAACACTTCCTAAGATATTGTCATAATTTGATATGGAAAGAAGCGATGACTGTTATTGAATCTCTTAGAAAAAGAAAATCTGTAAGAGCTTTTTTAGATAAGCCTGTGGAAAAAGAGAAAATTGAGCAGATTTTAGAAAATGCCAAATATGCTCCATCCGGTGTTAATATGCAGCCGTGGATGGTATGTATAGTTAGTGGTAAAAAGAAACAGCAGATTGAAAAAAGAGTGATTGAAAAATTTGAGAGTAACCAAAAAGAGAATATGGATTATCAATACTATCCTCGTGAGTGGAGAGAACCCTAAAAAAGTAGAAGAAAAGAGGTTGGATTTTTGCTATACGGTGCTTTAGGTATAAAAAAAGAGGATAAAGCCAAACAAAAAGAGCAGTGGAAAGAAAACTATAGAGCGTTTGGAGCTCCGGTAGTTTTATATTTTTTTATGGATTCCTTTTTGGAAAAAGGCTCATTTTTAGATTACGGAATGTTTTTACAATCAATTATGCTTACAGCAACACAATTGGGACTCGGCAGCTGTCCAATGGCTTCTTTGGCAGAATATCCATCCATAGTAAAAGAGGAACTAAATATTGACAAAGATAAAATTTTGCTTTGCGGTATTGCACTAGGATATGAAGATAAAGAGGCTCCAATAAACAGCTTTAGAACAAATAGGATACCACTAAATGAGTTTGTGAGATTTTACGAATAGATCCATCTTAAATTTTCTAATATCCCAAAATTTAAAATTTAAGTTTTACAGCAATCAATAAACCGAGCCAATTTGATTTTAAAATAAAACGCTTTAAACTATAGACACTCTTATAAAAACTCTTTCTCCATCCATACGCTAAAAGCGTAAATAAGCCATCCATGACGAGAAAATTTGCCTCTTTTTATTTTTGAGAGTAAAAAGTCTACCTCTTCACTTTTAAAGATATCGGTTTTTTCATTTATTTTTTTGATTTTATCTATCTCTTTCGATTCAATAAGCCACTCAATAAAAGGGTATGAAAATCCTTTTTTCTTCCTATATACAATCTCTTTTGGAAGATACTTTAAAGCAACTTTTTTAAGCAGATATTTACTCTCTTGCTCTTTAATTTTCAGATTTGGATCAATTTTAAACGAGAGTTCAACAAGTTCTTGATCAATCAGTGGAGTTCTTGCCTCAACCGAATTTATCATAGAAGAGCGGTCAAGTTTTGTAAAGAAAAGTTCTCCTAAATGAACCTTGATATCAATGTAACTATACCATATTAAGGGATGAAGGGACAAAGACCCAAAAGAGTAGAGATAATTTTTTATGCACTCTAAAGAGTCGTTATCTTTTATGTTCCGTTTTAAAAAGATATTCTTTTGCAGATCGGTAAAAACTTCTCCGGTGGTTCTAAAAAGAGGAGTCTCTTCAAACACTCTTTTATACCACTCCCACTCTTTATTTAAGGAAAAATTTGAGCGGAAATAGTTTTTTAGCCAGTTTTTATATTTTAAGTCTTTCGCTTTTTCGATATCCAAAAACTCAAAATATTGTCTATAACCCATAAAAAGCTCATCACCGCCCTCACCACTTAAAATCGCCTTTATACCTATGGCTTTTACATTTTTAAAAAGATATGTCAAAGGAATTGCCGCTGGATCTCCAAGAGGTTCTTCAAGGGCATAAAAACTCTCATCTAAAATATCTAAAAACGCTTTTTTATCCATAAATATTTCAAAATGCTCGCTTTTTATATGATTTGCAACCTCTTTTGCATATTTTAGTTCGCTATATTTGGGAAAATCTTTATATCCTATAGAAAAAGTCTTAATTTTTCCTTTTTTTGAAGCTATGGCACTCACTAAAGAGCTATCTACTCCACCACTAAGTAAAGAGGCTATCTCAACATCCGCAATCAACCTATACCTAACCGATTTCAAAATAGTCTCTTCTATCTTTTTTACGGCCTCATCCTCATCGAAAATTGAAGGCTCTTTTAAAAAATCGTAATATTTTTTTATCTCTATTTTAGAGTCTCTATATATTAAAAAGTGTCCTGCAGGCAATTTTTTTATATTTTTGTAAAAAGTATCAGAGGATATTGAAGCGCCAAAAGATAGATAACAAGAGAGGGTATCAAAGTTTAGTTCCTTCTTTACAAAAGGGAGTATTGCCTTTATCTCAGAGGAAAATATAAACCTTTTTTCATCTTTATAATAAAAAAGAGGTTTTTTGCCAAATCTGTCTCTAAAAAGGTAGTAAGTCTCACCCTTTTTCAAAGCTATAGCAAACATTCCCCTAAGATATTTTACAAAATCCAACCCATAAATCTTAAAAGCTGCTATGATAGTTTCTGTATCGCTATCGGTTTTAAAAGGGAAAGGAAGTTTTTGAAGCTCTTTATAGTTATAGATCTCGCCGTTAAACGAAACGGTTATATCTTCATAAACTATAGGTTGATTTGCTTCATCGTTTAGATCTATGATACTTAACCTATTATGTCCTAAAAAAAAGTTTTTACCCGCTATATAAGAGCTAAAATCGGGTCCCCTGTGACTCATTAACAAAAGAGCCTTTTTAGCCTCTTTTAGTTCATACTCTCCTACAATTCCAAATATAGCGCACATCTAAATCCACTGCTTCTTTTTTAACCATCTATATATAACAAATCCAAGCCCCAGATTTACTCCCCAGACAAAAATGTATCCGTACTCCCAGTTAATTTCGGGCATATATTTAAAATTCATCCCGTAATTGCCAACTATAAAAGTAAGCGGTAAAAATATAAGTGATATAGCGGCTAGTCTTTGCATAGCTTGATTCATTCTGTTTGATATAAACCCCATCAAAAGATTTTGAAGATATCCTGTTCTATCTAGATATGTTTTTGATTCGTTTATCAAAAAGTTTAGATGCTCTTTTAAATCTATAAATTCAAATTTCAGTTTTTTCCTTATCTGTGTAGGATAATGATTATATAACTTATTTATAACATCATTTTCAAAAACACTCTGTTTTGCTATCCTGTTTAAACTTCTTCTTGCAAAATAGAGATTTTTTTGTATCTCCTCTTCATCCAGCTCCTTTTTAAAGATAATATCCTCAATCTCTTCCAATCTATCGTCTATCAAATCCACTATATCCATAGTATTGTCTATCAAGATATCCAATATAGTATATGTCAAATACTCAATGGAGTCATCAGGTTTGTATCTTTTATAAAATTTAGAAACCATCTTTTTTATCACCTCTTCAAAATCAGAAAGAAACAGAAGCTTATCTTCTGTAATAATCATAACTATATTGCTATCTTCAAACAACAGTTCATTCTCTTTTGAAGGACGGAAGTACTTTAAAATTATAAGTTTAAACCCTTCATTCTCCTCATAAGCGACACTTTGGTCTTCACTTTGGATATCCTCGATAAAGGTTTCATGAAAACCGTTTTTCAAAAGCCACTCTATTATTTTTCTGTTTTTGGCAGAGCTAAAAACTATCTGTTTTTCATTTTTAACAAGCTCAATATCCTCTTCCCCTTTTCTGTAGAGTCTATCTGCAAATACATACATTTTACTCCTTTAAAAACTGCAGCCTCTATAGCTGTATTTTTCCAAAATTTCCAAAAAAGGCTCTAAAACTTCTTTTGTATATGGCAAAGAGATCTGAGCTTTATAAACCTCTTCACTAATCGGCAAAAAATCTCCTCCGACAAGGGAGAGTCGATATATGGGTTTAAAGTGAACCCTCAAATCAAATCCACTTTTAATCAAAGCCGATATTATATCTTCTTTAGGACAGTAGAGTTCAGGTTTCAAAAGGACTGGATAGTGAGTTTTTATTGTTTTTGATGATATTTTCAAAATATCTAGATATCTGCTTTTGTTAAAAGCTTTTTCAAAAAAATCTACTATCTCTTTTTGCTCCTCTATTTTTTTAATATCCGGCATAACTAAATTTTTTGCCTTTATATCAATACCTAACGTCTCTATATCGAAATTCCAAAGTTTTCCTTTTTTTACCCCGCTATCAATAAATTTTTTCAATTCTTTTATCAAAACCTCATCTTTGCTTGCAACTGCGCAAAAATTTTCGGCTTCTAGCAAAGAGACTTTAAACTCCCCTAAAACCTCGCCAAAATTTTGATATCCGATTATCCCTTGTTTTGGTTCAAAACTCTCAAAAAAGAGATTTTGGATATCACTTTTTGAAGAAAAATCTAGATTGATATCTTTTAGCTCAATATCTATTCCCAAAAATTTGGGTATAGTTGCAAACCAAAATGGAGCGTTAGCTGGTATAGAGATTTTTTTTATATCCATAACCCTCAAAAGAGCCAAAAAAGCAAGCTGCGAATTAAGAATAAAAACAGACTCTCTTTTTAAATATTTTTCAATCAGCTTTTGCAAAATCACTCCTATACTCTTTTGGTAAATTATACAAAAATAATCAAATATGTTAGAATTGCAACCAAAAGTGTTCATAATGTATAGATAAACAAATTTAAAAGGCAAAAAAGTGGCTAACCAAAAGAGTCTAATCATAGTAGAATCACCAGCAAAAGCAAGAACTATAAAAAATTTTTTGGGTAAAAATTATGAAGTTATAGCTTCAAAAGGACATATAAGAGATCTTCCCAAAAGCAGTTTCGGAATCAAAATAGAAGATGGGCGTTTTGAACCTCAATATAGAGTAGACAAAGAGCATTCAAACATCGTAAAAGAGATAAAAGATCTTGCAAAAAAGAGCTCTACAGTCTATATAGCCACAGACGAGGATAGAGAGGGAGAGGCTATCGGATACCATATAGCAAAAGCCATAGGAAAAGAGCCCGAAAAACTTCCTAGAATCGTCTTTCACGAAATCACAAAAAACGCTATAAAAAAAGCTTTGGAAAATCCTAGAACTATCGATATGGATAGAGTTAACGCCCAACAGGCGAGAAGACTTCTTGATAGAATAGTAGGTTATAAACTATCTCCTCTTTTATCTTCTAAAATCCAAAGGGGATTGAGTGCCGGTAGAGTCCAAAGTGCCGCACTAAAACTGGTAGTAGATAGAGAAAGGGAGATAAAAGCTTTCGTTCCTGAAGAATACTGGAGTATTGAAGCAGTTTTCAACGAAAATATTGAGAGTCAACTTGTAGAGTTCCAAGGAGAAAAGATAGAAAAACTCTCAATCAAAAAACAAGAAGAGGCTAAAAAGATTGTCGAAACCCTAAAAGGTGAAGAGTTCAGAGTAGCAAAAATAGAAAAAAAACAGAGAATCACCAAATCACCTCCTCCTTTTATGACATCTACTTTGCAACAGAGTGCCTCTACACAACTTGGCTTTAGTCCCAAAAAGACAATGATGATCGCTCAAAAACTTTATGAGGGAGTTCAAACCGACAAAGGAATTACCGGAATCATCACATATATGAGAACCGATAGCCTAAATATAGCAAAAGAGGCAGTAGAAGCCGCAAGAGAAAAGATAGAAAAAAGCTTTTCGAAAGAGTATTTGCCGGAAAAACCTAAAATCTATACAACAAAAAGTAAAGGAGCGCAAGAGGCTCATGAAGCCATTAGACCTACGATGATAGATTTTACTCCACAGATTGCGGCACAGTTTCTTAATAAAGATGAACTCAAACTATATACTCTAATCTATAACAGATTTCTTGCTTCTCAGGCAAAAGACGCTATTTTTGAAACTCAAACAATATACTTTGCTTCAGATGACGGAGTTTTTAAAGCAAGCGGCAGAAGGCTTGTTTTTGACGGTTTTTACAAGATTTTGGGAGGAGCAGAAAAAGAGAAACTTCTTCCTAAGCTAAAAGAGGGTGAAAAAGTAAGTTTAACAAAGTTAGAGGCTATTCAGCATTTTACGGAGCCTCCAAGCAGATACTCCGAAGCTAGTCTCATTAAAAAACTAGAATCACTAGGTATAGGAAGACCAAGTACCTACGCTCCAACAATTGCTCTGCTTCAGGCTAGAAACTATATAGAGATAGAAAAAAAACAGCTCAAACCAACAGATATTGCCTTTAAAGTTATAGAGGTTTTAGAAGAGCATTTTCCAAATATAGTCGATAGCTCATTTACTGCAAAGATGGAAGAAGAGTTGGACGAAATCGCCGAAGCCAAAAAGGATTGGCAAAAAGTTTTAGCCGAATTTTACGAGCCATTCATAGCTCAGATAGAAAAAGGAAAAAAAGAGATAAAAAGCCAAAAAATAGCTATACCGGTAGGCAGAAACTGCCCTGAATGCGGAGCAGAACTTATAAAAAGAAATGGGAGATTTGGCGAATTTATAGCATGCAGTGCCTTTCCAAAGTGCAAATATACCGAACAGATTGAAGATGATAAAAAAGTGAGGAGAAAAGTGAAGAAAAAAGTGAAGAGATATGCGATAAATGCGGCTCATCTATGGTTATAAAAAGTGGCCCTAGAGGAAAATTTTTAGCATGTAGCGCATACCCAAAATGTAAAAATACAAAACCTCTAACTCAGCCTAAAAAACTTGATGTAAAATGTCCCGAGTGCGGAGGAGAAATAGTTGAGAGATATTCAAAAAGAGGGAAATTTTTTGGATGCTCCAACTATCCAAAATGTACTTTTATATCCAAATTTGAACCAGCCACAACAAAATGTCCTAAATGCGGATATATGATGGCTAAAAGAACATACAGAAACAAAGAGGTATTTGAGTGTATAAAATGTAAACATAGAGAGGAGATTAGTCATTAGTAATTAGTAATTAGTCATTGGAGAAAAGATGAAAATAGGAATAATCTCTGATACTCACAATAAAGTAGAATATACAAAAGAAGCCATAGAGTTTCTTAAATCGCAAGATATCAAATACCTTCTGCATGCCGGAGATATTGGAAAAGATGTGCTGGATTTTTTAATAAAAGAAAATCTAAACTTTATTGCGGTTTTAGGTAACACCGATACCAATATACCAATACATCAATACACCAATTTTCCAATATACAAAGAGCCTTACTATTTCAAAATTGAAAATAAAAGTTTTAAATTAATGCACCATCCTTACTATTTAACAGCAGATACTGATGTTATAATCTACGGACATCTACATAAGTTTAAGTGCGATAGAAAAAAGAGTCTATACATAAATCCCGGAGAAGTATGCGCTAGAGAAAAGCCATTAAGCGAGTGCGCAATACTAGATACAGAAGATTTAAACGTTTATTACTGTTTTAGGAAATTAAGAACTAGTAATTGGGAATTAGTAAAAAAGTGCTAAAATTACCAATCTCCAATTATTAAGTGGAAGGTTGTATATGAAAGTATATCTTTGCGCCATATCAAATATCTCAAGCGGCGTGTGTGCCGAGGATTGTGCTTTTTGTACTCAAAGTACTAAATATAAAGCCGATATAGAAAGATACAAATACAAATCGATAAAAAAAATAGTGCAAGAGGCTAAAAAAGCCAAGTCTTCAAAAGCTATCGGCTTTTGTCTTGTCACCGCGGGAAAAGGTATAGATGATAAGATACTAGATTTTATATGCGAAGCTGCCATGGCAGTAAAAAAAGAGGTTCCAGATATATCGTTGATTGGCTGCAACGGAACTGCAAGCGTAGAGCAGCTAAAAGAGTTAAAAAAAGCGGGCATAGAAAATTACAACCATAATCTTGAGAGCGCCAAAAGTTTTTACAAAAATATCTGCACTACCCATACTTGGGAAGAAAGATACCAAACATGCCTTAATGCAAAAGAGGCCGGGCTTAATCTCTGTACAGGCGGAATTTTTGGTCTTGGAGAGAGTAAAGAACAAAGAGAAGAGCTTTTAAAACAGATAGCTTCACTAAATCCTATGAGTGTGCCTATAAACTTTTTCCACCCTAATCCGGCTCTTCCTCTTCCAAAACATATTATGAAAAAGAGTGAAGCTTTAGAGATCATAAAAAAAGCTAGAGAACTGATGAGTAATGCTATGATAATGGTTGCCGGTGGAAGAGAACTAGTCTTTAAAGATGAATGGCCTCTTATCTTAAAAGCCGGAGCAAACTCTATAGTAGTTGGAGACTATCTTACAACAAAAGGTGAAGAAGCCTCCAAAGATATAGATATATTAACGAAATTGGGATATGAGATAGCCCAAAGTTGTCATGAGTAATGAGTTAATTATCATCGTCACCCTTTCTCTCTTGATTTTTGCAACACCTTTTTTGGCAAAAATCACTAGACTTCCTACAAGCGTTCTGGAGATAATATTTGGCTCCGTAGCTGGAACAGTAGGACTTTTACATCATATAGAACTTTTTGAACTCGTAGCTGAGTTCGGGTTTTTGTATCTAATGTTTTTAGCCGGCCTTGAAGTAGATTTAAAAAAAGTTATCAATACTGATAAAAAACTTCTAAAAAGAGGAATGTTTTATATACTAAGTCTTTATATACTCTCATTCTTAACGGTAAAATACCTCAATTTAAGCAATATTTTTATTGCTATCTTACCCCTTATATCCGTAGGACTAATAGCTGCTCTTATAAAAGAGTTTGGGAAAAAGGTTAAATGGTTAGAACTATCCATGACTATAGGTTCTTTAGGAGAAGTTGTTTCCATAGCAGTACTAACTATAATAAGCGCCGGTTTCGAGTTTGGATATGGAGGCAAATTTTATGAAACGATTTTTTATCTATCTATATTTTTACTTCTTATTTTAGGTATTTTCAAATTTTTACAAATCCTTTTTTGGTGGTATCCGGAAATCAAAACCACCCTGATGCCTAGGATCGATAAAGAAGAACAAGATATAAGGCTCTCTATGGCTATATTTTTTATTTTCATAGCCATTATGGTATATCTAAAGCTTGAAGTGGCGTTTGGCGCTTTTATAGCAGGAATTTTCATTGCTACCTTTTTTGAACACAAAAAGGCACTGCCGCATAAACTTTC
Organism: Nitrosophilus labii; assembly: GCF_014466985.1. Taxonomy (NCBI): domain Bacteria; kingdom Pseudomonadati; phylum Campylobacterota; class Epsilonproteobacteria; order Nautiliales; family Nitratiruptoraceae; genus Nitrosophilus; species Nitrosophilus labii. The sequence goes on from NZ_AP022826.1 coordinate 1,792,651, forward strand.
CTCATTCGGTTTTGGTTTTTTCGTTCCAATATTTTTTATATATACAGGAAGCTCTTTTAAACTTAGTGCTTTACTAATGGACGGTTTAGTACAAAAAGCTTTAATGATAACTTTTTTGATGATCTTTATTAGAGTTGCCTCCTCTTTTGTATTTATAAAAATTTTAGGATTTAAAAACTCTTTGCTTTTTGGGCTTTCTCACTCTATGCCGTTAACGCTTTTAGTGGCTATAGCTACATTGGCTTATCACGCAAAAAGTATCGATAATTTTTACTATCTCGCATTTATTTTGGCAAGTCTATTTGAAGTATTGATTGTTATGACATCTATCAAAATCATAATGAAGCTAAAACGAACTAATGCCGTTTAAAAGTAAGTTTGTAGCCATCTTTCTTTTTAGAAAGCTTATAAGAGCAATCTTTTTTAAATGTTAGAGCGATTCTATAATAGCCTTTATGTGCTCCCAGCGCTATTTCATTTATACATTGGTTATTTTTAATTTTTGCTCTTTTTGTTTTGAAGCTTCTGTTTGATTTAAAATCCAAAACAACCTTTTTCGGATTCTCTATAGTAAAATTTCTAATGAGTCCATCTTTAGTTTTTAAAAAAATATACTTTTTTGCAACACTAAGACTTAGCCATCTAAAAAGTTTTATAACCTCTTTTTCCTCTTTTTTAGACGATGCTTTTTTTAAAGTACTCTTATGGGGCAAGGTTTTTAGAGTCTTCGTTTTTGCAGGCTCGAAAGGATTCTCTCTAGCAACAATCATACTAAAAGCTACAATTAAAAAAACTATATATCTCACTCCGGCTCCAACTGTTTTAATTCAAAATACTCTTTTTGCAATCTGGCATTTTCCTCTTTCAGTCTTTGAACCTCTCTTTTTAAAGCTCTCTCTTTGTTTTGAATCTCTATCAAAACCTCCACTGAATCTTTTCCAAAAAGAAGATTTCCTATATAGACACCTATAGCTATTATCAAAACGAGTGCGGCCAAAACTTTGACCGCATATAAAACTAGATATTTTTTACCGGCTCCTAAACCTATGAGATCATCGATAATCTCTCTCATAAAATTTCACTTAAAAAAGCTCTTTGCCGATATATTCACCATATAAAAGATCTCTTTCTATCTCTATAAGTCTATTGTATTTAGCAGTTCTTTCACCTCTAGCCGGTGCGCCAGTTTTTATCTGAGCAGTATTTAACGCAACAGCAAAATCGGCTATAAAAGCATCTTCGCTCTCACCACTTCTGTGACTCATAACGCAATTGTAACCGTTTCTTTGAGCTAGTCTCACTGTCTGCATAGTCTCACTTACGGTTCCTATCTGATTAGGCTTAATTAAAATTGCGTTTGCTATGCTTTTTTCGATACCCTCTTTCAAAATCTTTTTATTTGTAACAAAAAGGTCATCCCCTACAAGTTGAATTTTATCTCCAAGTTTATCAGTAAGCACCTTCCATCCTTCCCAATCATCTTCAGCCATCCCGTCTTCTATAGAGACTATAGGAAACTTACTTACAAGCTCAACATAATAGTCTGCCAACTCTTCAGCGCTTAAAACTCTATTTTCGCCTTTTAGATTATATTTACCCTCTTCATATAGTTCGCTACTTGCCACATCCAAAGCTATTGTAACCTCCTCGCCAGGTTTATAACCAGCTTTTTCTATTGCTCTTAAAATATACTCGATAGGCTCGGCATTATTTTTCAGATTTGGAGCAAAACCACCCTCGTCTCCTAAAGCTGTAGAGTGACCATCGTTGTTAATCAGTTTTTTAAGCGTATGGTATATTTCGCTGCTAGCTCTTAGAGCCTCTTTAAAATCATCAAATCCTGTAGGCATTATCATATACTCTTGGAAATCCACACTGTTATCTGCATGTGCTCCGCCGTTGATGATATTTAACATTGGAGTAGGTAAAATTACTCCGTTAGCTCCCCCAAGATACCTGTAAAGAGGTAGATTAAGACTCTTAGCGGCCGCTCTTGCCACGGCCATAGATACTCCCAAAACCGCATTTGCGCCAAGTTTTGAGTAATTTTCCGTACCGTCAAGCTCTTTCATAATAGCATCAATCTCAGTTTGATTGTATGGGCTTAAACCTACAAGTTCATCCGCAATAGCAACATCAACATTTTCACAAGCTTTTAAAACGCCTTTACCCAAAAATCTCTCATCGCCGTCTCTAAGTTCCAAAGCCTCTCTTTTTCCAGTACTAGCACCACTTGGTACTATAGCACTAGCTACTGTTCCATCACTTAAAACTACAGTAGCTTTTACGGTAGGATTTCCCCTGCTATCAAGAACCTCCTGGGCAAAAACATTATCTATATATACCATCAAATCTCCTTGTTTAATTCGTAATTTTTAATTTAAATCGCGACAAGCGATTTGAAAAATTTTATTTTATACCACTCCTACTAATGACTCAATAACAAAAAAATAAACTATTCTAATCTTCATTCATCTCTTCATCGGGTACCATCATAACGCTATCGTTTATACCCATAGCATTTTTTATCTCGTTTTCAATCTCAGCCGCAACTTCAGGATGCTCTTTTAGATATGCTTTAACGTTTTCTCTTCCTTGGCCAAGTTTAATGTCTTTATAACTAAACCAGCTGCCGCTTTTATCGACAATATCAAGCTTTACTCCGTAATCTACAATCTCTCCCTCTTTGCTTATTCCTTCACCAAACATTATGTCAAATTCCGCTTGTCTAAATGGAGGAGCTACTTTGTTTTTCACAACTTTTGCCCTAACTCTATTCCCTATCTGATTTTCACCCTGTTTTAAAGTGGCAATTCTTCGTACGTCTATTCTAACTGAAGCATAAAACTTCAAAGCATTCCCACCTGTAGTGGTTTCAGGCGTACCATAACCCATTGCACCTATTTTCATACGAATTTGGTTTATAAAAATTACGGTGGTATTCATTTTATGTAGAACACCCGTTAATTTTCTCAGAGCCTGACTCATAAGCCTTGCTTGAAGTCCCATGTGACTATCGCCCATCTCTCCTTCTATCTCGGCTTTTGGAGTAAGTGCGGCTACGGAGTCAATAACTATAACATCAACTGCGCCGCTTCTAGCAATAGTTTCAACAATATCTAAAGCCTGCTCACCAAAATCTGGCTGTGAAACAAGTAAGTTTTCAACATCTACTCCCAAATTTTTGGCATATAAAACATCTAAAGCGTGTTCTGCATCTATAAAAGCGCAGACTCCCCCATCTTTTTGTGCTTCAGCTATAATTTGAAGAGCCAAAGTGGTTTTTCCCGAACTCTCCGGTCCATAAATCTCTATAATTCTTCCCTTTGGAACTCCTCCTATTCCAAGGGCAAGATCAAGTCCTAAAGAACCTGTACTTATAGCTGCAATAGGTTCAATCTCTTTTTCGCCAAGCTTTACTAAAGCCCCTTTTCCGAAAGCTTTATCAATCTGTTTAATAGCGAGTTCCAGCGCTTTTGCTTTATTTGAATCCATTCAAAACCTCTCATCATAGAAATTAATAATATTTTATCTTTTTTTAAGTAAAATATCCATAAATATTAATATTAGTAATTGGGAATTTGGAATTAGTACACATTAACTTTTCGCCAATTCCCCATTCCTAATCCCCAATTCCAAAAGGAAACAGATGTCAACATATACTGTCGCCCACTCTCCGGATGCAGACGATGTTTTTATGTTTTATGCTATTAAATTTGGATGGGTTAGTTCCAAATATATAAGATTTGAAAACATCGCACTAGATATAGAAACTCTAAATGAGAAAGCTTTACAAAACTACTACGATATAACCGCAATCAGTTTCGCGCTATATCCTTACATAAAAAACGATTATGCACTTTTAAAAACTGCAGTCAGTTTTGGAAAAGGATATGGCCCAAAACTTATTAAAAAAAGAGATAAAAGGCTCAAAAAAAACTTTAAAGTTGCATTAAGTGGACAATATACAACAAATGCTATGCTATTTCGTATAGCCTATCCCAATGCAAGGTTTGTATATATGAACTTTTTGGAGATAGAAAAAGCCGTAGTTGAAGGAAGAGTTGATGCGGGGGTTTTGATACATGAATCTATTTTAAATTTTGACGAATCTTTGGAAGTTGAAAAAGAGATTTGGGATATATGGATAGAATTAGCAAAAAAAGAGCTTCCTTTGCCTCTTGGCGGAATGGCTCTTAGACGCTCCATCCCACTTTTGAAAGCTATAGAGTCTGAAAATATGTTGATAAAAGCAGTCCAAGTAGCAAACAAACATAAAGATGCTATATCAAAAATGCTTATTGAGAGAAACCTTGTTAGAATAGATGACGAAAAACTAAAAATCTATCTAAATATGTATGCAAACGAAGACTCTTCTTTAATGAATGAAGAGCATTACGAAGCGCTAGATAGACTCTTTGAGATAGGTTTTGAGCATGGTTTTTACGACACACCTATAAAAGCGAAAGAGTATCTTATACCTTCTGAATACAAAAACGTAAGATTTTGCTAAATGAAAGAAAAGATAGATCTTAAAAAATACTCCTCTATCAAAATAGGACCCGTAGTAGATGTAGAGATTATTACAGAGATAGATAAAAAAAATGAAACCTTTTTTTTAATAGGCGGAGCCAACAATATTTTAGTATCTCCTTATCCTCCTCCTCTTGCTAAGCTCTCAAAAAAATTCGATTATATCAAGATAGAAAACGGTGAGCTTATTATAGGAGGAGCTACGCCAACAGGAAAAGTTGTCTCTTTTTGCAAAAAAAATAATATTGCGGGATTTGAGTTTTTAAGCAGACTTCCGGGAACCATAGGCGGCGCTATAAAGATGAATGCAGGAGTCAAAGAGTATGAGATAAAAAATGTTTTAAAATGGATTAAAACCTATAAAGGCAAGATCTACAAAGAAAACCTAAACTTCGGATATAGAAAAACAGATATTAAAAATATCATTTATGAGGCCGGATTTGAGTTAAAAGAGGGTTACAATGAAATTTTACGGCAAAAACTTCTGTCTCTTAGAGAAAACCAACCAAAAGAGCCAAGTGCTGGAAGCGTTTTTAAAAATCCCCCCGGAAACTTTGCCGGAAAATTGATAGAAGATGTGGGGTTGAAGGGATATAGAGTAGGAGATATGGCTTTTAGCAAAATCCACGCAAATTTTTTAGTAAATTTAGGAGCCGGTACCTTTGAAGAAGCATTAAATCTAATAGAGTTAGCAAAAAAAATGGTATATGAGAAGTATAAAATAGCGCTTGAAGAAGAGATTATAATAGTAAAATGAGGCACAAAAGTGCCCCTCCCCCTATGTAGCAGTGGGGCAAAAGCCCCATAAAATTTATGCGTTAGCAGCTTTTTTAGCAGCTTCCAATGCCTCTTCGTAATTAGGCTCTTCAGTAATCTCAGGAACTAGTTGCTTATAAACTACATTTCCATCTTTATCGATGATGAAAATTGCTCTTGCTAGAATTCCACTAAGTGGTCCCTCAGCTATTACTACGCCATATTTTTCGCCGAAATCTCTGTTTCTATAATCGCTTGCTACAGTTAAGTTTTCAACACCTTCAGTAGAGCAAAATCTTTTGCTAGCAAATGGAAGGTCCATAGAAACTACAGTTACGTCAACACCCTCAATATTTGCAGCCTCTTCGTTAAACTTTCTTGTCTCAGTAGCACATACTGGAGTATCAAGAGAAGGAACAACTACGATCATTTGAACATTACCCTGAGCCCCTCCAACTTTTTTCTCTTGCAAGTCAGTAGTAACTACAGTAGCCTCTGGAGCTTTATCTCCAACATTTACCTCGTTTCCGCTCAATTTTACTTCGTTACCTTTCAACGTTACAGTTGCCATGTTTTCTCCTTTTTTGATTTTTAAATTGTTTAGTAATTTAATCTGTTTTTTCGTTTACTAAACTTGTAACAAAATTATAACTAATTAGGATAAATTTTGTCTTAATTAAATTTCAAGCATTTTTTATAAGTTTTTTTTAAGTTATGCTAGATTTTGGATTTACTTTTAATCCCAATGGATCACTAAACTCTCCTAGCTTGTAAGCCTCTATAGCAGCTCGACCTATCATAGCCGCATTATCGCTACAATACTCCATTTTGGCAAAATCTATAAAAATTCCTCTCTTTTCACACTCCTTTTCAAACGCCTCTCTTAAAGCTAGATTTGCGCTAGCCCCTCCAACAATAGCAAAATTTTTAGGTTTAAAGATATCAAAAACCTTTTTCGTTTTTTGCAAAAGATGTTCGATAGCCGCCTTTTGAAAAGAGGCAGCTATGTCAGCTCTATCTTGCTCGCTTAATTCTCCCAGCTCCTCTATGGCAACTCGAACCGCGTTTTTAAGACCTGAGTAGCTAAAAGCGATTTTAGGGGAGTTTTTAAGAGGTATAGGAAAAGAGAATCTATGTGGATCTCCTTTTTGTGCCAATTTTTCTATAATTGGGCCTCCTGGATATCCTAATCCAAGCATCTTCGCCACCTTGTCAAAACTCTCGCCAAAACTGTCATCCATACTTTTTGCTTCCACCCTCATAACCTTGTAACTCTCAACCTGTATGATCATAGTATGTCCGCCAGAAACCAGAAGAATACTCTTTGGAAAGAAGGCCTCTTTTTCTATAAACAAAGAGTATATATGTCCTACTAAATGGTTTATCCCTATCAAAGGAAGATTTAAAGATAGGCTAAGAGCTTTTGCCATCATGACCCCTTCCATAAGAGTCACGGAAAGTCCTGGTTCATTCGTCACGGCTATTGCCTTTAAATTTGGGAAAAACTCTTTTGTCTGTTTCAAGATTTTTGGCAATGCCACTGCGTGGAGTCTACTGGCAAGTTCTGGAACAACTCCTCCATAAATTGAGTGCTCCCTCTCTTGAGAAATCTTTTTGTGAAAAATCAGTTTATAATCGTTAATATCTGTTATAGCTATAGAGCTGTCATCACAGCTGCTCTCTATACTCAAAATCAGATTTTTCATACTACCTCGCTATCTCTTTTTGCCCACTTCAATACCCAAGGCCATGTTCCGTATCCGCTTTTATCGTTAATATGTCCCGCATTTTCTAAAAAAAGCATATCTACCCCTAACTCTTCACCAAATCGATGAGCCTCCTCTAAACTTAAATAAGGATCATTGGTAGAGACTACCAGTTTTGCCTCTTTTGCAAAAAGATTATTTGGCAAAGATGAGGGGAAAAAAGATTTTAGAAGTTCTATATCGGTCTCAAGACCGGGAGGTGCTACTAAAAGCAACCTCTCTACCTCATCTATTTCACCCTCTTCACACAATGCAAACCAAACCGTACAAGCAAGAGAGTGACATATAACGGTAGTTGGTCTAAACTCATTTAGATGTTTTTTGAACTGGCTCATCCACTTTTTTCTGTTTGGATGGTGAGGATGATGTATCAATGGAAAAGAGACGATTCCATAATCTTTGGCAAGTTCTGAAGCAAGCCAGCTTTGCCAATGGGGATAATCACTACCTCCCCACCCATGAAAAAGAAGATATTTATCCATCTTTTTTATCCTCTTTATCTTCTAATTCGGCAACTATGGTCTCATTATCTTTTATATCTTTTGGAAGCTCTTTTTTATCTATATTTCCCGGAGATTTCAAAACGGATATCAATCTTTGTTCTTGTTCAGGAGATAGTTTGCCCGAAGCTATAGTATCTATGATTTTATTTGCAATTGCTATTTTGGATTCATTCTCCTTTAATCTAAAATATTTTTCAAGATTGTCATGGTAGGCAAGGATTTTATCTTTTCTCTTTTTATATATATACAAAACTATCCCTATAAACATCAAAAGAATCAAAAAAGCCCCTATAAGTAGCAGATATAACTGCTCTTTGGCTTTTAGCTCCTCTTTCGCTATAAGTTTTTGGTTCTCCATCTCAAGGCGCATCCTCTCTTTTTGGATCTCTAACTCTTTTAGTTTTAACTCTTTTTGAATCTTTTGGATCTCCAGCTCTTTTTGCGCCTCTATCTGAGCTAGTCTTTGCTGAAGCTCGGCTTTTTTTATATTCTGCTTAAGCGCTAGTTCCTCCAGCTCTTTTTTCATTTTAGTTAGAGCTAGTTCTCTTTTTTTATCGGCTTCTAGCCTAGCTTTTTGAATCTCTTCATCAAGCTTAGCCTTTTTTTCTTGTAAAATACCCTGCTCACTATTTTTGATCTTTTGGCTATCAAAGCATCCGGTAAAAAGAAAAATTGCAACTATCAACAAAACTCTTGCAAACAACACTCACCCTTTTGAAGTATAATAATTGAGACCTCTGAAAAATTACAAATTGAGCGAAAGCTTTGCAATTTTAGCTTTAAAATTTTATGTTCGCCATAAAGCGAAAAAAGTACGCTTGCTTAGTACTTTTTAATAAAATTTTCAAGCGTTCCTAAAAGGAAAAATTGCAACTAGCCCCAGCGAAATTTAGTAATTTTTCAGAGCATTCAATTAAAATTATATCCAATGGAAAAAATTTTTAAAAACAGTCACGATATAGAAGCATATAAAATATTTTTATAACAAAAATCTTTCATCAACGCTATCTTAAAATACAACTCTTAATAATATTAGTATATCAGACACGATAAAAGAAAAAAACCAAATAAATAGATATTTTTGCCAAAAATTTAGATTAAATTTTCGGCAAAAAACCTCACCTCTTTGTCTGCAGTGAATATATCATCCAAATTTTTCAGCTCTATATTTTCAAACGCTGCAACAGAGTCCAATATGATTTTAGAAATCTTTAAAAAAGAGATTTTTTTTCTCAAAAAGGCCTCAACAGCCACCTCATTGGCAGCATTTACTACCACTCCCAAGTCGGCCCTATTTAAAAGCTTGTCTTTGATTTGCCAAACCGGATATCTAGACTCTTCTATCTTTTTAAACTCCAAACTTTTAATATCTGTAAAATCAATCTTTTTAACTATCTCTTTTTTCACACTTTTTAAAAGGGCAAAAGCTATAGGCAGTCTCATATCGGCATAAGCCGCGTGCAAAAGTGAAGTTCCGTCAACAAAATCTACAATAGCGTGAATAATCGATTTTGTCTCAATGATAGCATCCAATCTTGTCGTATCAAAAAGCCATTTAGCCTCCAAAAGCTCAAAAAGTTTATTAACCATAGTCGCACTATCTACTGTAATTTTCTTACCCATAGACCAGTTTGGATGATTGAGAGCATCTTCTACCGTTGCGTTTTTTAATCTTTCGACCGGCCAATCTCTGAAAGCTCCGCCGCTAGCAGTAATAATTAGGCGATCTATTGATGAAGTCAGACTATGTTCTTTTGTTCCTTTTAAAAGATACCATAATCCAAAATGTTCGCTATCTATAGGATGAATTTTTGAAATATCGATAAATTTACCGGCAACAACCAAAGACTCTTTATTTGCCAAAGCCACTTTTTTACCGCACTCTATCGCTTTTAAAGTGGGTTTTAGTCCCAAGAAACCGACAAGTGCGTTTACAACTGTTTGGGATTTGCATTTCTCTATCGCCTCTAAAATACCTTCTTCGCCATATAAAACGTTTTTATGAAGAATTTTTCTTGCAAGCTCTTTTTTACCAACAACGACTATTTCAGGTTTAAACTCATCTATCTGCTTTTGTAAAAGTTTAACGTTATTGCCGGCTACCAAAACCTCTATCCCTATATCAAACTCTCTAGCGATATTTAGCGTATTAACCCCAATAGAGCCGGTAGAACCTAAAACAACAATCTTTTTTGAGGAGTTTTTAGCCCTATTATCTATACTCACCTTTGCGCCTTAATTTATAAAAGTCCTCTAAGAAGTACAACCATAGCAGGAGCAGCGAACAGATACCCATCTACTCTGTCTAGCACTCCACCGTGTCCGGGCAAGATATTTCCGCTATCTTTCACTTCTGCTCTTCTTTTTAGATAGCTCTCAAAAAGATCACCAAACACACTAGCTACAGATGTCAAAAAAGAGATAATAAGCGCATAGGGGATATCCACCAAAACCAAAGCATAATAACTCCCAAAAGAGGTTGCCAACACAACCCCTCCTACGACACCTTCTAAAGTTTTATTTGGGGAAGTTTCGCAAAATTTAGTTTTACCGAACATTTTTCCTGCAAAAAAGGCTCCAATATCAGTGGAAGCCACCACTATCAAAAGCCATATAAGAGCATTCATCCCAAAATCGTGATAGAGTGCTAAAAGAAAAAGAAAACTAGAAGCCGGATACAAAAATGGAATAAAGTTTCTTGTATCGTAATCTTTATGATATGCCAAAAAAGAGGCAAAGATTATAGCTACTATGAAAAAAAGATCATCGGGGTTGGGATAAAAATAGGCTGTAAGCCAAAGCATCAGTGCCCAAAAAAATAGGTTGTTATGACTATCCATCTTTAAGAGTTTCAATGTTTCGTAAAAAGCAAACATAAAAACTATACCAAAAAAGAGCCACGTCAGAAAATAGTTATCAATCAGCCCAACAGCCAAAACAACTGCAAGAAGTATCGAGCCTGTTACAAACCTTTGAGAGTTGTCTTTTATAATATTAAACATATATATCCTTGAAATTGGGTATTAGGAATTGGGAATTGGAAATTGAAAAAAAAGAGTTTCTCTTTTAATCATTCTTTTTAAAGGGCACCTCTAAACTACAAAATTCCACTAATTCCTAATTCCCAATTCCTAATTTTAAAATTATACCTTCCTCACCTTTACAGTTTTATAATTTACATAATTCACAAAAGCTCTATCTTTTATTTTTACATTTCTTCTTTGAGTATAATCAACCAAATAATCACCTGAACTATCTACGCTAAAATCTACACAAAGTTTTGCCGCTTCGTTTAGTATATGAGATGGGATATTTTGTTTGTTTGTCTGGATAATCACGTGAGCCGAAGGAGTATCTTTTATATGCATCCATATATCGCTCGCTTTCGCCCTTTTTAAAAGCTCTTCATTTCCTTTTTCGTTTTTTCCAACATATACATTGAAACCGTCAATTACAAACTTTTCAAAATTTTGCTGTTTTGCCCTTTTTGCTTTAAAACTCTCTTTTTTGGGAAACAAAATCTCTATCTCTTCTATATTTTTAGCTTTTTCGATTCTATTTGCCATTCTTTCTAAAAACTTTATTTTAGAGGCTAGGTTTTCTCTCTCAATATGTATATTTTTAGCCTTTTGCCTAAATCTTTTAGCTTTTGCGAAAAAGATATCCGCCATATTGGATACGCTTTTAGCTTCTAAAGGTAACTCTACTTTTATACTCTTTCCTTCAAAATCTTTTAGCTCCACCTCTTTGTCATAGGGCTTTATTTTATGCATATTGGCTAAAATCAGGTTTGCTTTAAGCTCTTCTTGTGAAGCTTTTTTTAAGAGATCCTCCTCTTTTTCTAAAGAGTATAAAATCTCTTTTAACTTCTCTATTTGCTTATTTAAAGAGAAAATTTTAACAGATTTAAGTGAGCGAAGTTTTGCCTCTTTCTCTTTTTCATATACTTCATAAAGGTACTTTTGGATATCTTCTATCCTGTTTTCCTCTTTTTTAATCTTTTTCAAAGGAGGAAGGGGTAGAAGTTTTTTACCTGGTTTTACCTCTCTAAAAGATGTAGATATGTCAATATGCCTTAAAGCTTCTAAAACTGTCTCATCTTCATCTAAAATGATGGCATTCGTATTTCTTCCGGTAAATTCTAGTTGCAAAAGAGAAATCTCTTTTTTATATGAAGAGCTGGTTTGTACTTTTATCCTTAAAATTTTGTCGTTTGGAAGAAGATTGATATCTACGATTTTAGCTTTTTTAAACCTTTTTTGCAAAACTACGTCAAATGGAGCATTATATCTTTTTGTCTTTACGAAATCTTCTCTTTTGTATATTTTGGAGTTTCCTTTTGTTAGGTCAAAATATATCGGCTCTTTATCGAAAACTATCTTTATAACATTGTCGTCAACTCTGTAAATATCGCTTATGGTTCTAAATTTTTTTAAGAAATCTACAATTTGATTTAACTCATAATATTTCACATATCGCCTTTTTTAAAATATCCATCTCTTCATCTTTTAATTTTGCAATTTTTTTGATAACTCGTTTCTTACTCACAGCTCTTAAATGGTATATCAAAATATCGCTATCTTGCTCTAAATTCTCTCTTTTTTTCGCTCTTATTCTATAAGGATAAGCTTTATCGACAAGTTTTGTTGACAAAGGAACAACCAAAATCACATCAAGCTCGCTATTTAAAATATCTTCGCTCATTACAACGGCGGGTCTAATTTTACCAATCTCCTCGCCTTTTTTAGGGTTTAGATCTACTAAAACAATATCTCCTTTTTTAAACTCCATCGCCAACTACCTCATCCCATGAGCTCATATCATCATCTACTTCTTTTATCTTTTTTAAAATCTTTAATTTTTCCTCTTTTTCTATCTTCTCTAAGATTAAATTAAAATATTTCTCATACTTTTTAGGGATAAAGATACCTATTTCTTTATTGTCTCTTTTATCTACAATATCCAAAATCTCCTCATTTTTAAAAATTGATGGTTTTTTTTGGATTTGACTTATACTTACTTTAATCATAATAAACCTTTTATATAAAAAATTTATATAAAAGTATATCATAAATTAATATTATGCTAAAATATCAAAAATTTTTCAAAAGGAAAAAGATGAAACAAACTATTACTGAAAAAATTTTTAGCGATCATGTAGGACGTGAAGTAAAAGCCGGGGAGATAGTTAGATGTGAAATAGATATGATTATAGGAAACGACATCACAACTCCTATCTCCATAAAAGCATTCAGAGAATCAGGCGCTAAAAAACTTGCAAAGCCGGATAACTTCGCTATCGTTATGGATCACTTTATTCCGGCAAAAGATATAGCAAGCGCAAATCAGGCAAAAATCAGTAGAGAGTTTGCGTATGAACACGATCTTAAATACTTTTTCGACGAAAAAGATATGGGAATTGAGCATGCACTTTTGCCTGAAAAAGGACTCATAGTTCCGGGAGACGTGATAATTGGTGCAGACTCTCATACTTGTACACACGGAGCCTTGGGAGCTTTTGCAACGGGAATGGGTTCAACTGACCTTGCATTTGCTATGATCACTGGAACAAACTGGTTTAAAGTTCCAGAATCTATAAAAGTTATATTGAAAGGAAAGCCCGGTGACTTTATATACGGAAAAGATATTATTTTAGAACTCATCAGAAGAATAGGCGTTGACGGTGCATTATACAAAGCTTTGGAGTTTACAGGAGATACAGTAGTCTATCTAAGTATGGATGATAGATTTAGTCTATGCAATATGGCTATAGAAGCGGGAGCTAAAAACGGTATTATCGCAGTTGACAAGGTAACAAAAGAGTTTTTGGCCGATAAAAACTTAAAACATGAACCAAAGTTCCACTACTCAGATGAAGATGCAAACTATGTACAAACAATAGAGATTGATGTGGAAAAATTAGAACCTGTTATAGCTTTCCCTCATCTTCCTAGCAATGGAAGACCTATAAGCGAAGCAGCGAAAATGGATCTGAAAGTAGATCAAGTTTTCATTGGAAGCTGCACCAACGGAAGGCTAAGTGACCTTGCTATCGCAGCCGAAATAGTAAAAGGCAAAAAAGTAGCGCGCCATACAAGAATGATAGTTACCCCAGCAACTCAAAAAATACTAAAAGAGGCAGAAAAGCTCGGGATTATAGATACTTTGATAGATGCTGGCGCGGTTGTTAGCAATCCAACTTGCGGCGCATGTCTTGGAGGCTATATGGGGATTTTGGCCGATAACGAAAGATGCGTCTCCACTACAAATAGAAACTTTGTAGGAAGAATGGGTGCTAGAACTAGTGAAATTTACTTGGCAAACTCTGCCGTCGCTGCTGCAAGTGCGATTGCAGGAAAGATTGCAGATCCAAGAGAGATAAATTAGTTAGTATCGGTATATTTAGTATATTGGGACTCTTTTTTCCCCAATATACTAATAACAAATAGACTAATAAACAATGATACTATTTGACCTCAAATCATTAGGACAACTAACTACAGGCTTTTTAATAGTAAGAAAAAACCGTTTCTTAGCTACCGTAAACGTAAAAGACAAAACCAAAAAAGTTCATATCGCAGATACGGGAAGACTTGAAGAGATACTTACTCCTTCCCGAGAACTTCTTTTACTAAAAAATAGAGAAGGATTAAAAACCCACTACACTCTTTTGGCCGCGAAAATGGAAGAGGGGTGGGTTTTGATAAACACTAAACTTCACTCTCAAATAGCGTATGAAGCCATAAAAAACGGCATTTTGGGTTTTGTCCCACAGGATATAAAAAAAGAGGTTTCGTATAAAAAGAGTAGATTCGACTATCTAGTTGATAATGCCTTGGTCGAACTAAAAGGATGCTCTTTGGTTGAAAAAAATATATGTCTCTTTCCAAACGCTCCAACTTCAAGGGGCGTTAAACACTTAAAAGAGCTTATAGAAGCCAAAAATGAAGGATATAACGCTTTTTTGCTCATTATGGCGGTTAGAAAATGTAACTGCTTTCAACCGCATCCATTTCGCGACGAAGAGTTTAAAAAAGTTTTTTGGGAAGCTTTGCAAAAAGGAATCGAGTTTAAAGGATTTTTTGTTAAAATAGATGAAAACCTAAACGTAATTTATAATGGGGAGTTAAGTCTTTGCAAAAAATTTTAGATATACCTTGCGTTATATTTGCCGGTGGCAAAAGTTCTCGAATGGGCAAAGATAAATCTTTGCTCCCATTTGAAGATAGCTCTCTCGTAAAATTTCAATATGAAAGACTAAAAGAGATTTTCAGCGAAGTTTGCATATCTACTAAAATAGACAAATTTGATTTTAAAGCTCCTATGATTTTTGACAAAAGTGACATTTTTGCTCCGACGGTCGCTTTTAAAGCGATATTTGAAAAGTTTGATAATTTTTTTGCAATCAGCGTAGATACTCCTTTTGTAGACGAAGAAGTAATTAAAAAGTTAATAAACGTGTATAAAGATAACAAAACTATAGACGCTGTTATCGCTAAAACCAAATTTCCTCATCCGCTTATAGGAATCTACCAAAAATCTATCTTACCTATTATAAAAAGAGAGATAGAAAAAGAAAACTACAAACTAGGCTATATTTTAAAGAGTTCAAACACTATTTTTGTTGAATTTGAAGAAGAGGAGAAGTTTTTCAACATAAACTATCCCGATGATTATAAAAACGCCCTGCTAAAATCTACTCAAATATCGCATAAATCAAATCGAAACTCGCTATTTCTTTCATAAATTTTTTTGTAACTATAATCTTTCAGTTTAATTTTAAAATCTGGATACGCTAAAATATATAATATTTAACACCCTCTTTTGCATAAAGTTCAAATTTTATATCTTCATCTTTAGTAGCGCTAGATTTTGATACTATTTCAATAATAATTTTTGGAGTAGTTTTTGGATATTCTTCAATATCTTCGCAATATATTGCCAAATCCGGCCTTACAACATTTTTTTCGTCCACTATCCAATCAAGCTTAGGATAAACATCACATTCACAATTTTCTAACTCTTCATCAAATACTCTTAAAAGTTTTGACATTAATTTTTGATGTTTTCCGCTGGGACTTAGAGACATTGCAAAAGGATAACCCTCAATCAACTCCCAATCTCCTTGCCAAAGCTTATAATCTTCATATGCATATTTTGGAGGATTTATACTCATAATTAATCCTTTAAAATCCTTTTAGCCTCTTTTTCATTAAACTCCTTATATATTTTATCTAAAACTTTGAAGTTTCTATCTATAAAAAAATCTACATTTTTCACACTCTTTTTAAATTTTTTATAATACTCTTTCGCCTTTTGCTTATCGCCTTTTATAAGATATACGTCCGCAATATACTCATATGCATAATTTTCTTTCATCTTAACGGCCTTTTTGGCGGCTTCAAGGGACTTTTGCGGCTCTAAAGACAAAAGATAGTACCAAGCGGCTTTTCCGTAAACTTTTGTATCGTTAAGATAGTCTGCGTAATCTTTGCAATGCCCTTTTTTCGAAGTATCCCCTTTTTTAGCAACATAGTAGTTACACTGCATCTCCGCTCTATTTAGATTGCATTTTGTGCAAACTTTTGAGGAAGCTAATAAAATAAGTGGTAAAATAGCAATAAATATTTTTTTCATAAATCACTCCTAAAGGGTAAATATGATAAAACATATAGTTTTTATGAAGTTTCCTGATTTTAGTTTAGCAAAAATTGCTAAAGAGAAACTTTTAAGCATGAAAGGAAATATCGAGGTTCTAAAAGATATAGAAGTGGGACTTGATTTTTCAAGAAGTGAGAGAAGTTACGACTTGGCTTTAGTTACGGTTTTTGAAAATAAAGATAATTTAGAAAAATATCGTATTCATCCTTATCATCAAGAAATAGTAAAATGGCTAAAAGAAAATAACACACAAACAAAGGTGGTTGATTATGAAATCTGACCTAACTCATCTTGACGAAAAAAAACGGCCAAAAATGGTTGATGTCGGCGAAAAGAGTGAGACCGAAAGAGTAGCGGTTGCAAGCGGTATAATCCAGATGAGCCTAGAGGCATATCAAGCTATCATAAACCAGACTACTAAAAAAGGTGCAGTTTTGCATACAGCTATCATTGCGGCTATTATAGGCGCTAAAAAAACACCGGATCTTATACCTATGTGCCACCCTCTCCTTCTAACATCTATAAACTGTGATATTGAAGAACTTCCCGAACTTCCTGGATTTAAACTTTATGTAACCTGCAAACTCAAGGGAAGAACCGGCGTGGAAATGGAAGCTTTAACCGGTGTAAGTATCGGACTTTTAACTATTTACGACATGGTAAAAGCTATAGATAAAGGAATGGTTATAAAAAATATTCAACTCGAAAAAAAGAGCGGTGGGAAAAGTGGAGATTTTGTAAGAAGTTAGTTATTGGTATATTGGTTATTTGGAATTAGTAAAAATCCTAATATACCAAATATACCTATTACAACACCATCTTAACATCTTTATGCTCTTTTAGTTCTTTGAAGAGTCTCTCCCTCTCCTCTTCGCTATGAACAAATATATCCGCATTAAAACTTTGATATTTTCCTTTGTTGCTTATTTTTGAAAAGGAGATGGTACAAGTTAAACCTTTTGCTACATCTTCTATCGCTTCTCTCGTTTTTTTGGCATTTTCGCCTATAACTTTATATCTCCAAATAGTTGGATACTCTATCTTCACTTTTTCTTTAAAATCTTTCATTTCTTTCATTTTGACTCCTTAATTAAGTTTATATTTATTTATATTATACCAAATTAGAGAAAAAAACTTAAGAGCATTTAAGTTTTTGGCGCTATAATATCGTAATGCCTTTGATAGGCGCTTTGTTAAACGATTCGATCTCCTTATCACCTCTATTGATACAGCCTCTTGGCAAAAATCATTTGCTTTTAGATGTGACTTTCGATTGAACGTTTAGATTCGCACATCGAAGGTAAATTTTTTTTTACAAAGAGACAAAATGACATTTCAAGATTTCAATCTTAAGCCACAAATTCAAAAAGCTATCGATTTAGCTGGATTCAAAGAACCAAGCCCTATACAAAGAGAATCAATCCCGGTAATTCTTACCGGACGCGATATAGTTGGACAAGCTCATACAGGAACTGGAAAAACTGCCGCATTCGCTCTGCCTATGCTAAATATGCTAGAAATAAACGACGAAGTTGAAGGTTTGATAATCGTACCTACAAGAGAGCTAGCAACTCAAGTAAGCGACGAAGTTTTTAGACTTGGCAAATTTTTAGGCATAAAAACAGCTACAGTTTATGGAGGAAGCTCTTATTCAAGACAGCTTCACCACATAGAGAGCGCTTCTGTAGTAGTTGCGACTCCCGGAAGACTACTTGATCTTTTAAAAAGCGGTAAAATCGAGTTAAATCCAAGCTTTGTAGTTTTGGATGAAGCAGATGAGATGCTCGATATGGGATTTTTGGATGATATCAAAGCGATTTTTGAATTTTTACCTTCAAATAGACAGACAATGCTCTTTAGCGCTACAATGCCAAACGAAATAAAAGAACTAGCTTCTAAGATACTTTACAATCCGGCGTTTATCTCAATAACCAAAAATGAAGTGACGAACGAAAATATAAAACAGTATTACTATGTTGTAGATGAAAGAGAAAGAGACGAAGCACTTATAAGACTTTTGGACTATAAAGCTCCTTCAAAAGCTATTATCTTTTGCAGAATGAAAGTAGAAGTTGATAGACTAAATGAGTTTCTAAACGCTCAGGGAATAAGCGCAAAAGGTCTGCACGGAGATATGCAGCAGCGCCAACGTGAAGATGTTATACAATCATTCAAAAAAGGAAATACAGAAATACTCATAGCTACCGACGTGGCGGCTAGGGGTCTAGATATTAGCGATGTTACGCACGTTTTTAATTATCATATACCTTTTGATCCGCAAAGCTATGTCCACAGAATCGGAAGAACAGGAAGAGCCGGAAGGGAGGGGATTGCCATATCTTTAGTTACTCCCCACGAATTTAAACAGCTTCTTCGTATACAAAAAGCTGTAGGAAGCGCTCTTATAAATAAGGAGATCCCAACAAGTAGTGAACTAAAAGAAAAAAAGCAGAACTCTACCTTAGAAAGAGTTTTAGCAACGCAAATTTCCACCGAAGCTATAGAGCTTATAAATCTGCTTGAAGCTCAAACAGATCTATCTACTATCGCGCTCAAGCTTGCCTCAATGGTTATAGAGGATGAAAAAGTAGCGGGAAGAGAAAAAATCGGCAAAAGCAAAAAAGAGATAGAGAGACTTATCAGACAGTTTGAAAATGAAAAAAGAAGACCAAACAGAGCAAGGAACTCATTCACTAGAGGACAAAGAAAAAGTCCAAGAACTAGAAGACACTAAAAAAATATTTAGTATATTGGTCTATTTGTATATTAGGGTAAAAAATCCAATTTCCCTATACACCAATAACCAATATACTAATTTACTAACATCTCCATCAACTAATAAAATGCTATAATATCTAAAATCTCAAAACAAAGGTTTCCTATGCAAGCAAAAATAGAGAATATATTAAAAGAAGATGATTTAAAAGAGGCGATATCAATACTTATAGAGGAAATCAAAAAAGAGAAAGAAAAACATATACAAGAACTCATTTTAGAGATTGATAGATTAAACAGAGAAATAGAGCATGAAAAAGAGGACCTAAAACTAAAGCTCAAAGAGACATTCGAAATTTTGGAAAATCTAGCCCAAGAGCTTGATGGTGACAAAAAAGAGGAGTTTATAAAAGCAATAGAGGTTAACAAACTCAAAACTCTGGAATTTTTGGGAATACTAAAAGAGACTACAGAAGCAGCAATCATCGCTGCTTTAGAAAAAAACGAAGATATAGAAGAGACTGTAAAAGAGATAACCAAAAATCTGGCTTTTGAAACAATAGATATAAAAGTGGATGCAGCACATATCAAAGATGTCTCCATCGCCATTTTATCTGTAGCAGCAGATATAGCAAGCGTATCCATAAACTATAGCGACGAAATTCTTAGTGGAACAGTACAAGGTGTTAAAACTGGTATCTTAAAATCTATAGAAAAATTTAAAGAGTCTATAGAGTTTACCCCTCTTGAAGCTAGAGAGATAATCATAGACAATTACGATAAAATCATAAAAGATTTAGAAAATGTAGATGATCTTTATATATCTTGCATTAAAGAGGTAGCTCACAATAGCGAAGCAGGCATAAAAGAAAAGCTACTAAAACTTGCCGAAGAACTCCAAAGCACTATGTATAAACTAAAAAATGCGGCACAAGAGACTATAGAGATTTTTAAGACAAAATTTAGCGATCTTGCCAAAGAAGCTGCTTCTACAACATCTATTTTCAAAGAGAAAGCCGAAGAGGCAAAAAAACTTGGAGCTAGAGCTTTCATGATCGCAAAAGCTGCCATAGATGGAGCCATTAAAGGAGCAAAAGATGCTATAACAAAGGAAAAAGATGAAAAGTAGCCTTTTATTTTCAACTATTTTTGTTATTTTTAGTCTTAACTTAGTAGCCAAAGACTCTTATGACCTAAACCAGACAGCAAAAGAGATATTAGATAAAGCCTATAAAATGTTTGAAGAGTCCAAAAAAATAATAGAATCATACTCCAATCCAACTCAAGAGGCTATACCTCAAACAGAAAAAGGTTTCTCGCTTTATTATAAAGTTATCAAAAATAGTGCAAATGTTGAAGAAAGAAATGATTTTTTAATCATAACACAGATAAAATACAAAATAGATCTTGAAAAAGAGCTCTCTATAGGAGATATTTTAGTAAAATCTAACGGTGGCACTGTTGAGCTATACGGCAAAACAGACTTTAAAGAGAAAGCAGATAAAATTATTGACATTGCTCTAAAAACAAAAGGCGCTAAAAAGGTAGTATTCTATCTGATTATTTTTCAACGGGAGGTAATTTCTCTATAGGTAAAGGTTTTCCTATATAGTATCCTTGGGAGTAGTCTACTCCTATATCTTCAACTTTTTGCTGGATATCTTTTTCGCTTACAAATTCCGCTATTGTTTTAATACCCAAATCTTTTGTAAAATGAACAATTGCCTTAACAAGTGCCTCTGATTTTTCATCTTTCATCCCAAATTTCTCATTAGATAATGATAAAATATTAAACCTACCATACAAGCGGAAAAACTAAAGGGAAGAGGGACTAACCAAATAGGTGAATTGAAGATTGGGTATATAGACAAGAATATTGCGCCATTTGGAGGGATGAAAATATTAAACCCAGATTTTGCAATAGAGTTCTTCTTGAATAAGAAAATTTAATGATATTATTTTGAAGTTTATCTTTTTTCTCAACTAAAAAGCGATAAAAGTTATCCAAATCCACCAATAGGAAGAGATAGATTCTTGTTTTTTTCAAAAAGAGAGTTCATCCAAGCTCTTCTTTTTTTGGCTAGAGCCATTTTGAGCACTTTTTGATTGGAGTAGTGATTAGTAATATAACTTCCTATTGCAAAGCAATAGGCTCTGATAGTTGTGAAAGACATTGATTTGATTGTAAAAGAGAGTGTTTAAAAAGAGCTAGGATATTGTACGCCATCATAATTGTCACCTGCAATGCTAAAATGTACCAGATACGCAATATGGATAGTGTACACTAAAGTTCGCAATTTCACTTGAAGACTCTTTTTTAGATTTTGAAATCTTCAAAAGAGTTGGATAGACTTCCCAGTGAGGAATAAAGCAAGCAGGAGGAAACCAATCTAAAAGAAATAATAGCAAAAAAATAGATGAAACAAAAATATTCAAAGAGATAATGACACAGTTTGTAGTTGATGAAGATCCACTTTTATCAATGATGAAATGGATGATGGAACAGTTGATGAAGATAGAGTCCGAGATGAAAGTTGGAGCTAAAAAAGGTGAGCATAATAGTGAGAGAAAAAGCTATTTCAGTGGTTATAGACCAAGAAGGTTCGATACGAGACTAGGGACAGTTTATCTTATGATTCCAAAGATAAGAAAAGGTGGCTACATTCCCTTTTTCATCACCGAAAAGAGAAGAAGTGAACAGGCTCTGATTTCGATGGTGAAAGAGGCATACGTCAATGGAATATCAACAAGAAAGATAGAACGTTTGGCAAAAGAGCTTGGAATCGAGAATATCAGTGCATCACAGGTATCACAAATCAACAAAGGGCTAGATGAACAAGTAGAAGAGTTTCGAAACAGACCACTGCAAAAAGAGTATCCCAACGCAAGGGTTGATGCTTTGTATGAGAAAGTGAGAGACTATGAAGGAAGAGTGGTATCTACCGCTATTATGATAGCTTATGGTGTAACACTAGAAGGCAAAAGAGAGGTATTGGCAATAGAGCCATTTATCAATGAGTCTTATGAAACTTGGAGAAATTTCTTTGAGAGACTCAAAGAAAGAGGATTACAAAAAATAGCATTGCTTATCAGTGATGCTCATCAAGGAATCCAAAAAGCTTTTAAAGAAGCTTTTCTTGGTGCCTCTTGGCAACGGTGCAAAGTACACTTTATGAGAAACATTTTAGCTCATGTTCCACCTAAAGCAAAAGAAAAATTTGCAGCCAAACTTAAAACTATTTGGCTACAAGAGGGCAAAAAAGATGCATTCACAATAGCACAGATGATTATAGAGGAGTTTCGCAAAAAATTCCCTGAAGCAATTGAAGTGCTTCAAGAAGGACTAGAAGATTCACTGCAGTTTTATCACTTCCCGCAAATTGATAAAAGGAGGATAAGTTCGACAAATGTGTTAGAAAGAATCAACAAGGAGATTAGAAGACGCTCTAAAGTAGTATCTGTTTTTCCATCAAGAGAGTCCTATATTAGACTCATTACCACATACTTGATGGAGTACACTGAAGACTGGGAGATTGAGAGAAGTTATATTCATCCACAAAAGCTTCAAGAGGTGATGGAAATCTATGAGGTGCAGCTTAAAGCCGCTTGATATGCAATGAAATATAACTTGCTGGGAAGGAAAATTGCGAACAAAACTTGACAGTATCAAATAGAAAATTTCATTCAAACAAGTTTAATTTTACTTTTAACTACACTTGGATAATTTATTGATATACTGTAAACAATCAAAATTTTTTAGCTTTTTGGCTGTCATAATATTTTCGAGCCAAAATGATAAAATTTTCCTCAATATATTCAGAAGGTCCGACTTTTTAGTTTAGACATAAATCCTAATTTATTGTACACTCAAATTTTCAAATAGAACTTTCGAGCAACCATCCCCCTGAAGATAAACTCCTGCTTTAAAATAGTTCCAATATCCATTCCAATAACTTACATTTTTATCGATTTTTAATTTTTTGTTTAAATAAATTCTCATACGAGAATTTTGCACTTCAATAGAAACGGTAAAAAAATCTTTTGGTCTTTTCCCAAGGTCTATTTTTTCATATAATTGCTCATTTTTCTCTCCACTTAAACGTATCACTGCCCAAAGATGGTCTCGTTTACTCTTTTGTTCTTTCCACCATGTAAGTCGCAAAAGAGGTTTATTTATAATTTTACCATTAATTCCTGTTCTATTTGAATTGGCATGAATTTGCAGGAAAGTAAACTCTTTTTTTTGATCTAAAGGAAAAAGATATAGTTTAGCACGTATAATTTTAGGATATTTTGTTTCCACTCTCCACTCATCTTTAAATCTCAATTCACTACGATTTTTTTTTCCGCACATAAAAAAGACCATAAACTTTGCATCTTGAAGGTAGAAATATCGATTTGAAAAATATCGAAACTCTCCATACTTTACACTATATCTAGGATTATAAGGACTTTTAGGAGCTTGTAGTTTAGAGTTATCCAAAACTTGCCTAAATTTTTGTAATGCATAGGGCGCATCATGAGCAAAAATAATAGAGCTAAAAAAAATTAAAAATAACAATTTTTTAATAAAATTTAATTTTTGCATTTTGGATAGCCTTTTGCTTTTTCATAAATCTGTTTGATAGTTTTTGAGTCATTTATAAGGCGCATCAAATCATAAGTTAATTTCCCACTTGATGGAGTATTGCAAAGATGGGCTCTAAAAGCGTATAAAAGAGCTTTTTTTCTTGATTTTTTAGCGACAGAAGATGCATATTGCAAAAGAAGTCTCCCATTGTTTGTTAAAGAGCCTTGATGTAGATAATAATTTTTTCCGGTAATTTTATAAAGAAGCACTTTTGCTTTTGGATTGTTTAAGTCGTTCAAAAGAAGTTCCTTTGCTTTTTTTATCTCTCCCTTTTTAATAAGAAAATTGGCGTACTGCACTTTGGCATCTTTGACATTACTTAATATCGCTTCAAAATACATATTTTTAATATTATTATCATATTTATTATTTATATTAATTTTTTCATAAAGATTAGCAATCTTAATATACCCACCGCTATCGCCATCATTTATAGCCAACGTATAGTAATACACCGCGGCTTTAGGATCAAAATCGACCCCTTTTCCCTCTGCATAAGCATCGCCTAAAATATTTGCTGCTGCGATATCTCCTTCATGAGCATATCTATCCAACATCTGTTTTATCTCTTTAATATCTTCATCGATGAAGCCATCAAATACTAATGAAGCGTACTCAATCTGCGCCGCTCTGTTGTTTTGAGCTTTAGCTTTTGATAACCAATATCTCTGTAAATCTATCTTACATAACTCTTTATAGATTTGAGACAGTTTGTATTGCGCTTTATCATTGTTTTGCTGAGCATAAAAATGTAAGATAGTAGCTCCTTGAAGAAGTCTGTTTTGTCGCAAGAAAAAATCGGCAAATTTTAAATCTAAAGAACTGCTTAACGGATCGCTCTGACATGCTTTTTTTAATAATCCAATCATATCAATATTTTCTATAAGACCTTTTGAGTATAAAGTATAAAGATAGCTAATCGCATTAAGATCACCTTTTTGAGCCTCCTCAATAAGAAGCCGACGAGAACTTTCTATCTTTTTGCCCTCTAGTAGATTTTGATACGCTTCTATGACAAGTGCGGGTTTAAACTCTCTTTTAATTAAATCTTTTAAATAAGCTTTAGCACGATAATTTTTTGCGCCAATTTTGCTATAAAACTGATAAAGTCTCCATTCTGCTTCGGTTAAATTTTGATCCATGTAGTCTAAATAAATAGATTCAGCTTTTTGAGTTTTATCAAGTTCAGGATATGTAGTATATAAACGCGCCAAAATAAGTTTTGGTTTTTGATCACTAAAACTTAGTAAAAACTTTTCTGCTTCTTGCAAACTCATTTGTGAGTAGCTTTTAGGCGTTCCTAATCTCTTTTGCTCTACATCAAATTTTATAAGCCGCAGCATAGCCTTATTGTATCCCAATCTATAAGCCTTCTGATACCAAGGAACAATACCTTTTTGAAAGTAGAAATCCTGAAGTTTTAAAAGTGTTACTTTCTTAAGATAAAACTGATCTGGCTTTTGAAAAGATGCTGTAATGCAAGGATTATTATAAGTTTTGAGTTTCTTTTGCATTTTTTGATACAAAATATTTCCAATCTCATAAGCAGCCTCCCCGTTACCTAAAGAGACCAAATTAGTTAATATTTCTAATCCCTTCTTCTCTTTGTTAAACTGAAATATATACAAGCGAGCTAGTTTCAAACCTGCTTTAATATTCCCTGAAGCATAAGCTTTTTTATAAAAATACAGTGCCCTTTTAGGATCATAAAATGGGTTTGAAGAATCATCATAAAATCGAGCTAATGAATAAGCTGCAAAGTGGTTATGACGGGCTATATCTTCAAAAGTATATAAAAACTCTTTTTGATCTGCAAAAGAATTGAGAAAATAGCGTACAAGATAGAGATGATTATCAAAATCTTTCTGACTAGAAAGATTAAAATCTCCCTTTTGCATCCAATAAAAAGCTTTTTGAAGATCACCTTGTTTTATATATAAATCTTCAAGCAAAAAGGCTGCTCTTTTTTTACCTTGATAATAGGCTTGTTTGGCAAGTTCAATAAATTTGTCATAATCTTTAATATTGTCAGTTTTATATAAAATATTTACAAGATGAATATTGGCATCAAGATGTCCAGAATCAGCCCATCGCTTCCAAATAACATAGGCTTTTTCAAAATCGCCATTATTGTAAGCTTTTCGAGCCACATCTTTATTGGCACAACCTGCAAACAAAAATATAAATATAAGCGTGCTACCAAAGATATTTAAAATAGATTTGAGCATTAAAACCATCCTTTTTCGATGCTTCGCTATCAAAAGCCTCTCCTCCTAAAAAGTATCCCAAAACAAATCTCCAGTATGTATTTTCAATAATATCGTAATGGAGAATAAAATCTATCTCATTACCCAAGCTTTTCTTCTCCCCGTTAGGATTAAAGGTATAGAAAGTAGCAAAGTATTGGGAAGAAGAGGGTTTGTCTTGCATAAAATTATGATATGCAATAATGGCTGTTTTATTATCATTTCCCCATAAGTGATGCATCAAATACAAAGAGCTTATCCAGATATTTGACAATTCAGGATTGAAAAAAGAGCCGTAATGTCTAAAAGAGATATCTTTGCTAAGATAATTGGTTCGATTATTGGTAAAAGATGGCTGTCTATAAAGATTATCTCCTCCGGAACCATAAGCGATTGAGGCTGCAATTGCGCTATCATATCTATAAAAAGTATATTTACCTCCAATCTCAAATCCAAGCCCTTTAACAGTTCTCTCTTCCTGCATAGGAGCTGGAGTATAGTTTATTGTTTTATATACACCTTCAGCATGTGCTATATCTAACCAATACGCTATTTCATCTAAATTTGTTCGTTTTACTTTTCCTTGCATTCTGACGCCAATCCAATCCACATTTTTGAGATTGCCGTCTTCTTGAATATAAAACCCCTCGATAGTATTATCTTTATAATACTCATAACTTATATGTCCAAACAAAAAATTAGTATTTTTTAGATTAGCTAAAGTCTCATCCTCGCCAGTATATAATACAATACTATCGGTTAAACGGGTCCCTACATAAAACTCATAAAGCAAAAGATCATGTTTGTTGAAAAATCCTACAGTATCTAAATATGTTTTAAAATACCAACTACGATCGTCTTTAAGATATTTTCTACCTATTAAAAAGTTAGATTGATTATCAAATAGCCCGTCACTGCTTATAAACAGTTCCTTGACATCTAATTTTGTTTCTTTTCTATCTTTGGAAATATATAATAAACCTCTATCATCAGTAAAAAAGTACCACTTAGGAAAAAAATAGTATTTGTATTTTAAACCAGTAGTAATCGTAAATGATTGATTGTCTCTTTTGTTTCCGTTTATATCAATTTGTCCCTCATTAATATTTAGTGTTGCGGTGGAATAAAACAGTAGTTTTTCTTTGGATTTAAACAGCATCTTATTTTGTTCAGTTTGTAAAAATAGTCTTTGGGGAGATTTTGGAACCTCGATGTTTGGAACTGTTTTCTGTAATGAAGTATCCACAAAATTCTCTACAGCTTCAAGATCTATATCTTCCCACGGAAAGCTTTTTTTGTCATCCATACACTTGTCCCTACAAGCAACAAGATTCTCCTCTATATCAGTTGAACACCTACTCTCTATATCTTCACTAACAGATACTTTTTTGTAAAAAGATGGTTTTAGCACACTTTTTTTGTTTTTTTGCTGATGGGATATAGTTAAGTTTTGATCTATTTTTTTTTCTGTTTTTTTAAGAATAGGCCCCAACTCCTCTTCTTCAACAACTTCTTGTTTTATAGGGATAATTATCGCCGTTGGAAAATCTTTTTTAAATCTTAACCACTCAGATTTTGCTTTGGTAGCTGACTCAAAACATCCATATCTAGCTATATAGAACCCATTTTCCTTAACAACTTTTACTCCTAAAGGAAGTTTGGTTTTTTTTATAGGTTTTTTACTCTCAAAAAGTTCAATAGTAAAACATGAATTTGTTTTGCTGTAGCTTGTTTGAGCGATTTTTTTTGAAGTAGTAATTGTTTTTAATTTATCTTTAGCAACAATGGTTTTAAAAGGTATACTAGGTTCAACCTCTTCAACAGCTTCAAACTCTTTTAAATGTCTCTTTTTTTTATCAGATTGCAAATATAAATTTTTTTTGAATTTTTTAAGAGAGGTACCATTACCTTTAACACTATCTTGAAATCTAAATCTATATGTAGAAACGATATAGGCTTGAGGAAATTTCTGTTTTAAGCGTTTAAGAGCCGGCTTAGCCTCCTTAACTCTTTCAAAACATCCGTAACGTAAAGTATATATTCCATTTATATGCATAACTTTCGCTTCTTTAGGAAAGGAGCTTTGATATGCAATAGGTTTTACGCTACTTAGAAGCTGAACAGAATAACAAGTATCTTTACTATAAAGAAGTGTTACAAAAAATAGAGAAAAAAAGATTTTATTTCTCATAATCGTGCCCTAATAAAAGATTTTTGACTACTGTTTCATACGAAATCTTTCTAAAACGATAGCGGTTGATATCCTCAAGATATTTTTTGATTTCAGGTTCAACCTGTTTTAAAATATCTTTTTTCTTCATGCGTATAAAAGATAATCCTTGCTGACGTGCTCTTTGCTGATTTTTGAGATAGTCTTTACAAAGCTTATATTTTCTTGCAAGTTTATAGACTCTGCTATAATATCTGTTAAAGCCTGCTTTTATTGCATTTACCTCTTTGATATGTTTTTTGAAGTAGATTTTAACAGGAGTTGTAAATATGGTATATTGTTTGCTGATACTCTTACAATAATCTAAAAATGTTGATGCCTTAGCCATTTTGAACTTATACTGAAAAACTTTCCAAGCGGCTAAAACTTTTCTTTTTTTATAAAGACTATTTTTACAAACTGAGCAGTGTTCATACTTTTTCTGATCAAAAAGTTGACCTTTTTGCATTCGAGCTTTTGCTAATAAAAAAGCCTCTTCAATCAGATAAACTCCATTTGGAATAAAAAATCGAAGATACTCTAATCTATGAAAATCCAAAACATTGTCACTTAAAATCGCATCTTCTATAATATAACTTATCCCTTCAATAATTTTCTCTCTATCATCAAACCCTTTCTTGCGACTCTCCGTTAGATAGTAAAATCCCAAAAAGGTTAAGGCACCTTTTGAGAAAATTGAACTGGCTCTAAGAAGTTCATATTCGGTTAACTCTTTAGATTCCCGATTTATATAAAGACCTGCTAGATGCGTGCCAAAATAGTCATTAGGAGCATTTGCTATATCTTTATATATCTTTTTAGCAACTTTATAGGCGTATGGATTTAACTCTAAAAGATCGCTACTGCGCGCATGAAATGGAAACCCTAACCCATAAAGAGTAAAAGAGCCTCGATTTTGAATAATCCGATCATAAAAAAAGTTAAGATCACCTCCTATCCCAAAATAGTTTGGGATTTTATTTTTATATATCTTAACAGCCGCTCCATTTTTGATCATTATGTTTGTATTGTAATTGGATTCGATAATATTATTTGAAATAACAGCAGATGATGCTTTAAAGTAGGGATCTCGACGCATATCTCTTCCGGGAATATCATCGATATTTTTCTCTATTATCTCTATACCGTTTTTTCCGTTGTAGCGAATAGAGTTGTTGCGAATGCTTACTCTTAAGGAATTTCTTACCATTACTCCGTTGATATTGTTACCAACAACTGTATTGTTAGCTATCAAAATATTTTTGCTCTCTTGGGAAGATATACCCATAAATCCATTAGCTACGGTTAGATTATTGTAAATGATATTATTATTTGATAATCTATCCACCATCAACCCATTTGAGCGGTTATTTAACGCAATGTTATCCACCATATATGAGTACTCGACTCCTCTTGAAACTATAAAACCATGCGCCACTTCGGAATTCATTGCTATATTCTTAGCTATAACCAAATTTATGGAGTAATCATGGGGATCAAAATTGTATATTTGATTATTGTATGTAAAATTACCTAAATAGACCGCATCTTTCGCTCCGTTTGTATAAAAACCCATAGTTGAATTAAGAATATCATTTCCAATATAAGCCCCCGTAGGTGCATTCATGTGGCTTAAAAAGTAATACATAGCCTGAGAATATGGAATGAAGTCATTTTTTTTGGGAGAAAGCAAACCTATCCCGAAAGTAGCAGATGTACTGTGAAAAC
Source organism: Nitrosophilus labii (assembly GCF_014466985.1). Lineage (NCBI taxonomy): Bacteria > Pseudomonadati > Campylobacterota > Epsilonproteobacteria > Nautiliales > Nitratiruptoraceae > Nitrosophilus > Nitrosophilus labii. The sequence goes on from NZ_AP022826.1 coordinate 1,822,398, forward strand.
CTAGTCCATCGAAAATATTATTGACAAAGTAGCTTTTTGAGCCAGAAAGACCTAAAAAGTATGGTCTAGGTTTCTCATAGTTGATATAGAGAATCTTCTCTTTTGGTATATTTTCTCTTGGACAATAGCGATCTCTTTTTGTATCCCAAGTTACAAATCTACTGTTGGCAAGATAAAGCTCTCCATAATAAACTATAAAAATAGGATTAGGTAAAGTTTGCAATCTAACCGTTTTGTTTTTGATAACTAGTTTCGCCGTAGATGATACAAAAATAGAGATATTAATCTCGTATGTTTTATTATCTATTTTTTTTATCAAATTTGGATTATTGAGTCTTTTATAGATGTACTCCAAGCTGTAAACACCATCGTAAAGAACCAAAATTTTTCGATTTTTATGGTTATTAAACATATAAAAAGAGTAAAGATTGATAGAAGGGATAAAGTTGGCTTTATCAAGATCATATAGTTCAATACCTTCTCCATAAAGGTGTTGGGGGAACTGTCGTAAAACATTATGTGGAGTATATTTTCTATAGATTTTTTGAAGATACTTTTTCGCTCTTGTTAAAGAGAGAAAAGAGTTTTGGGGAAATATAACATAAGGAATCCCATCATTAACTTTATGATAAACAATCTTTGGATCTTTAAAATTAAAATTTAGTGTCTCTAAAACCTTTTTCGCATCCTTCTCTTTTTTGTAACATCCCACGTATGCGAGATTTGCTTTACGAAAAAGAGGAGGTTTTATAAAAAGATTGCAACGCTCCTTGGAATATGGGTTATAAAAATAGTTTTCACTTACTGGAGTAGAGCTATCGACTTTGGTCAAAATTGAGTAGCAATACCCCGCAAAAAGTTTTATAGATATTACAAGCAACACAAAAGCTTTCATTGCTTTATCCTATTGCCAAAAGGTATCTATTGTTACAAATACCGTCGTATTAATCAATGAAATATCTAAAGGTTTTAGTGGCTCCAAATAGAGCGTATCGTAATCTCTAGGACGATTATAGATATTTGCCAATATTTTCGCTTTTTCTAGATCAACTGGCTGCGCTGGCTCTATTTTAATGATCCTTGCCTGAAAAACTTGTTCATCTTGTGTGCGTACATCTGCTATATAGCCAACTTTAACTTTTTTAAAAAACTTATGTTCCATTTTTGCTACAATATATGGAAGTGTATCTTTGTGTAAAACCGTAATAATGGGTTCTGCAGTATTTCGAAACTCATTTTCCAAAACATTGACTTTTAAAACTGTCCCACTTAAAGGAGAAACTATCGGTTGCATCTCTCCGTCAATAAACCTAGCTATAGCAATAGTTTCGTTTATATCTATATTGTCTCCTTTTTGCAAATCCCTCGTAAAATGGATATAGGAAAGAAAAGGAGCACGTATAACGGTAATGTTCCCATCTACAAAAGCATTAGTAGTTTGCACGACAAAAGTGCGGTTGTATGCTATATAGCCCAAAAAAGAGAGTAAAATAAAGATAACTGTATAAATCAAAATCAGTATTTTATCTGCTCTTTTTCTGTTAAGTTTCTTCTCCTCCTTTTTAGGATATGTTATCTGTCTTGTAACCGCATAAAGAATATCCTCTTTAGTAATAATATCACCGTTAATATATGCTGTGATAATTTGATTTAAAATTGAGATTTGATAATCCTCTAGATTATGAAATTTTGCTCCTAATAAAGGATAGTGTTCTCCCACAGGCTTTTTACCTGTACAGATAAAATCTAAATTGAGATTGTCTATAACAGTTTCAAAGGTGTCGTACTTAAAAATCATTTTTCCTTTGCGAGACGGCTTTTGACAAAACTCCTTTGGAGCATTTTTTATGGCAAGTCCACCTAACGACCAGTTGTCAACTATATAGATTTTTCCGTCTATTTCAACTTTTGCCGGAATTCTATAACGAGCAAACTGCCTTGTCACCTCAGCCTCGTGCATAATCTGTTTTGCCAATTTCTCTTTTTTTTCGGTGTTCATGTCAACACATCCTTTATGAAGTGAAGATATAGCCAGATATCGTCAAAACTAAGTATCTGAACTAAAAAAGCTATAGTGATCAAGAATAACAGCATTTTGATAACAAGAGTTCCGTTTGAACTCACTCGATAATACCACTCTATATAAGCCTCTTTACTTTTTAGTTTTGTTTTTTGTCTCGTCCAAGACTGTTTATATAGATGCTCCCATATATAGATCTTCGTTAGCGAACCTATAAGCTGATGATAATAAAGCAAAAGCGGCCACATTGGATGTATGTCTCTTCTTGTTATTCTATAAACAAAAATCATAATCAAACGAGAAAAGAGTATCCACCATATATAGGCAAAAAGTATATATATTCCCCAATGAACTGCTCCTATAAGTGCAAGAAAAAAGCCATAAGGTGTCATCCATTTGGTAATCCTTTGATCAACAATAGCATACCATGGAAAATTTCCGATACGTTCTCTTATATTCTTGATTTTTAACTGCTTGAGATTTGTTCTATATTGATTTCCAAACCAACGTACCATTAATTGCAATGAACCTATAAAAAAATTTTTATGTACTAATTCATCGATTGTATGTACCATAACATCAGGTACATATGTAAGATGCCAACCATCTTTCATAACATAGTATAGACTCGATTTATCGTCGCCGGTTAAAAACTCAAAAGTTCCCAACCGCCAATGATGCACATAGTCAAGTTGTACTGTTTTAACAAAAGCAGCCTTTGCTACGATATTTGCCCTAATCATAGACATACGTCCAGTCAAAGTCAAGATCCTATCCGCTAGCGCAACAGAGCACATAGAGATATTGCGTTGTGCCATCCTAAGTCGATACCAGTTAAGATAAAGATATTCCGACACTGTTTTTGGGGGAGTAAGAAGTATAGAGTCTTCATCTGTAGTAAGTCCCCCCAGATTTGGCTCTAATCCAAATAGTCTAGCACATTTGCGAAAAGTCCCTGGAGTAACAATAGAATCGCCATCTATTACAGCTACAACACTTCTATTTAAATTTACTTGGGGCGTATTAGCGACAACTCTGTATCCGGCAGCCAAAGCATCTCTTTTCCCTGTCCCTTTAATCCGTACAATAACAAGCTTTATCCTCTCTGGAGGTTCAAGTTCTAAAAAAATCCTTCTTACAAGACGCTCTTCCGAAATCTCCACAAGGGAAGCTATAATAGTAGTATTATATCCAGAAGCAATTGCGTCTTTAATAGCTTCACGATAAACTTTTACGGTTATGCTAGTTGCAATTTTGTATGTGGTAATAAGAACAAAAAGATGATCTGGATCGATCTCCTCTCCAGCCTCCTCCTCTTTTTTTCTCATTTTTCTAAACTTTGATGTTATATATCGATATGCTCGAATATTATTTAAAAAAAACCAGCTATAGCGATATGCACCAACTACTCCCAATATAAAAATAAGCTGCTTTTGATAAGGATCAAAAAGTTCGCCTGGTAAAGCAAGAGCATAAAGAACAACTACTATGATATAAAAAAGAAAAAAGATAAAGTTGTTGTTGACGCTCTCTTGATACATACTCACCCTTACCAACAGATTCCTTGATAGTTTTCTTTACTTTTTTTATCAACAATTCTCATAAGATCAACAATATATTTGTGAAAATATCTATTGGGTATATCTCGAAACTCCTTAGAGTTATTACCTAAAATTATTATATCAGCTTTTTCTATTGTTTCTTCTAAATTTTCATTAAGTCTTATATTGATATGTTGCAAATCACTCTCCAAAACCGTTTTCAATGCTCCCTCTTTTTTTGCTAGTAAAACGTTTTTATCATAAATGCTCAATTCATACCCTTTTCCTATCAACATCTCAGCAAGCGCTAATTGCGGAGATTCGCGCAAATCATCTGTGTCAGCTTTAAAGCTTATTCCCAAAAATGCGACTTTTTTGGAGGGCAAAGGTTGAATAAAATCGAGATAAACTCTTTTTATCTGCCACTCATTACTTGGCATAATATGTTCCATCATCGGGATAGTTATATCTAACTCCTTGGCTTTATATGTGATCGCTCTTAAGTCTTTCGGTAAACATGAGCCTCCAAAAGCAAATCCGGGTTTGAGATAATATGAAGAGATATTTAGTTTTCTGTCTTCACAAAAAATTCGCATAACTTCATGGGAATCGATTTCTAATTCTTTGCAAATCATCCCTATTTCATTGGCAAATGTTATTTTAGCCGCGTGCCAACTATTGGAAGCATATTTGATCATCTCAGCCACTTCTATTTGGGTTTCAAATAAAGGAGCGTCTAAAAAAGAGTAAAGTTGTTTGAAGATTTCAAAAACTTTTAAGTCTTCTGCACCGACAACGGTAAATGGAGGGTGATAAAAATCCTCTATTGCCGAACTTTCACGTAAAAATTCAGGATTAGAAGCATATCCAAAATCTACGCCATGTTTTTTTCCAGAAATCTTTTCAATTAAAGAGATAACTACATCTTTGCCGGTTTTTGGCAAGACAGTACTACGCATAGTGACAACATGATAACTATTTTTGCTTTGTAGCTCTTTTCCTATAGCTACGGCGGTATCTTGAATATAGCGTAAATCCAAAGAGCCATTTTTTTGACTCGGTGTTCCTACGGCAATTATCGTAAGATCACTATTGGCGATAGCATAATGTAAATCGGTAGTAGCTTTTAGTCTGTTTGCCTCTACGCCCTCTTTTATAAGCTCTCCCAACCCTTTTTCTACAATAGGAGATTTTCCTTTGTTGATAAGTTCTACCTTTACGCTATCTACATCAACTCCAATAACAGTATGTCCCTCTTTGGCAAACGCAGCTGAACAGACACTGCCTACATATCCCAAACCGATCACACTTATTCGCATCTATTTTTCCCCTTTTTTAAAAAATCTAAAACTCTTTTAACAAAAGATAACTTCTGTTCAACAACAATAAAACTAACATTGTCAGAGAGTTTTTTTCTTTTTTTGATTCTTTCAAATATTTTTAAAATATTTGAGCTCATAACTATCTCTTGAATTTCGTTTTCAAATTCTCTCCAAAATCCATCGGAACAAATCAGCAATTTCTCACCTTTTTCTATAGCTGTTGACGAAAAAAAAATTTCAAACTCCTCTATACCAATACCTCCCGATATTGACGAAGTAAGAATATTGCTATTTTGATGTTTTAATCCTATCGACTGTAGTTCATTGACTAATGTATGATCTTTTGTCAATACTTCTATATTTTGTGGAGAAACTTTATACACTCGACAATCTCCTACATTAAATATCAAAGCTTCATTTTTTTTCCAAACAATACCTGCTAAAGCTGTTGCTAGAGAAATAATCTCTTTGGCAGCTATCTCCTCTAGTTCTCTCTTTGCCTCTATCAATGTTGCAACAATCATTTGCCTATTACTAGGCTTTTTTTGTTTTAAACATTCTAACACTGTTCGCGCTGCTTTCATTCCAGCTTTATGTCCTCCTAATCCATCTGCTACTACAGTCAAGAAGTGATCATTTTTTATCTCTTTTTGTGAACATTTTTGGACAATCTCATCATCGATTAAAAGCAAATCTTCGTTTTTTCTACGAACACTTCCTAATTCACAGCAGTAAGAAACATATAACACTTTCTATCCTTAAAAGAGTTTTGCCAAAATTTTACCAACAATAAAGCCAAATTTACGATAACGTTTAGCTTTAGAAACAGAAATATCTGCAGCTTTCCACTCTTTAGCCTCTTCAATATCAAAACCGGCCTTCTTCCACTCTCTAGCCTCTTCCAAACTAAATCCTTGGTCTATCCAAGCTAAAAGTTCATCAATACTAAAACCATCATCCACTAAGTTTTTGGCAACATTTGGCAAGAACCCTATATTTTTCCACTCCAAAACTGATCTAACATCAAACCCGTACTCAATCCACTTTTTTGCTTCATTGGGCAAAAAACCCTCTTTTTTCCACCTAATAGCTTTTTGCGATTCAAAACCTAACTCATGCCACCTTTTTGCTTCTTGCAACGAAAAACCTTTTGTAAACCAACTTAAAAACTCTTTAACCCTAAAACCCTCCTCTTTTATTTTTTGAATTACATCAAAAAGATTAGATGACCAAACCTGTAATTTGCCATTAAGTCCTCCGGCAACAAGAAGGTCTCCTTTTGGATTATAAGCTAACGACAACATAGCGTCTCTATTCAAAGTAATAGAGCTGATCTTTTTTTGCTCATAAAGATTCCAAAGCTCAATAGTTTTGCCTTGTTGAATAGCCAAAACACCATCTTGCATCGGAACAGTTTTCATAAACTCTGTATAATCAAAATTATCGGAAAGTTCAGTAACTTTAGACCTATTTTCTATATCCCAAATGGTTATATCTCCCTCTTCACCAGCAACAGCAACAACCGTACCGCTTGGATTAAAAGCAACAGATTTGATACTTGTATTATGCTGAAAAAGAGTAATTTTCTCTTTACTTTGATAATCCCACAATATAACACTCCCATCTTCAGAACCACTAGCCAAAATGTTTTTTAATGGATGAAAAGTGACCATCCGTACACTAGCCTTATGTTCATCAAAAAAAGCTTTTGCCTCTTTTGTACGAAGCTCCCAAACTATAACATTACCACCCTCTGTTCCACAGGCAAGCAAAGTACCGTTGTGATTAAAATCAATACTATTAATATAGCTTTTGCTATCTTTTAAGACGTAAAATGTCTGTTTTGTTTCTATGTTCCATAGGCGTATCTGCATGTCCCAACTACCGCTAGCGAGTATATTTTCAACTGGACTAAAAGCTACGCACGTTACATAACTTTGATGTCCTTCCAATCTTGCAAGATGCTTTTTTGACGACACATCCCAAAGAGATACTGTTTTATCCTTGCTTGCACTTGCTAAGATCTCACCATCTTTGCTAAATGCAACAGATTGAACACAATCTGTATGCAATTCCAAAATAGCAAACTCTTGATCAGCTTTCTCGCTTAATAATCTAATCGTATAGTCATTGCCGCCGCAAGCAAGCATATCCCCTTGAGGACTGTATCTTATACTTTTAATGGCTCCATTTAGAACTTTTTTATTCTCTAAAAGAGTATAAAAACCTCTCTTTAACTGCTTAATTTCATCAAAAACCAAACCCTCTTTTTGTGCGATTTTAGCTTCTTCAGGTTTTACATTTATCTCTTTTTTAAATAAAAGAGCTTCATGCAACCGAAAACCGGCATCTCTCCACTCTTTTGCTTCTTCTAGATCAAACCCTGCTTCTTGCCAGTTTCTAGCGCTTGTCTCATCGAAATTCTCCAAACCTATTTGCTTACTATTTTGTACCTGGTAATTTTCTCTTTTATTTAAAAATCGATCTATCTCTTCTGCACCCCAACGCTTAGAGCTATCTTTTTGGAGAAGTCCTTCAAGAACCTCTTTAATATCTTGTTCGCTTGTTTCGATAGGTATGGGCTCATGTCCAGCTATCTTAGATAGCAAGCTATTAAATTCAACTCCTTCAAAAGGTTCTTTGCCAAAATATAACAGATATAAGATCATTCCAAGTGACCAGTAATCACTCTTTTTGTTATATTCGTTTGAGAAAGTTTCTGGAGCAGAGTATTTATATGTACCTTTAAAATTTTTAGTAAAAACAGTTGACTCCTCAATACTTTTAGCAATACCAAAATCGCAAAGTACTACTTCAAACCAATCTCTAAGAAGAATATTGGATGGTTTCAGATCTCGGTGATAAATATTGTGACTGTGCAAAACTTTTAAAGCTTCGTTTACCTGTTTTAGAAAATCATAGAAGATCTCTTTTGAAGCAAAACGATCTTTATACTCTTTATTGTGTAAAAGTTCTGAAATACTACCTAGTTTACAATATTCATATATTTCAAAAAAACTTCCTTGCGTCTCTCCAAAATCTATAAGTCTAACCAGATGCTGAGGATGCTCTACGGTAAGTTGTTTGATATTTTTTACTAAATCAAGATCTGGAAAGATATCTTTGCGATATATTTTAAGCACATACTGGGTATCATCTTTTTGTACCAAATATGTATCAGACTCTCCCCCTAAAAAAAGATGTTTTATGATCTCATACCCCTCTATTTGCCGGGGAGTATGTACTAGAGACTCAGCTCTTGCCATAACTATCGTCTTATTAACAGTTTGCCCATCTATAGATGGCTCTTTTTCTGTTTTATCGCAAATATAATTTTCTTTGATCGTTTTATCACTCTCTAAACCATACTGCACCGTCAAAAAGATTTTCTGCGATAAGGAAATAACGTCATTATGTTTTAAAAGAAAATGTTTGTTGGGAGATAGCTTTTGAGCGTTTAGATAAGTCCCGTTAGTACTTCCTAGATCTTGAATGTACCATTGATCATTTTTTTTAAAAATCTTTGCATGTCTTCTTGAGATAGCTTTATCCACAAAGTAAGATTTCGCGATCCCTTCTCTTCCTAAAATAGTAGGTTTAATTATTGTAATAGTAAATCCGTCTCCAAACAATACCAAAGGGATCTCAACTAATTCATCTTCAGTTAAAGAGACGGAAGAGATGTCGGTTGAACAATTTTTACACAAAAGAGAATTTGGCTCATTTTTTGTTTTACAAACAGGACAGATTTTATACGCCATACCCTTCCTTACGTCATATAACCGCTTAATCGCCATCGGCTATCTTGTAATTCTATCTTTTCTATTAATATAGTTTGACCACCTTTTATATCCAATCGCAAGAATAGATCTGATAAAGGATTAATAAAGATATTTTGCAAACATTTTTCGATCTTTATCATATCTAAAGAGTTGCAATGTTTAATACACTCCTCTTCAATTCTCTTTCTAGATATATCATTCATCATTATCGTAATTTTTTGGAAACTTTTTATATTCTCTATAGTTTTATCGATCATTTTTTGGATCCACCATTTTATATCCTCTTCCTTAAGCAAATCAAATATTATTAATTGAAGATTGTCAAGAAGAGATTTTTGGAATTTTTGCTCTAAAATTCGAAATACTTCATTATGATAGTCTTTTTTGTTATCATTAGAAAATGATTCATCATCGAACAATAAAGATGTATTTGTCGTTAATATAATAACCGCTTCGCCAAAATAGAGTATCTCTTGCTCATCGATATTCACTTTTCCTTTTGTAACAATTTGATTAATAAAGTCAAGTATATCAGAAGGAGCAGCATCGAAATTTTCAAACATCACAATACTGTTGGGATTTTCTTGAATAATTCTTATAAGCTTTGATTCTGTTAGCAGTAATCTATCAAGAGCCTTATCTTTGTTTATATACTCTAAAAGATCAAAATGAAAAAAGAGAGATTCTGTTTGAAAAAGATTTTTTGCCAAACTTTGTCCTAGTTTTTTGTGTATCTGTTCATATGGTCCTGCAAACAAAAGTGTAAGACGAGGTCTGTCTATGTTTTCTGGATTTTCTAATCGATTGAGATTGAAATAAGCACTTTGAATGGCCTTAACTATCTTTTCTATTGCTTTTTCTTGACCAAAAATCTCTTTGTTCAATTTTTCTTGCAATTTCATCAGTTGTTTTTTTCCTATTTTACTCCATAAAATTTCTGAAGAGCCAATCTTATATTCTTGAATTGCTTCAAAAATCTTATTTATTTTAGAACGTTTTTGTTTTGCAAGAATAAAGCTATGCAAAATATCTTTACCATAAAAAGAGTTTGTATAAAGAGATAAAAGTTCTAAAAGCTCATTTTGTCTCTCTGGCAATAATGTCTTATACTCTTCAAAAGTAACTATAATCGACTGGATAATCTTTTTTCTAGTTTCGATATCGGGCTTTGGGATAGAAATGGTTCTGATTTTGCTATTGTTGTAGTATAAAGGAAAATCTTTACTTTTGTCTAAAATATAAATTAAAAGATTAAATCTTGATATGTCTCCAACTTTAATCGGATAAGCGTTAAGAGAGTATCGAAAAAAGGTATATAAAAACTTATCTATCTCTTCTTGTGGATATAGTTCTTTAATTCGAGAGCAATGGTTAACTATAAGAGCGCTATTTGTATCGTTTGCTTGCAGAAGATTTTCGACTTTCCAGATAGCCTCGGCTAAAGAGTTAGTTTGTATCATATCTTTATTGTCAAAATCTATACCTAAGACTTGTAACTGTTCTTTATCACCGCTTAAAAGTGAAAAACCAAATAAAGGCTCAAACATAACAATATTCTCATACCCTTCTTGACTTAAAATAGTAGCCAGATAGTTTGGTAAAGACAGGGTAGTATAACCGTATTTTTCATCATAATAGGGATAAAAATCATATATATTTCCATCAATCAAAAATTGTTGGTGAACTGAAGTAAAAGCAAGAAGTTCTTTTGCCCAATTTGGAAGATTTTCTTTTTTAACCATTATCCACCTTTGATTTTTCGATCCTGCCGTAATCATCGGCATATCGAATGATATCATCTTCATCCAAATACTCTCCTACCTGAACTTCAACAATTTCAAGCGCTACTTTCCCAGGATTAGAGAGTCTATGTTTTGCTCCTATAGGAATATATATTGATTCATTGCTTCTAAGCAAAAATTCCTTATCGTCAATTTGTACCAAAGCTGTCCCTTTAACTACAATCCAGTGTTCGCTCCTGTGAAGATGTTTTTGTAAAGAGAGGCGCTTACCTGGTCTAACCACCAACGTTTTTACTTTAAATCGTTTATCTTCGTGAAGATTGGTAAATTTTCCCCAAGGCTTGTAAACTGTCCTTCCGTAACGAACTAACTCTGGATTTTTTTCTTTTAATTTTTTTACAATTTCACGAACCTTTTGAGAAGAACCCTTTTTCCCTATCAAAAGAGCAGAAGGAGTATCTACTATTATCAAATCGTTTACCTCGTTTAAAGCTATAGTTTTGTAACGCCCAAATATAAAGTTATTATGAGAGTTATAAGAGATAAGATTTTTTTGTTTAGTATTTTGATCTTCATCCTTCTCAAAAACTTCGTCTAAACTATCGAAACTACCAATATCGTTCCATTCGATAACACTTTTTACTACTTTGATATTTGAGCTTTTTTCCATAACCGCATAATCTACACTAATATCTGGTATATCAATCATATTGTCACTTTTCAATCTAATAAAATCATCTTTTTGAACATTTTCAAAAGCCGCTTTCGACTTTTCATAAATTTCAGGAGCATGTCGTTGTAACTCTTCTAAATAAAGAGAGGCTTTAAACATAAACATACCAGAGTTCCATAAAAACATCGATGTACTTTTTGGATCGCTATTGGCTTGTAGATAATTTTTTGCGGTTTGCAAATCAGGTTTTTCTTTAAAACTTTTAACGTCTAAAACAGTAGCCTCATCTTTGCTTACTTGTATGTATCCATATCCGGTCTCAGGCTTAATAGGTATTATGCCAAAGGTAACCAAAGAGCCTTTTTTTGCTGCTTCAAGACCATATTTAATCATCTTTGCATAATTATGATCGGCTTTTATTAAATGATCGCTTGGAGTAACAAATAAAATATCTTCTTCTGCTAAAAATGCACCAAAAGCGATAGCAGCCGCAGTGTTACGTCCAATAGCTTCCACTACAAAATACGGATGACATCTATTTAGATGTAACTCTTGTGTTTGATCTTGAGCAAGAAAATATTGAGCCGCATTAGAAACCACAATCGTCTTATCGCTAAAGGGTCTATTACGTAAAAGGGTTAATTGATAAAGCGATCTGTTTTCAAACATTTTTAAAAACTGTTTAGGCATATTTTCTCTACTAATTGGCCAAAGTCTTGTTCCACTACCTCCACATAAGATAATATTCGTCATTGTATGCCCTTTTAATCTTTAATATGATTTAGTTTTAATATGATTATGTTAATCTATTTTTAGTTTAAAATTACAATACTAGCCTTAACTCTATAATTATATAACTAAATAGCAAGAAAAAAAATTAAATTAAACTCATTAATAAATAAGAGATAATATTTTTGCGCTAATCTTACTATAGTCATTGAACTTTTTTGATAAAATAAATCTAAAAAGCATGTTCGATGTCAATTAACAAAGACTTTTTAAAAATTCTTTTGTTTTTTCCGCTTTTAATAATAAACCTTATTTCTTTATCTCTTTTTTCATCGACTTCAAACCTTCTAGAAGAAGCGTTGAAAAAAAAAGAGTTCCTATCAAAAGATAATGTCATAATAACAAATCCTTGCACTAAAAAAAACAGATCTTGTAATACTCCAACGCTTAATACTAACAAAAGCTACGAACTTGATCTACTAGTTCCTCAAAAAAAGATAGCAGAACCGATACATCCTTTAAACAAAAGTATGAGAAAGTTTAAAAAAATGCAAAAAGAAGTTGAAAAAGAGATTAGTAAAGATATAAAAAGGCTCTTTTTTATACCCAAAAAGATAAAGGTTAAATCCCATCTAAAAAAAGACAAAATATATACAAGGTTTATTTATTATCTTGAAGATTGATTTTTGAAGCAAATCTAGTCCCCAGTCATAGGACTGAAGACTATTTGTTATTGATTTAAAAGTTTTTCAACTCTATTTATAACATTTTCTATAGTAAAACCGTACTCTTTAAATATCACATCCGCTTTACCGCTAGCTCCAAATCTGTTTTCAATTGCCAAAACATCATCTGCAAATCTATACCATTCCATACCTGCTGCTGCTTCTATTGCTAAAACTTTCGTTGAAGGATCAATTACGGCTTTTTGATACTCATTTGATTGTTCTAAAAAGAGCTCCATACAAGGCATACTTACTATATTTGCGTTTATTCCTCTCTCTTCGAGATGACACCCCGCCTGCAAAGCAAGCATTACTTCGCTTCCGGTAGCTATAAGAGTAACTGTAGCATTCTCCCTTTTTTTGATGATATAGGCACCTTTGTCTATATCTCCATAGTCTCTGTAAGGTTTTAAGGTTTTAAGTTTTTGACGGCTTAGAACAAACGCACAAGGTTTGTCTAGTTTTAGTGCTACTTTCCAACACTCAACATTTTCACTTGCATCCGCAGGTCTAAATAGATAAAGACCAGGAAGAGCTCTAAACTGGCTTAAATGTTCTATAGGTTGATGTGTAGGTCCATCTTCACCTACACCTATACTATCATGTGTCCAGATAAAAAAGTTTTTCAATTTTGAAAGGGATGCAATTCTTACAGCAGGTTTTTGATAATCGCTAAAAACAAAAAAGGTAGCGTTAAAAGGAATTAACAGTCCATAAGCGGCCATACCGTTGGCTATAGCACCCATAGCGTGCTCTCTAATACCGAAATGAAAATTTTTCCCTTTTGGAAAATCTCCCATATTGTTAAGATATGTCTTGTTCGATGGAGCCAAATCCGCACTTCCACCCACAAATCCAGGTAGTGCTTTAGCAATAGCATTTAAAATCTTACCGTTGCTCTCTCTGGTTGCCACCATAGAACCTGCTTCAAACTCAGGCCATTCGATCGAATCAAAATTAGGATTTTTCAAAATCTCAAGAAGTTCATTTTGTTCTTTGTATGGAAGTTCTAAAAGAAGCTTTTTCCACTCTTTTTCTAAAAGTTCTCCTTTTTCTACTGCACATCTAAATCTTACCAATACATCTTCAGGAACAAAAAACTTCTTATCAGGATCAAACCCGGCTCGCTCTTTTGAGCATCTTATCTCATCTTCTCCTAGAGGGGCTCCGTGAGAGTGAGGATCTCCTTCAAAGTTACAAGCACCCTTAGCAATCACAGTATTTGCTATGATAAGCACAGGTTTTTTTCTATTTTTTGCCCAATTAAGAGCCGCATCTATATCATCATAATTATGGCCATCTATCTCTATAACATCCCAGTTTTGAGCTTCAAATCTAACTTTTACGTTTTCATTCCACGCTATAGAAGTATCTCCTTCTATAGTTATTTGATTGCTATCATATATAAGAATGAGATTGTTTAGTTCAAATCTTCCGGCCAACGAACAAGCTTCATAACTAATACCCTCTTCAAGATCTCCATCGCCACAAAGACAATAAACTTTATGGTCAATTACTTTTGCGGTCTCACTGTTTAGTATATTTTGAAGATATTTTTGGGCCATTGCCATACCCACTGCGTTAGCAACACCTTGTCCAAGAGGTCCTGTTGTTATTTCAACGCCCGGAGTATGTCCATATTCTGGGTGACCTGGAGTTTTAGAGCCGTACTGTCTAAACTCTTTTAAATCCTCTATACTTAAATCGTATCCCCAAAGATACAATAAAGAATAAATTAGGCCTGTTGCATGTCCGCCGCTAAATACAAGTCTGTCTCGATTTAGCCATTTAGGATTTTTAGGATTATGTTTTAAATGCTCACTTAAAACTACCGCAATGTCTGCTAATCCCAAAGGAGCACCTGGATGTCCGCTATTGGCTTCTTGAATCATATCCAAAGCCAAAAATCTTATAGTGTCGGCCATTTTTTTTCTTATCTGGTTATCCATGTCTACCTCTTTTTTGATTCGAATTTTATTTCAATTTTTATAAAAATGTATTTAACCAATATTAACACTTGTGTCTATAGAGATATTTTTGTAAAAGGGATTTAAGAGCATTTTTAAGGTTTTCATCAAAACTATCAAGGTTTAGTTCTAATTTTTTTGCTAGTTCATCAGCCTCTTTTAAAGCTCCTTCAACCCCTAAAAGATTTACAAAACTATTTTTGTGTTCGTCGTTATTTGTGGTTTTTCCCGCCTCTTTTTCATCTGCTAAAACATCTATCAAATCATCTTGAATCTGAAACAGAAGTCCCAAATCTATACCAAACTTATAGAGTTCATCTTTTGTTTTTTCATCCATATCAACTATAATAGCTCCTATTTTCAAACTTGATGCAATAAGCTTTGCAGTTTTGTGTATATGCAAAAATTTTAGCTGTTCTAAATCCAATGGTCTGTTTTCAAAATGGCAGTCACACGCTTGTCCTAAAACCATCCCAAAGATTCCGCCATTTAAAGATAGCTCTTTTATAACCTCGATTTTCACATCATTAGAAAGAGGAGCATTCGCTATAAGAAAAAAAGAGTGAGTGTTTAAAGCATCTCCTATTAGTATAGCCGTTGTTTCGTCATATTTTTTATGAAGCGTCTCAAAACCCCGTCTTAGATCTGCGTTGTCCATAGCAGGAAGATCATCGTGGATTAGCGAGTATGTATGAAGATACTCTATTGCCGCCGCAACTGGCATAGCGTTATTTAGAAGAAGTGGCTCATATACACTTACTACCGTTAAAAGAAGAAGCGGTCTAAATCTTTTGCCGCCGGCATTTAGCATATAATGCAATGAGTCTTCAAAATGGGGATGATAGCTCTCTACACAAGGTAGAGTATTTTGCAGATATTTTTCAAACTCATCTTTTAGATTCATTTAGCTTTACTGTCCAAATGGATTTGTTGAACTCATCAGATTCATAGCCACTCTTTTTTTCTCATCTTCAACCATCTTCAATACGTCATTTATGGCGCTTATTAGAAGTATTTGCATGGAGTCTTTATCTTCCATTAATGAATCATCAATTTCAATATCTACAATTTCACCTTTTCCGTTAGCGCTAACTTTAACAAGCCCGCCACCGCTTTTAGCGGTAAAAATCTTGCTTTCACTCTCTTCTTGAATCTTTTTGGCTTTCTCTTGAATCTCTTCTAAAACTTTCCCTAAATCTCCAAGATTTAGTTTATCGAACATTTTTTTCCTTCTTTTAAGAATTAGTTGAGTGGTAGTTACTTGCTTACTCAACCACTCAACTACTCAACTATATCACATATAATTAAGTATTTCATCTATATCGTTGTTATCATTGACTAAAACTATTGTAGGTTCGTAATTTCCAAGCTCTTCCTCTTTATAAAGAGCGTAAGCTACGATAATAATCTTATCTCCTGGATGCGCTTTTCTTGCTGCAGCACCATTTAGACAAATATCACGTTTACCTCTTTCGCCCTTTATAACATAAGTTGTAAATCTTTCACCGTTATTAATATTCAAAATCTCTACTTTTTGGCCGACTCTAAGTTTTGCAGCTTCAAGTAGTTCCTCATCGATTGTTATAGAGCCAACATAATTTAAGTTGGCATCCGTAACCGTAGCACGATGAATTTTACTAAAAAGCATTTCAATCTGCATTTTATGCTCCACCGCTCATTTTCATCATATCTTCAGCAGAAATTGGCTGATCCCAATACTCTTCAGGGATAAGGAACTCTTTTACCGGATTACCGCCTATAATATGTTCTTCTATAATTCTATCAATTTTTTCCTTATTTAATCCAACATACATATAGTGTCCCGGTTCAACAAGCATAACGGGCCCAAGTTGACATCTGTTTAGGCATCCTGTTCTAACAGGCTGAACAGTCCCTATAATTCCCTTTTCCATTAGTTTTTGAGCAAGATATTGGAAAAGCTGCGCAGATTCAGGATCGTGTTGACTTACACAGCTAGGTTTAGGAAAGCCCGGAGGCGCTGATTGTTCACATTTAAATATATAAAAAGCTGGTTGTGGTATTCCCATTTTATTCTCCTTAATTCATACAATTTTTGTCTGAATTTTAGCAATAAATTTTTAAATTGTAATTAGTAATTGGGGATTTGGAATTAGTAAAGTTTTTTTTAAGCTCTCCAATTCCCAATTCCCAATTCCCAATTCCCAATTCCCGATTCCCAATTCCTAATTCCTAATTCCTAATAACTCTCTTGCAATTTCCCTATCGTCAAAAGATATTTTTTTACCATTTACCTCTTGATAAGTTTCGTCACCTTTTCCCAAAATCAACAATACTTCATCTTCTTTCATATCTTCAATCGCTTTTCTTATTGCCTCTTTTCTGTTTTCTATTAAAATCGCTTTATCTTTTTCCACAACGCCTTCGTAAATCTCTTCCATTATTTTTTTTGGTTTTTCATTTCTTGGATTATCGCTAGTTATATATATTTTTTTACAAAATCTTGATGCAATCTCCCCCATAATCGGTCTTTTTTTTCTATCTCTATCACCACCTGCACCAAATACGCAAACCAGATCTTTTCCGGGGAAAGATTCGAAAACTTTTTTCATCCCATCAGGAGTATGCGCAAAATCTACAATAATGGCTGGTTCGTGGTTTATCACTTCCATTCTTCCACTTACGCCAGCAAAATTTTCTATATTTTCACAAATCTTATCTAACGGTTCATTTTCTAAAATCTTTACAGCTCCAATTGCTGCTGTAAGATTGTATATATTAAAAAGTCCCATTAAACAAGAGTGAAAATCCGCTATCTCATTAGCAAATCTTATTACGGCACTTATTCCTTTCTCAATAGAGTAAGCCATAACTTGAAAAGTCGATGGATTTTCAAGTCCGTATGTATATGCATTTTTTATATTGAATTTTACATAAGAGTCATCTTTGTTGATCAGTTTTGGCGTTTCATCCGCAAAAAATGAATTTTTTGTATCAATATAGTTTTTCATAGTTTTATGAAAATCTAGATGATCTTGAGAAATATTTGTAAAGACTTTCAGTGAAAAATCAATACCTTCCACCCTTTTTTGTGCTATCGCGTGTGAACTTACTTCCATTACAAAATATTCACAATTTTCACTTAAAGCTTGATACATATGTTTTATATTTTTTAAAATCGGTGGAGTGGTTAAAGATTTATCCTCAATTTTCTTATCATCTATAAAAAAACCTCTAGTTCCTTGAAGTGCCGTTTTTTTCCCAAGATCCAAAAGAAGCGAGTAGATAGCGGCCGTTGTAGTTGTTTTTCCGTTTGTACCCGTAACACCTACTACTTTTATTTTTTCTAAACTTAGTTTTTTTATAAGCTCAGATGGTGTAATTATTTTATCTTCATCTATAAAACTATTTTTTAAATATTTTTCGTTTTGATAGGTTTTTAAAAAAAAGAGCCCATTACTCCACTCTTTTGTATTATCCGTAACGATAAATTCTTTAAAATCAACTATCATTATGTAAATCTACCGGTTTTATCTTTTCAAACAGTTCAAAAATTTTACTATCAGAAGGATAAAGCATTGATGCATCTTCCAAATAAGTTAATGCCATTTCATTAAACCCATTGTCAATCAAAGCCTCTAAAAAATCAAAAAAATCTCTTTTATCAGAAATGATTACTTTTGTACTAAACATTATATCTTCAAAAGCTCTTTTAAAACTTCCTCTACTTTTAATAAGCCTTTTAAAATCCTCGTATGAGATTCCTTCCTCCAACTCAATCATATTTTCATTAAAAATATTTGTTATCATATCTATATTACTATCAGTTGTTTCAATCAAATCTTCTATAATTTTTTCTGCTCTTTCATTTTTCTCTTCTTTTAAAATTAAATAATAGTCATATAAGGACAAAGCATCATCATTTCCTTCCATTGCTATATCACTTAAAAGGACGCCTATTTTTGCTTCTTTATTTTGTGGTTCTTGCTTTAATACTAAAGAAAAATAAAAAATAGCCTTTTTATAATCTCCATTTAAAAAGGCTTTATTCGCCTCTTTTAACAACAATTTTTTACTAAAACTTCTTCTCATTTACCTTCTTCACCAATAATTTTTTTTGCTATTTCTTCCCAATTTTCCGCTAAATCTGGTGCTATATTAATAACTTCAATTTCCGGATGTATATCTATTCTTAATTGTCTTTCTACTCCATACTTCAATGTATTTCCGCTAGCACTACAGCCTACGCATGCACCGCCTAGCGATACAAACACTTTTCCCCCTTTTACTCCTAAAAGAGTTATATTACCGCCATCAAGAGCTAGCATAGGTCTAATCTTCTCTATAGACTTTTCAACTGCCGGCATTAGATCTTCATCACTAAAAGGTATCATATAGCTTCTCCTAAAAATATGTTTTAGGAATATATGGAAATTTTACTTAAGGTAAGATTAATTTGGAAGATTAGCGGTATTTTAGTAGTTAAAAAGTAGTCGAGAAGTGGTTAATAAGTTAAAACCACATTTACTCAACTACTTTATTATAATTAAACCAACTCTATAAATGCCATAGGTGCTGCGTCACCTCTTCTTATCCTTGTTCTTACTATTCTAGTATAACCACCTTCTCTATTTTGATAATTAGGCGCTATCTCATTTACAAGTTTTTTAGTCGCTTCTTTATCCTGAAGATAAGCAAACACTTCACGATGAGCGTTAAAATCGCCTTTTTTTGCTTTTGTTATAAGCTTTTCTATATAGCTTCTAAGTGTTTTGGCTTTTGCTACCGTAGTCTCAATTTTTCCGTTCATTATCAATGCAATAGCTAGATTTTTAAGCAAAGCTTTTCTATGAGAGCTTGTTCTCCCTAGTTTTCTATATCCATGTTTATGTCTCATAAACCATCCTTTAAGACTTTATCTTTTCTATTTTCTTTTTTAAAACTTCTAATTCTTTAGCAGAAAGATTTTGCATCTTCTGTGTAATCTCATCTATTTTCTCTTTTATCTCTTCAAGAGATTTTTTTCCGAGATTTTTTATATTTTTTAGCTCATCTTCACTCATTAAAACTAGTTCACCGATATATTCAATACCTGCTCTTTCAAGACAGTTGTGACTTCTAGCGCTTAGGTTTAGAGTATCGATCTTTTGTAAAAGTTTTTTAAGTTCGGCTGAGTTTTCTTCAGAATCATTTTCAGCAATAATCTGAACATTTAATTCGTTATTAAATACGGACATCTGTTTGTACATTACAGATAAGGCATCTTTAAAAGCAGTGATAGGCTCTATTTGTCCATCTGTTTCAATATAAAATACAATCTTTTCAAAATTCGGATTATCTTCTACCAAGACTTTTTCTATATCATAAACCGCTTTTTTCACAGGAGTAAAAAAAGCATCCAATGGAAGATAACCTTCAGGTAATTCATCTCTTATCTCTTCACTAGGCACATAGCCTATACCTTTATGAATAATCAAAGAAAATTGAAGATTCGCATCTTCATTTAATGTTGCTAAAAAGGCATCTGGCGTTACTATCTCTATATCTTCATTCTCTAGATCTTTTCCATAAATCTCTTTTGGGCCGCTAAACTCGTACGTTACCTCTTTTTTATCGCTTTCATCTCTTATTTTAAATCTTATGTTTTTAAGATTTATGATAAAAACAGCCACATCCTCTAACATTCCTCTTATACTATCAAACTCATGAGACACGCCTTCAATCTTTATAGCAACTGGTGAATAACCGATAGAGCTACTAAGAAGAAGTCTTCTTAGAGGATGTGCTAAAGAGATTGCATAACCACTTTCAAACGGATATGCTTCAATTTTTATACTATTTTCTCCAAGTTGTGTAACTTCAACTTCCGAAGGCATAAAAGGTGCTGTTTTGATTTTTTTCATTGCTAACTCTCTCTTTTTGAATTTTTTATAAGGTTGAAGGTTGAAGGTTGAAGGAAATTACTGCTCCTTCCTTCTGCCTTCTACCTATTACTTAGAGTATAGCTCGACTATTAGACGCTCTTCGATTGGGATAGCTATCTCTTCTCTTTCTGGAAGTCTTGTAAATATTCCGAAAACTTTCTCTTTATCAACATCAACCCAAGGAACTATTCCAGTTTGATTAGAAAGTTCAATCGCTCTTTGTATTTGAGGATTATTTTTACTTTTTTCTCTTATCTCAATTTTTTGTCCAGGCTTAACTCTGTAAGAAGGAATATTTACTCTCTTACCGTCAACTAAAACGTGTCCATGATTAACTAATTGTCTTGCAAATCTTCTAGTAGTTGCAAAGCCCATTCTATAAACTACGTTATCTAATCTTCTCTCAAGTAGAATGATAAGATTCTCCCCAGTATTGCCTTCCATTCTACTTGCTTCTTTGAAAAGATTTCTAAACTGTTTTTCGGCTACGCCATACATATATTTAGCTTTTTGTTTCTCTCTAAGCTGCAATCCGTATTCGGAAATTTTCGCTCTTCTTTGTCCATGTTGCCCTGGTGCGTATGGTCTTTTCTCTAATGCGCTCTTACCGGCAAGTCTTCTTTCGCCTTTAAGAGCAAGACTTACACCTAGACGTCTCTCTATTTTTTCAACCGGACCTCTATATCTTGCCATAGTTTCTCCTAATACTTTTTAATTCTCTAAACTTCAGCGTACCGTAATAAATAGATTATACTCTTCTTCTTTTCGGAGGCCTACACCCGTTATGCGGTAAAGGTGTGATATCTTTGAAAAACAAAACTTTTATCCCCTCAATCGCCCCTACAGTCTTTACTGCAGTATCTCTACCGCTTCCAGGACCTTGAACTTTGATACCTACTTCTTTTATGCCGTGCTCTTTAGCTTTAGTCATAGCATCTTCAACAGCTTGTTGAGCAGCAAATGGCGTAGACTTTTTGCTGCCTTTAAAACTAAGGCTTCCGGCACTACTCCATGCTATAACATTACCCATCTCATCGGTAACTGTTACAACAGTATTGTTAAAGGTAGCGTTAATAAACACAATACCTTTTGCAATATTCTTTTTAACTACTTTTTTTCTTGTTTTTCTTTTTGCCATCCATCAATCCTTTACTTAGATCCTACTGTTTTCTTTTTACCTTTTCTAGTTCTGGCATTAGTTTTGGTTCTTTGACCTCTAACTGGAAGACCTCTTCTATGTCTAAGACCTCTATAACAGCCAATATCCATTAGAGCTTTTATATCCATAGCTACTTTACGTCTTAGATCACCCTCTACCATATAGTTATCTCTGATCTCTTTGTTAATTTTAGCCACTTCTTCTTCTGTCAGTTCATGAACTCTTTTGTCATAGCTGATCCCTGTAGCATCCAAAATTTTTCTGGAAGTAGTCAAGCCTATACCGTAAATATAGGTCAATGCATACTCCATTCTTTTGCTTTTCGGTAAATCTACACCTGCAATCCTTGCCATTTACTATCCTTGTCTCTGTTTATGTTTTGGATTTTCGCAAATTACTCTAATAACACCTTTTCGCTTAATGATTTTGCATTTTTCGCACATCTTTTTAACAGATGGTCTAACCTTCATTGTATCTCCTTAAAATTAGGTAGAAGGGTGAAGGGAAGGATGAAGGGCGAAGGATGAAGGGTGAAGGGCGAAGGATGAAGGAACGTTTTCCTTCTACCTTCTGCCTCCTGCCTTCTGCCTTCTACAGCCTTCTACCTTCTACCTTAACCCCCAAACAAACTGCACTGTTTACGGTACGCTTTAGGTTTAATGAGTTTAATTAAACCAATCCTTGTAAGAAGAGTGCTACTTCTTACAAAGATTCTTCGCGCAGTTCCCTAGAAAGGGACAAAATTGTACTAAAATAGAGCTTAATTTAAGATAAATTTTAGATTATTTGTATCTAAAGGTTATCCTACCTTTATCTAAACTATACGGTGTCAACTCAACCTTAACTTTATCACCTGGTAATATTTTAATATAATGCATTCTCATTTTGCCTGCAATATGGCACAATACAACATGTCCATTTTCAAGTTCTACTCTAAATGTTGCATTAGGTAGAGCCTCTTTAACTATACCGTCAACTTCTATTACATCATCCTTAGCCATTTTACCTCCTATTTTTTATTGAGTGGTTTATCTTTAGTATGTAGTAACAAATAAATGCCAATCAAACTTTACTTAAAATTTCGGCTTTCCCTTCTATTATTGCTACAGTATGCTCATAATGAGCACCATTAAGTCCATCTTCACTAACTACTGACCACTTATCTTCTAATATTTTTGGAGTCCCACTTTTTTGGCAGATCATAGGCTCTAAACAAAAAACCATTCCATTTTTGATTTTAGGGCCGCTTTTTGGTGAGCCATGCTCTAGATAGTTAGGAATTTCAGGTTCTTCATGCGGCTTTTTTCCGATACCATGCCCGCAAAACCCATGAAGTGGAACAAAACCACGAGATTTTATAAATTTCTCGATCTCAAAACTAAGTTCTTTAAATCTAAGTCCCGGTTTTATCAGTTCTATAGCGAAATAAAGAGTCTCCTTCGCACATAAAACGAGCTCTTTATCTCTTTCGCTAACATCTCCTACACAAACTGTTATAGCCGCATCTCCATACCAACCATCAAGCTCAGTACCTATATCTAGACCTATAATATCACCTTCTTTAAGTCTATAATCAGTAGGAATACCATGAATTATAACCTGATTTACTGAAGTACACACAGAAGCAGGAAAGCCGTAAAGGCCTTTAAATGAGGGGCGTGCTCCGTAGTCTCTTATAAACTCTTCTCCTAGTTTATCTAATTCTTTCAAAGAGATGCCGGGAACACATTTTTCCTTTAAATACTCTAAAGTTTTAGCTACTATAATATTGGCTTTTCTTAGAGCTTCAATTTCATTAGGTTTTCTTATCGCAATAGACATTAAAGACCTACAGCACTTAATGTCTCATATTTGTTCATATATATCTGTGCCTCAATTTTTCTCATTGTATCAAGAGCAACTTGAACCACTATCAATACCGCAGTTCCTCCAAAATAAAAAGGCACACCCATACCTTTTACCAATATCCATGGTAAAGTAGAAATGATTCCTAGATAAATTGCTCCCCAAAATGTCAACCTGCTCGCTACTTCATTTAAAAACTCTGCGGTATGTTCTCCAGGTCTAACTCCGGGGATAAATCCGCCTTGTCTTTTTAAATTTTCCGCTATATCTTTTGCATTAAATACAATTGAAGCATAGAAATAAGCAAAAAATACAACTAGAAAAAACATTAAGATATTAAACAGATATCCGTTTGGATTAAGAATATCTGATATCTTTTGAATGATAGGATTAGTACTCGCTTGTAAAATTGTTGACGGAAACATCAATATAGCCGAAGCAAAAATAGGCGGAATAACTCCACTTAAATTTACCTTGATAGGGATGTAGTTCATTACTCTTTTTTTCTGATTTTGCATCATTACTTTTCTAGAATATGAAACCGGTATTCTTCTCTCACCTAGCTCAACATATATAATAAATCCGACTGTTAAAAGTATAATTGCAAATATAGCTATCAAAATTAAGAAGTTAAGTTCACCTGTATTTACAAGATTTATCGTTCCAGCAATTGCTGACGGAATACCAGATACTATACCTGCAAAGATTATGAGTGATATACCGTTTCCTATTCCTCTTTGGGTAATCTGTTCCCCTATCCACATCAATATCATTGTTCCAGCTAGCATAGATATAGCAGCTACTGTGATAAATGTTGGCATATCGATCATAATTGCGCTCTCGCCGCCGCGTCCAGTAAGGCTTTGTAAACCAATAGAAACACCGACTGCCTGAACTAAGGTAATTGCTATGGTTGCATATCTAATAATCTGCATATATTTAACCATCCCATCTCTCTCTTTTTTCATCTGCCCAAGAGATGGGAATGTAGCCGCTAATAGTTCCATAATAATCGAAGCAGTAATATAAGGCATAATACCTAAAGAGATGATACTAAGTCTCTCAACAGCGTTACCGCTAAACATATTAAATAGCCCCAAGGCATTACCTGCCTGGGAGTCGAAAAACTCTTTTACAACGTCAATATTCACACCAGGAACTGGAACATAAGCTAATACTCTATAAATAAACAGAAAGCCTAGTGTTATTAGTATCTTATTTAAAAGAGCTTTATTCATTATTTTTGTCCGCTGTAAGTAATATTTTCATCTTTTATCTTATTAACTATATCTTTTACACCTGAACCAATAAGTTTAACTTTAGTTACTTTCTTAGTCATCTTATGAACACTTCTTATAGTGTCCATTGTTATTTCATCAAGTTCTGCAACTTTTTTTACTTTATCAACATTGATTACATACGGTTTTACAACATTTGAAGTAAAACCGATTTTAGGTAATCTTCTTTGAAGTGGTTGTTGCCCGCCTTCAAAACCTCTTTTTTGTTTATAACCAGTTCTACTTTTTTGTCCTTTTTGGCCTCTCGTAGCAGTTTTACCCATACCGCTACCCTGACCGCGTCCAACTCTTTTAGTCTTATGAGTACTTCCCGCTGCTGGTTGTAAGTTATGAAGTGCCATCTATCTATCCTTAAATTTAATTTTGACTATGCTTTAATTTTTCCAAGAGCTTCTATTGTTGCTCTTACTAAGTTTGAAGGATTGTTAGATCCAAGTGATTTAGTCAAAATATCCTTAATTCCTGCAAGTTCAAGAACTGGCCTTGCAGCACCACCGGCAATAACCCCAGTACCTTCACTGGCCGGTTTTAAAATAATTTTACTTGCATTATATTTATGAGTAATATCATGAGCAATGGTTGAACCTTTGATATTTACGGTAGTTATATTTTTAAAAGCGTTGTCAACAGCCTTTTTAATAGCATCTGGTACCTCTTTTGCTTTACCGATACCGTAACCTACATGTCCTTTTTTATCTCCTACAACAACTAAAGCACTAAATCTAAATCTTCTACCGCCTTTTACAACCTTTGTAACTCTACCGATATTAACAACTACCTCTTCAAACTCTTCTCTATTCCACTTTTCCATAGTCACAACCTTTAAAACTTAATTCCGTTTTCTCTAAGTGCATCCGCAAAAGATGCAACTACACCATGGTAAAGATAACCGTTTCTATCAAATACGATTGTCTCAATACCTTTTGCTTTTAGCTGTTCAGCCATTACTGAAGCAACTTTTTTTACATCTTCTTTATTAGCTTTCAAACCCATTTTTGCCCCATCAGCATACGCTATAGTATGTCCTTTAGTATCATCAATGGCTTGAGCGTAAAAGTGTCTGTTTGATTTAAATACTGAAACTCTCGGTCTACTTTCGCAGCCGGTTATCTTACCTCTAACTCTTCTTTTTCTTTTTATTCTTAGTCTATTTTTTTTTCTTTGAATTGATTCTCTCATGAGACACGCCCCTTACTATTTCTTAGCTGTCTTACCAGCTTTTCTGATGATAACTTCATCCACGTACTTCACGCCTTTTCCTTTGTAAGGCTCAGGCGGTCTAAAACTTCTAATTTTTGCAGCAACTTGACCAACTTGCTGCTTATCATGACCTTTAACAATAATTATATTTTTTTCAACTTTTATTTCAATTCCTTCCGGAATAGGAAATATTACAGGATGTGAAAATCCAAGCTGTAGTTCTAGATTTTTTCCGCTAACCGCAGCTCTGTAACCAACACCGTTGATCTCTAGTCTCTTTTCGAATCCTTTAACGAGACCTTCGATCATATTATTTGTCAAAGCTCTATATGTTCCCCAGAAAGCTCTGCTTTGTCTATCTTCACCTTTTGGTGAAAAAATGATTTTATTATCTTCAATTTTTACATCAACATAATTTCTGGTATCCACCTCTTTTACAAGGTTTCCTTTCTTTGCTATTACTTTACCATCTTCAATCTTAACTTCTACACCTGATGGTATCTCTACAGGCTGTTTTCCTATTCTACTCATTTTTTTCCTTTTTACGATATTTCTACGATTATACGAATGGATATCGTATTACCAAACACTGCAAAGCAGTTCGCCACCAACACCTTTGGCGTATGCTTCATCATTAGGAAGGACACCTTTAGAGGTGCTTACAATAATAGTTCCATAACCGTTTTTAAATCTCTTTATCTCATCCTTGCCTTTGTAGATTCTTCTACCTGGTTTAGATATTCTTTTTATCTCATTAATTACAGGCTTTTTAACTTTGCCTTGTTCTTCATATTTCAATACTACATTGATGAACTTTTTATTTCCATCTTCGATAACTTTATAACTTTCGATATAACCTTTATCCTGCAATATTTTTACAATAGATTCAACAATTTTAGAGTATAAAAGTTTAGTAACCTCTTGTCTTCTCATGCTTGAATTTCTGATTCTAGTTATAGAATCTGCTATCATATCGTTAATCAATTTTATCTCCTTTTCGTGAATATCAAATAGGGTTCGCACATTCTGTGCGCTTCCTATTTGCGAAAATTACCAGCTAGCTTTTCTAACGCCTGGTAATAACCCTTCGCTTGCCATCTTTCTTAAACAGATTCTGCAAAGACCGAAATCTCTATAAACAGAGTGAGGTCTGCCGCAAATTCTACATCTTGTATAAGCTCTAACCTTGAATTTAGGCTTTCTTTTAGCCTTTGCTATCATACTTTTTTTCGCCATTATGATCTTCCTTTTGCAAATGGAAATCCAAGAAGCTCTAATAGCTTATAAGCTTCTTTATCGTTGTCTGTTGACGTAACTATAGTAATATTCATCCCGTGAGTTTTCATAATGTTATCATAATCAACTTCAGGAAACATCAACTGCTCGTTTAGACCGAAATTGTAATTTCCCCTTCCATCAAAACCGTTTCTTGGAAGACCTCTAAAGTCTTTCACTCTAGGAAGAGCTATATAGATTAATTTTTGGAGAAAGTTCCACATTCTATCACCTCTAAGTGTTACTTTAACACCTACAGGCATACCTTCTCTTATCTTAAATCCGGCCTCACTCTTTTTTGCTTTTGTAACTACAGCGTGCTGACCGGCGATAAGGCTTATAGTATCTTGGATGTTTTGCATCAATTTGCTGTCTCTACTTGCCTCGCCAGCGCCAACACTTATTACGATTTTTTCAAGTTTTGGCGTTAACATAGGATTTTTAATATCAAGTTCTTCTTTTAATGCAGGAATGACTCTTTCCGTATACTCTTTTTTTAGCTCTATTGTCTTCATTTGCCACCTTCTACTTTACGAACGTTAGATATATGTATAGGCATCTCTTTATTGATAAAACCGCCTTCAGGATTCTCTTCAGTAGGTTTTACAGCCTTTTTGGCTATTTTACATCCCGCCACTATAACTGCATCTTTTTTTGTAAGAACTTGCAACACTTCACCCGTTTTGCCTTTGTCGTCACCTGTGATGATCTCAACGATATCACCCTTTTTAATTTTAAACTTCTTTGCCATTACAGCACCTCCGGTGCAAGCGATACTATCTTCATATAGTTTTTGTATCTTACTTCCCTGCTAACAGGTCCGAAGATACGAGTTCCGATAGGCTCGCCTTTATTATCAAGGATAACAGCAGCGTTGTCATCAAATCTAATCAATGATCCATTTTCTCTTTGGATCTCTTTTTTAGTTCTAACAACAACGGCTTTTACTACTTGACCTTTTTTAACTTTACCATTTGGCAAAGCCTTTTTTACAGATGCAACTATTACGTCTCCGACAGAAGCATATCTTCTTTTACTTCCGCCTAAAACTTTAATACACATTATCTCTTTAGCGCCGCTGTTATCAGCAACGTTTAGTCTCGTAAAACTCTGTATCATTATTTAACTCCTGTAGAGACTATTCTTTTAAGCCTAAAAGATTTTCTCTTAGAGATTGGTCTGCACTCAATTGCAACAATTTCATCGCCTACGTTCACTTCGTTTCTCTCGTCATGAACTAGGTATTTTTTAAATCTTTTTACAATCTTATGGTATCTTGGATGTAAAACTTTTCTCTCTACAAGCAAAGATACTGTTTTATCTCCGCTCTTTTTTACAACGACACCCTGTATCTCTCTTTTATAAGCCATTTTTACGCCCTTTTCATAGCAGAAATCGCAGTTTTTATTCTTGCGATATCTTTTCTAGTTTTTCTAATTTCGCTAGTATCTTGAAGCTGCATAGTTTTCAACTTGGCTCTTAGTTGAAAAAGCAGCAACTTTTTCTCCCTCAACAACCCTTCGAGCTCTTGTAGGCTCTTATCTTTTAACTCAGTATATTTCATTTTCACTCTCTTGCGTTACAATTTTTGTTTTAAAAGGTAGTTTGTATCTTGCAAGATCAAGAGCTTCTCTAGCTAAGCTCTCTTCAACGCCTGCCATTTCATAAATAATTCTGCCAGGCTTAATATTCATTACCCACTTTTCTACAGAACCTTTACCTTTACCCATCCTTGTCTCCAAAGGCTTCTTGGTTAAAGGTTTATCAGGGAAAACCCTAATCCATATTTTTCCGGTTCTTTTAACTTTTCTAGTCATAGCAACCCTCGCCGCTTCTATCTGGCGAGAATCGATTCTTCCGTGCTCAAGAGCTTTAATACCGATATTTCCAAACGCAAGACTATTTCCTCTATAAGCCTTGCCTCTGTTTCTACCTTTTTGCTGTTTTCTGTATTTTGTCTTCTTTGGCATTAACATGATTATCTACCTCTCCTTCTTGGAGCTCTGCGTCTAGGCTTTGTCTCTTTTTTCTCAGGCTGGATTCCCTTTTGGAGAACCTCACCTTTAAATATCCAAACTTTAACGCCGATTACTCCATAAGTTGTATGAGCCTCTGCAAATCCATAATCAATCTTTGCTCTTAACGTGTGTAGAGGTACTCTACCTTCAAGATACCACTCAGTTCTAGCCATCTCAGCACCGCCAAGACGACCGGCAACTTGAACTTTGATACCTTTTGCACCAGCTTTTTGAGCTGCTTGTATAACTTTTTTCATTGCTCTTCTAAATGCTACCCTTCTCTCTAATTGAGTAGCAACATTTTCAGCGGCAAGCTGAGCAGAAGCTTGAGGTCTTTTTTGTTCTTTGATATTTATAGATACATCTTTATTTACAAGCTTTTGAACTTTTTGTTTTATTTTTTCTATATCGGCACCTTTTTTACCGATTATGATACCAGGTCTTGCAGCTACAATAGTTACCCTTAGTCTTTTAGCTGTTCTTTCGATGATTATATCGCTAATTCCAGCATAATACAGCTCTTTTTTCAAAAAGCTTCTTATTTTGTAATCTTCTTCAACAAAATCTGGCATTCTGTTATAATCAGGATACCACCTACTACCCCAATTCCTGTTTATTCCAAGTCTTAGTCCAATCGGATTTACTTTCTGACCCATTAGCTATCCTTCTTTTGTTCAGCTACTTCTACATAAATGTGAGAAGTTGGTTTCTCTATTCTGCTGGCTCTACCTCTTGCTCTTGGTCTAAATCTTTTTAAAACTGGTCCTTTATCAACTCTGCAAGATGTTATAACAACCTCTTCAGGTTCATAACCTCCGTTTGCAACAGCACTTGCTATAACTTTTGATATAACTTTTGCCGCTTTATTTGGCATAAACTCTAAAGAAGCAAGCGCAAGTTCTGCGTTCATCCCCTGAACTTCTCTTGCAATTAGTCTTGCCTTTGTTGGTGAGAGCCTAATAAATCTCAATACTGCTTTACTCATGGCTTACCCTTATTTACCTATCTTTTTCTGAACAGTGCCTTTGTGGCCTCTAAAAGTTCTTGTCGGTGCAAATTCACCTAGTTTAAAACCTACATGATTTTCAGTAATGTAAACTGGAACAAACTGTCTTCCGTTATGAACGTTTATAGTAAGGCCTATCATCTCAGGGACGATAGTACTTCTTCTTGACCAAGTTTTAATAGGTTTTTTATCGCCGCTCTCTTTTGCTTTGAGCACTTTTTTCATTAAGTGTTCATCTACAAATGGACCCTTTTTTACTGATCTTGCCATTTCATCCTACCTTATTTTTTTCTTCTTGAGATGATTAGTCTATCACTCGGTTTTTTCTTCCTAGTCTTATAACCTTTTGTAGGTTTACCCCAAGGCGTAACAGGATGTCCGCTAGGACCTGTTTTACCTTCACCACCACCGTGTGGGTGATCAACTGGGTTCATAGCTGAACCTCTTGTTTGAGGTCTAATACCTCTATGTCTGTTACGTCCCGCTTTACCGATGGTCATGTTAATATAGTCTTCATTTCCTACAGTTCCAATAGTAGCCATACATTCGCCAAGAACGTATCTCATCTCACCGCTTGGAAGTCTTAAAATTACATATTTATCTTCCCTACCCATAATCTGAGCATAACTTCCAGCACTTCTAGCAAGCTGTCCGCCATGGCCAGGGCTAAGTTCTATATTATGAACTAAAGTA
The DNA here is from genome assembly GCF_014466985.1 of Nitrosophilus labii. Classification (NCBI taxonomy): domain Bacteria; kingdom Pseudomonadati; phylum Campylobacterota; class Epsilonproteobacteria; order Nautiliales; family Nitratiruptoraceae; genus Nitrosophilus; species Nitrosophilus labii. The sequence goes on from NZ_AP022826.1 coordinate 1,853,296, forward strand.
CCCACAGGGATATTTTTAAGTTTCATAGCGTTTCCAGGAAGTACATCAAGTCCAGCCTCCGCTGCCTCTACTGTATCACCAACTTTTAAACCTTTTGGCTGGATGATATATCTTTTGTCTCCATCTTTGTAAACAACTAAACAGATTCTACAGTTTCTGTAAGGATCGTACTCTATAGTAGCTACGCGTCCCGGAACGCCGAACTTATTTCTTTTAAAATCTATAATTCTATAAAGTTTTTTAGCTCCAGCCTCTTTGTGTCTAGAAGTAATTCTTCCGTAATTGTTTCTACCGGCTTTTGCTGGTAGTTTTTTCAAAAGTTTTCTAACAGTCGGTTTACTTGTAATATCGCTTGAATCAAGTGTAGTCATAAATCTACGACTAGGTGTATACGGTTTATATGTTTTTATCGCCATTTTCTATCCTTACACCGCTAAGCTTTCTATCTGAGTGCCTTCTGGCAACTTCACATAGAATTTTTTATAGTTGTCTCTTCTTCCCTCAATCCCTCTAAATCTCTTCTTTTTACCTTTTACTTTTAAAGAGTTGATTTTTACGGGATTAACTCCAAAATACTCTCTTAAAACCTCTTTTAGCTGATTCTTAGTCATTTTATCTGACGTTTGAATCACTACATATCCCTCTTCTTGAAGGCCTAAAGTTTTCTCTGTATATATGATCGATTTGATATCTGTTATATCTGCCATCTTAGCCCTCTTTTACTAAATTTTCCCAAACAGCTTTTTCGATAACGATAGCGTTATACGCTGCTGCCAAATATGCGTTAAGCTCGTTTGGCTCAATCAAATAAGCGTTTGGTAGGTTTCTAAATGCAAGATAAGTCTTCTCATCTATCAAGTCTTTAACTATCAATGCATCTCTTACATTCAACTTTTTCATTATCGCCGCAGCATCTTTAGTCTTTCCTGACTCTACACTGATTGAGTCGACAATGAACAGTTTTCCATCATTTGCTTTTTCAAATAGCGCATACTCAAGAGCCAATCTTTTCTGTTTTTTATTAACTTTTTGAGTATAATTTTTCTGATTTGTAGGACCAAAAGCCACACCACCACCTACAAACAGAGGTGATCTGATAGAACCTGCTCTTGCTCCTCCTCTACCTTTTTGCTGCCATGGTTTTCTACCACCGCCGCTAACAGCGCTTCTGTTTTTAGTATGAGCATTGTTTGCTCTTAGACTTGCCGCATAAGCCTTTACATAAAGATATAGGTTGTGCGGATTTATTTGCGCATACTTTTTGGGAAGAGTAATCTCGTTTTCTTTTTCAAAATTTTCGTTCAATACTACAGCTTTACTCATTTTACTATCCTTATTCTTCCTAATGCTCCGTTAGGGCCTGGAACAGAACCTTTGATAACCAAAATTTTGTTTTCAGGATCAAAACTTACTATTTCGTTCTGAACTGTAATCTTCTCGTTTCCGTAATGTCCCGGCATCTTTTGTCCAGGCTGAACACGTCCTGGCCATTCACAGTTACCGATAGAACCTGTTCTTCTGTGAAATCTTGAACCGTGGCTTCTAGGACCTCCGCCGAAATTCCATCTTTTCATAACACCTGCAAAACCTCTACCTTTTGAGGTAAAAGAGCTTTTAATCTTTTTTGCGTTTTCTAAAACGCTTATATCGATATCTCCTGCCTCTTTATTTGCAACTTTAAGTGTTACAAATCTGTTAAATTCGCCAGGAAGACCATACTTTTTCTGTTGACCCTCTATAGCTTTGTTTCTTTTCTTTCCTTGAGAGTAAGCAACTATAGCCTTACCATCTTCAAGGATTTCGCAAACTTTAGCATCTTTTACTTTTAGCAGTGTAACAGGTACGCTAGGTACACTGATGGTTCTGCTCATTCCTATTTTTTCTACTATAAATTCCATCTACTACTCCCTTATTGACCCATTGACCTAACTTCTACATCCACTTCAGGAGCCAAGTCTAACTTCATTAGCGAATCTACCGTATCCGGTGTCGCCGACACTATGTCAATAAGTCTTGAATGAATTCTGATTTCGAACTGTTCTCTTGAATCTTTGTTGATGTGAGGTGACCTAAGAACTGTATATCTTCTTATCTTAGTAGGTAGTGGAATCGGTCCACGAATCTCTGCACCCGTTCTCTTAACAGCCTCCACAATAGCTGCAACACTTCTATCTAAAACCCTGTGATCGTAAGCACGAAGCTTAAGTCTAATTTTTTCCATTAACTTCCCTTGTAAAAAGAACTCGGCAAATAGTTGCCCAATTTGGAGTGGAAATTATATGTGAAAATTCTTATTTAGTCAATATTTTATGGTAAAATTTTTAAAATTTATTTCCTTCTAGAAAGGAAAGGACAAATATGGAGCAGTTGGAGTATTTTTTTGATAGAAAATCGAAAAAGATTCCGTTCACTCAGAGAAAAAAGGTAGTCCCTACCAATAAACACACTCTTATAAACGGTATAAAATTTAGTGGAAAAACTTTTTTAATAAAAGATTATCTTTACCAGCAAAGCGACAAAAAAAGTCTATATCTAGATCTTGATGATACCAGGATAGAGATAGAATCTATCAAAAAAAATCTGCAGTTGTTTATAGAGGAAAAAGATATTGAGATAGTAGCTATAGACAATTTTAAAAAAGATTTCCCTATTCCAAAAGCTAAACAGATCATCCTTGCTGCTTCCGAACCTATAGAACTTGATGGATTTGAAAATATAAAACTTTATCCTTTGGATTTTGAAGAATATATAGCTTTTGACAAATCAACAGATATTAAAGTAATTTTCAATAATTTTTTAAAAAACGGTACGTTTCCTGAAATCTCACAACTTCCAGATTTTAAAAAAGATGAAAGATTTTTCGAGATGCTAAGGCTCTTTTTTAAAGATGAGATAGAGCTGCAATGTTTCAAAGAGATTTCGATTATGCAAGGGCACAAAAGCAGCCCTTACCATATATTTACCAAAATAAAACCAAAAATAAAGATTTCTAAAGATAGATTTTACACTTTCTACGAAACTTTAAAAGAAAAAGATATAATCTTTACTCTTGAAAAATACTCTTTTCCAAAAGCCTCTAAAAAGATATATCTTTGCGATTTTGTTTTAAAAAGTTATTTGAGTTTTTCCAAAGAGTTCCCTAAGATCTTTGAAAATATGGTTTTTTTAGAAATGATAAAAAGAGATTATGAAATTTTTTATTATGATTTGATAGACTTTTATATCCCAAAGTCTCAAGAAGTTATTTTTTGCATACCTTTTGGTAGTGAGGTAACTATACAGAGAAAAATTGATAGTGCATACAAATATATTAAAGAGCTCAAAGTTGATAAAATAACAGTTCTAAGTGTAGCAAATAGTTTTAAATTTTATGAAAATGATATACCTGTAACAGTTCTTCCCTTTTATGAGTGGGCTATAAGCGAACTTGATTAGTTAAGGGCACCTCTAAACTTGCTATAATAAAAAAAGGATTTAAAATGAACTTCCAACTTCCACCTCTATCTTACCCCTATGATGCATTTGAACCATATATCTCAAAAGATACAATGCATTATCACTATGATAAACATTATGGAGGATATATAAAAAATACAAATGAGCTTAAAAAAGGCACCGCTTTTGAAAATCTTTCTCTTACTCAGATAGTAAAATCAAGTGAGGGGAAACTTTTTAATAATGTGGCACAGGCTTTTAACCATAAATTTTATTTCAACTCTTTATCTCCAAAGCCAACTTCTCCCTCCGATCAGCTTCTAGCGGCCATTGAGGAAACATTTTCTTCATTGAGCAAATTTAAAGAAGAGTTTATTGAAAAAGCCTCATCTTTGTTTGGATCAGGATGGACATGGCTTATAAAAGATGAAAATAACAAAGTTTTCATTTTAAATACTCAAAATGCCGAAACTCCAATAACAGAAGAACTAAAACCAATATTAGTTTGCGATATATGGGAACATGCTTACTATTTGGATTATAAAAACGAAAGAGTAAAATATCTAAACTCGTTTTTTGAATTAATAAACTGGGATTTTGCATCAAAAAATTTTGTTGAGTAAGAAGATGGTAGTTTGCGGGATTGATGAGGCTGGACGCGGACCACTGGCTGGACCACTGGTGGTTGCTGGAGTAGTGTTTGAAAAAAAAGTATATAAACTCAACGACTCAAAACTACTAGATGAAAAAAAGAGAGAGACTCTTTTTGAAAAGATCAAAAATGCAAGCCACCATAAAATTGTAATAATTGATAATAAAACCATAGATGAGAAAGGTCTCTCTTTTTGTATAACAAAAGCCCTAAAAGAGATAATCTCCTGTTTGGAAGCTCACAAATATATTTTCGACGGAAATTCAAAATTTGGAGTAAAAGAGATAGAACCGGTTATAAAGGCAGATATGAAAATCAAAGAGGTAATGGCAGCCTCTATCTTAGCAAAAGTTACAAGAGATAAGATAATGTGTGAACTATCGTTAAAATATCCAGAGTATAATTTTTGCAAACATAAAGGCTATCCGACAAAAGAGCATATAGAGCTCATCAAAAAATACGGTCTTTGCGAAATACACAGAAAAAGCTTTCGCCCTAAAGCTTTACAACCTACACTTTTTTAATTGGCAAAAACTTTTTTGTTTTTGTTGTAATAGTAGTAAAAAACGACTATTATAACAAATATTATAAAACCCAAAATCCAGTGCAATGTCTGATGAATCTTCTCTTCATTCTCTCCTAAAAAGTATCCAAGAGCTAAAAGTATAGCACACCAAATACCTGCACCTAAAAATGTGTATATACTAAATTGTACCAGCTTCATCTTTCCAAGACCTGCCGGCAAAGAGATATACTGTCTTATACCTGGAACCAATCTTCCAAAAAAAGTGCTCGCATAACCATATTTTTGAAAAAAGTTTTCCACTTTTTCCAAAGAACTCTCTTTTAGAAAAAAATATCTACCATATTTTAATAAAAAAGGGCGTCCAAGCCTGTATCCAAGTATATAATTAAATAGTGCACCTGCTAAAGAACCGCCGGCACCTGCTAAAAAAGCCACAAATATATCCATCTCTCCTTTGCTGGCAATATAACCGGCCGGTATCATAGCAACTTCACTTGGAAAAGGGAAAAATGAGCTTTCCAAAAACATCATAAAAAAGATCCCTATATAGCCTAAGTCTCCTATAAGATTGACTATAAAATCAACGATCTCTTTCATGAGAGATATACCTTTTTAACACTTTCTAGTTTGGAAGTAGCATTAAGCAAAAGCAAATCTGCTAAAACTAAAGCCGTCATAGCTTCCGCAACCACACTACCTCTAATAGCCACACAAGGATCGTGTCTTCCTTTTAATTCAAATTCAGTTTCCTTTCCATAGATATCTACAGTTTTTTGTTTTTTGAAAATTGATGGTGTGGGTTTAAAATAGAGTTTTGCCTCAATTGGCTCTCCGTTTGAGATCCCTCCTAAAATACCGCCTGCATTGTTGCTCAAAAAACCGTTTTTAGAAATCTGATCATTATTTTGGCTCCCTTTGATTTTAGCACTCTCGCATCCCAAACCTATTTCTACCGCTTTAGCCGCGTTTATACTCATCAGCGCATCTGCCAAAAGCGCATCAAGCTTGTAATATATAGGTTCTCCTAGCCCTACTGGAATGTTGGTAGCTCTTACTATAACAGCACCGCCTACGCTATCATGCTCATTTTTAGCACTAAGAATTGCCTCTTTTTGTTTCTCTTCTATATCAGGGTCTAGCGCAAAAATCTCACTTTTTCTCGCATAATCAAAATCTTTCTTTTTAGCTTTTATTCCGGCTATTTCAAAAACTCCCCCCTTTACCTCTATACCAAACTCTTTTAAAAAAAGTTTTGCAACAGCACCTGCGGCAACTCTTGCAGCAGTTTCTCTCGCACTGCTTCTTCCACCTCCTCTATAATCTCTTATTCCATATTTGTACCAGTAGGTAAAATCAGCATGTCCCGGGCGGAAAATATCTTTTATGTTTGAATAGTCTTTACTTTTTTGATCCTTGTTGAAAATCACCATTGCTATAGGCGTTCCTGTCGATTTTCCTTCAAAAACGCCGCTTAAAATCTCTACTTTGTCACTCTCTTTTCTTGCTGTTGCAAACTGGTTTTGTCCCGGTCTTCTTCTATCGAGTTCACTTTGAATAAAATCTTCATCTATACAAAGTCCTGCAGGAACTCCGTCAACAACACAACCAATTGCCTTTCCGTGTGACTCTCCAAAAGTGGTAAACTTAAACTTTATACCGAAACTGTTCATTATCTCCCTTTTTAGTAAAGAACAAGTAACAAGTGAAAAGCAAATTGTTCTCCATTACTCATAACTTATCGCTCTTTTTCAAAATTTCGAGCGCTTTTTTAGCTGCCTCTTGCTGAGCCGCTTTTTTACTTTTTCCTTTTGCGCTGGAAAGCATCTCACCATGCAGCAAAACTGCTACTTCAAACTCTTTTTTGTGATCAGGGCCATAAGAACTTATCAGTTTATACTCCGGAGTTGTACCGTATTTTGCCTGAGTCAGTTCTTGAAGGGTAGTTTTATAATCTTTAAAAAGAGTATTTAGATCTATTTTAGGATAAATTTTCTCAAGAAGTTTCAAAGTTATCTTTTTTACCTCATCCAAACCACTTTCTAAATATATAGCGCCCATAACAGCTTCAAAAGCGTTTGAGAGCAAAGAGGGTTTGTTTCTACCGTTGTTATTCTCCTCAGCAGCAGAAATAAAGATATATTTTCCAAGTTCGAGCTCATTTGCAAGCCTGGCAAAACCATCTTCGTTTACCAAAGAAGCTCTCATCTTAGAAAGTTCTCCCTCATTTGCATTTGGAAATTTGAAAAAGAGATACTCGCCTATTACAAGGTCTAGTACTGCATCACCTAAAAACTCCAGCCTTTCATTGTTATACGGTTTTTTGTAGCTTTTATGCGTTAAAGCCTCTATCAATAGGTTTCTATTTTTAAAGGTGTAACCAAGCCTCTCTTCAAATTTTCTCAAACTCTGTTGCATAACTCCTCCTCACGAAAAGCAAGAAAGAGAGAGTTAGAGAGTGAGAAAGAGTTTCTCAACTTTCTGACTTTCTAACTTTCTCCGCTTCACTCTTCGCTATTTTATCACATAATTCATTCTCTTTGTGTCCGCTGTGTCCCCTTATCCAAACAGCCTCTATCTTATGAGGTTCGCTAACTTTTATATACTCTTTCCACAAATCTATATTTTTTACATTTTTAAAATCTTTTTTTATCCAGCCCTCAAGCCATTCATTTATAGCTTTTACAACATAATTAGAATCACTATATATTACCACTTCACAAGGCTCTTTAAGTCTCTTTAGTCCCTCGATAACGGCTTTTAGCTCCATTCTGTTATTAGTTGTTTGAGGTTCTGAACCTTTTATGATTTTTTCGCTGCTTTTATATCTAAGAATAGCGCAGTACCCTCCGGGACCCGGATTTCCCAACGAGGAGCCGTCACTGAAAAGATATACTTTCTTCATTATTTCCTCTCTTTTTTGTCAACATCAACTCTACCTTGGGACTTCTAGCTATCAAACAGCTAGGGCATCTGCTAAAAGAAAAAGGGAAAACCTGTTTGCACTCTTCGCATATATACTCAAAATCCAAATCGGCAATATCTTTATTTAGATTTAAAAGAACATCAAACTCAAACACCTCACTCTCATTTTTAAGTCTAGCATACCCTTTTGCACTGTAAAGCTGAGACAAAAAGTCACTCTTTTTTACAACATTCATATCCACATTTTCTTTTGGAAGGTTCCAAAAAAGATCACTAAGTTTCTTATAATCTTTACTCTTTAATTTCTCCCAAGCTTTTTTAGGATCTTTTTTGAAAAGATATTCAAATATCAATCTAACGTGCAAAGAGGAGTTTTTATAAATTTCAAGAAGCGTCTTGTCATCATTTTTCATATTTTTCACAATATCTAGAGCTTTAAAATAATTTTTTTCCTCTTTACCTTCTCCCAGTTCTTCTAGTGACTCTAAAACTTCTTTCGCTTTATCATATTGTTGAAGTCTTTCATAAATGACCATCAAAAACCTCAACGCCTCTTTATCCCTTGGATAAAACTTCAAGGACTCCAAAAAAATCTCTCTTGATTTTTCCAAAAAACCTGCTTTAAAGTAGATAAAACCCAGTTTTTTTAAAAGTTCTTGCCTCTCTTTTGGTTTTTCCTCACTTTTGGAAAGGTTGACATATATCGCTATAGCCTTTTCAAAATCTCCACTTCTCTCAAATGCAGAAGCCAAAAGCAAAAATGCTTTTTTGGTATCTTTTTCTTTTTCTATATTTAAGATCTCTTCATCCGCACTCTCTTCAAATTTTGCAAAAAATCTGGCTATTTCGTCATCTTGCTCTTTTCTTTTGTACCAGGCCCACCAGTAGCTGAAAAAAGATACTATAAAAACGAGAATTAAAAAAACCAATATGCCAAAAAGTGGATCTCTGTACTCAAGTAAGAAGTTTTCCAAAACCTTCCCTGCTTTTTTTGGTTTTATTATACTATAAACCCGGATTTTACAATAGACTTTATCACATTAGTACTATTCATTAAGTTTATAGGCAATCAAAAATTTTTTTGACTTATCACCTTGTAGATAAGCCTTCAAAATTTTTAAAAAACCTCTAAATCTCAAGCAAAAGCACTACTGAAACAAATTCTATTGCAAAATCCGGGTTAAAACAATATGCTATAATGGAGATATGATAGATAAAACGTCCATAGAACAGCTAAAAAGTAGAATTGACATAGTAGATGTTGTAGGAAACTACCTCGAACTTAAAAAAAGCGGAGCAAATTTTAAAGCACTCTGCCCTTTTCACAACGAAGATACGCCTAGTTTCGTTGTTAGCCCCGCAAAACAGATATTTCACTGTTTCGGGTGTGGTGTGGGAGGAGATGCTATAAAATTTGTAATGGAGTATGAAAAACTCTCCTATCCCGAAGCCGTTGAAAAACTGGCTTCTATGTTCAATATAGATCTAAAATATTCTGGCGATAAAGATAAAGGACAAGATCTTTTTAAAGTTTTAAACGAGATAAACAGATTTTACAAAAAAACGATTGATCAAAATGAAAAAGCTAAGCAATATCTAAAAAAAAGAGGAGTTTTTGAATCTAGCATAGAAAAGTTTGAAATAGGTTTTGCTCCTTCATCAAACGAAACGCTTCAATATTTAAAGTCTAAATTTATCCCATTTCAAGAAGCAGTTGAAGCAGGTATTTTAGCTGTTGAAAACAGCAAAGTATATGCAAGATTGATAGAGAGAATAACATTTCCTATCTACTCTCCAAACGGCAGGCTTGTAGGTTTTGGAGGCAGAACAATAACAAATCATCCAGCAAAATATATAAATTCCCCTCAAACAAAACTCTTTAACAAATCAAAACTCCTATACGGATATCATCTTGCAAAGAATAAAATCTTCAAAACCAAAAAGATGATCGTAACAGAAGGATATCTAGATGTAGTTATGCTTCATCAAGCAGGATTTACAAATGCAGTGGCAACTCTTGGAACTGCCCTTACAAAAGATCATTTACCTCTTTTAAGGAGAGGTGAACCAAAAGTAGTCTTGGCTTATGACGGAGACCAAGCCGGAGTAGCAGCAGCCTTAAAAGCAGCTAAAATGCTTAGTGCTTCCGATATGGAAGGAGGAGTGGTTTTGTTTGAAGGCGACAAAGATCCTGCCGATATGGTAAAAGAGGGAAAAGTAGAGGAACTTGAAAATATATTTAGACACCCAAAACCATTTATTGAGTTTGTTTTAGAAAAGACGGTACAAAAATACGACATAAACTCTCCAATAGAAAAAGAGAAAGCTTTAAACGAATCGATCGAGTTTTTAAAAACACTCTCTTCCTTGCTTCAAGAGGAGTATAAACATTTTGTTGCAGCTTTATTAAACATTACCCCCGGGAAGATAAAACTATCAAAAAGCTTTAAAAATTATGAAAACAAACTTTCACAAAATAAAGATACCAAAGAGCTTACCATCATAAAAACACTTCTTGCTGAACCAAATCTCATAAATACCGTCTTAGACTATATCGATGAAAGACACTTTAACTATCACAAAGAGGAGTTTAAACTTTTGCTTGAGCAAAAAAGCGATCATCCAAAACTGATATCTATACTTTTGGATGATGATATAAAAACATACAAAGAGGATGAACTAAAAAAGGAATTATTAATTTTTTTGATAAAATACTACGAACAAAAACTTAAGACTCTTGTTAAAGCAAAAGATATATCTTTTGAAGAAAAAAGCTTTAAAATAAGAAAATATAAAGATCTTATAACAAAACTAAAAAGAGGAGAATTGGCCATCTATGACTGAGATAAAAGAAATTCAAAAAAGCGATGAACAAAAAGAGCAAAAAATAAGAGCCTTGGCTCTCTTTAGTGGAGGGCTAGATAGTCTTTTGGCTATGAAGCTGATTATAGAGCAAGGAATAGAGGTAATAGGTCTCTATTTCGAAACCGGCTTTGGAGGTGCGAAAGATGCCCACGAAAAGCAAGAAAAGCTTAGAAAACTCACCGATAAAATAGGAGCAAAACTACAGATTGTAGATGTTAGAGAGGAGTATATACAAAAAGTGCTTTTCGATCCTAAATATGGCTATGGCAAAAACTTCAACCCCTGCATTGACTGTCACGCACACATGGTGAGAGTAGCAAAGGCTTTGCTCAAAAAACTGGACGCTAAATTTATAATAAGCGGCGAAGTTTTAGGGCAAAGACCGATGAGCCAAAGAATGGACGCACTAAAAATCGTCAGCGAATTCAGCAATGCGGAGGGACTAATACTAAGGCCTCTTAGTGCAAAACTTCTTCCTCCTACAATACCTGAAAAAGAGGGATGGGTAAACAGAGAAAAACTGCTCGACATCAGTGGAAGAAGCAGAGAAAGACAGATGGAACTAGCAAAAAAATGGGGTATAGAGGACTATCCTTCTCCATCAGGAGGCTGTCTGCTCACTGATGAATACTTTAGCGAAAAGATCAGAGATTTTATAAAATATGACAAATTCGAGGTAGAGGATATACCGGTTTTGAAAGTTGGAAGACACTTTAGGCTGCCTGAAGGTGCCAAACTGGTAGTCAGCAGAAACAAAGATGAAAATGAAAAGCTCAAAGCGATAGATTCGCATAAATATATCAAATTTACCCTTCCTCTGCCAGGACCTATTTCACTTATATCCAAAAACGCAACTAATAACGACAAAGAACTTGCGGCAAAAATAGCTCTAACCTACTCAAAGGCCAAACCAGAAGAGCTTTACGAAGTTAAGATAGGGGAGGATAGCTTCAAAGTCTCTCCGTATGAGAGCAAAGATAAAGTAAAAGGGTTTTTCGTAAAATGAGAAACCAACCCAAATACTCGCTTTTTAAAAATGCGAAATACGCTATAGATGGTTTAATCGAGGCTTTTCAAACGGAAACTTCGTTTAAGATAGAGGTTTACGCTTTTTTTATATTTACTATCGTTATATGGCTTTTGCCTATAACGATATTGTCTAAAATCGTTATGCAGACAGCCATGTTAATACCTTTAATAACTGAACTTTTAAACAGTGCCGTAGAGAGAGTTGTTGACCTTGTAACAAAAGAAATACACCCTTTAGCAAAACATGCAAAAGATGCTGGGGCCGCCGCGGTTTTACTCTCTTTATTTATGACTTTGGGTATCTGGTGTGCGGTTTTGGTGTATGAATTTGGAAATTAGAAAAAAGTTTGATATAATTTCACTGCTTCCGGGGCGTTAGCTCAGCTGGGAGAGCGCCACGCTGGCAGCGTGGAGGTCACCGGTTCGAGCCCGGTACGCTCCACCATATGGAATTTTTTCGACAACTGCTTGACGAAAAAATTACTAACACACTTTAGGGCTTCGAGCATATATGCAGTGCATTGTAATTGCATAGGGAGAAGCGGTAAGTTATTTTGTTAATTTTCAAACCTACTCAAAACTTCTCAAAAAAGAGTTTAGCGCTTTGTAAAAAATTGTAGTAAACCTTTCTAAAAAAGTGGTTTTTAACATTTTTGTAACCATACTTGCCTCCTTTTTTTTTAATTTTAAAATTTTTTGAAAAATTTTCTTCAAAAATCAACAAATCGTTAAAGGATAATGTCAAGAAAAAATCGCAATTTTCCTTCCCAGCAAGTTATATTTCATTGCATATCAAGCAACTTTAAGCTGCGCCTCATAGATTTTCATAACCTCATGAAGCTTGTCTGGTTTGATATAGCTTCTTTCAATTTTCCAATCTTTAGTATATTCCATATTATCGATTTGTGGGAAGTGATAAAATTGCAGTAAATCCTCTAATCCATTTTGTAAAACTTCAATTGCTTCAGGGAATTTTTTGCTAAATTCTTCAATAATAGCTTCAGCCATAAGACAAGCTTCCTTTTTGTTATTTTGCAGCCAGAACCGTTTTAGTTTTGCTGCAAAGGATTCTTTTGCTCTATGAGGTATATGGCCAATATATTACGCATAAAGCATACTTTGCACCGTTGTTGCCGCGATGCATAGACGAAACTTGCTTTAAAAGCTTTTTGAATCCCTTGATGTACATCACTGATTAAAAGAGCAATCTTTTGCACTCCTCTTTGTTTGAGTTTATCGAAAAAGCTCTTCCATACCTAACCTTGTATCGAACCTTCTTGGACGATAGCCGCTAAAATAGCTTTTTCTCTCGCAACTGTGCTCTCCTTTTTTAGCTCCAACTTTTATCTCAGACTCTATCCTCATCAATTGCTCCGTCATCCATTTCATCATTGATAAAAGTGGAACCTCCTCTCCCACAAGCTGCATCATTATCTCTTTAAATATTTTTGTCTCATCTATTTTTTTGCTATTATTTCTTTTAGATTGGTTTCCTCATACTTGCTTTATTCCTTACTGGAAAGTCCATCCAACTCTTTTGAAGATTTCAAAATCTCAAAAAGAGTCTTCAAGTAAAATTGCGAACTTTAGTGTACACTGTCAGCTATACAATTTTGCATATAAAGTAGCAAAAAGCAAAATTGATCTAAAAGAGGTGCTTATTAAGTCTACACTAAAACTCACAAGAGATTTTATCGATTATATTTTGGATAAAAAGACAGATTATGACGCTATTAAAAGCCTTATATCTTTAATAGATATTTATTTAGTACAAGTTGATAGAGCATATTCAAAATATTATCAAGAAATAGAAGATGAACTTAACAAAATGGAGAGCGAGAAAAGTAAAAAAGATGAGGAGATAATAATCGCTCTTTTTCAAAATAGTATAAACAGTAACAACAAAGTAGATATTATCGATTTTTATAAAGATGTCCTTGTAGTATGTAAATCTTTTTTAAAAAGAGTAGAAGATAAAGAAGTAGTTTTAGATATTCAAAAGTGTAATTACAACACATTTAAAGAAGAATAAAAAATTTTATACTTGAAAATACCTTCTTCCCAAAACCTATAAAAGCAAAAATAGTGCTTTATAAAAAGTTTGATTATATTATAATTTCTGATTTTGAGTTTACGAAACTTCCTAAAAAAAAAGACGTTTTGTTAAAGTACAACCAAAAGAGCCTATACTTGTATAAATTGAGAAAAATAGAGAGAAAATCCATGATATTATCAATGATATTTCAATAGGAGGTATAGGAATATATACAGACTTTATAGAGAATTTGCAAAAAGATGATGAAGCTTTTGTTAAATTTGAGCTGAATGAAAAACTTATCAAAGCAAAAGGGATTATAATATATACTATAGAAAATGTTTAAAAAACCGATATTGAGTTTAAATTAAATAATGAAGTTGAGAGTGAGTTGGCTGAATATGTTCTTGAGAAACAATTTGAGATTATAAAAGAACTAAGGAATTGGTTTGAGTTTTTTAAAACCTGTAGTAATATTTTTTGGAAAGCTTAGTTTTAAAAAGAAGATCGCTGTAATAATAATTTCTCTTATTATTCCTTTTATAGTTCCCTCCTATTTTACTTACAAATCTTTTTATGAAGAGTTAAATACTATAGAAAAAGAACAAATGGCCATTAAATTTATCTATCCTTTAAAAGAGCTTATAGAGCTTGTTCAACAGCATAGAGGAATGATGCAGGGATATTTGATAGGAGAAAAAACTTTTAAAAAAAGTATAGAAGAAAATGAAAAAAAGGTGGAAGCATTTTTTTTACGTCTGAAAAATATTGACAAAAATTTTGGAACTTATGTAACTAACAGTAAAAAAATCAAAAATATCAAAGAGATATGGTCAAAATTAAAACTTGAAAATATTAGGGATAAAGAGCAAAGCTTTAAACTTCATACTAAATTGGTAAGTAATTTGATTGACTTACAAAAAGAGATTGCCAATTTATATGGGATTAATCAAGATAAAAATATTAATAACCACTATTTGATAGTATCTTTGTTTGATACACTACCAAATATACAAGAGTATGCAGGAAAGATAAGAGGTTATATAGCCGGAATTTTGATAAAAGAGAAGATTAAAAATAGCGAAATAGAAAATATACAAAATCTTATAACAATTCTTTTTTCTGAAGTAAATACTTTAGCCAATGCTATAATTCATTATATACAAAACAATAGTGATATTCAAGAACTTGAAAAAGAATTTGGACTTATGAAAAAAAGCGTTGAACACTATATATTTACCATTAAAGATTTAATTTATCAAAGAGAGCGGATGGCTCCAAAGAAATTTTTTAGTTACGCTACAAATGTTATAGAGAATATTGATAGTTTCTATACTCTTTTGCTTCAAAGATTTGAAACAGATCTTCAAAAAAGAAAAATCGAGATATTTAGAAATATTTTTTTACTATCCTTGGGACTTTTACTGATGATTTTAATGGTGAGTTACCTTTTTTTAGGTTTTTTCTTTTCTATAGACAGACCTCTAGATGAGTTTAAAAAAGCTATTAGGAATTTTTCGATGGGAAATTATTTAACATCTTTGAATATTAAAACAGATGATGAAATGAGAGAAATTTCGGAAGCTTTTAATACTATGGCGGTTCAGATAAATAGGCACATTAACTATCTTAAATGGTATCAGATTGCACTTGATAGCGCAACTCTTGTGACCAAAAGTAACAAATATGGTGAGATTACTTATGCAAATGAATCTTTTTTAAATAAAATGGGATATAAGATAGAAGAAATATTGGGTAAAAATGATGATCTATTTTATGATATTGAAATATCCGGGAAAATATTAGAGGATATACGGAAAACTACTTTAGCTAGGAAGATTTGGAAGGATATTTTGAATGTTAAAACAAAATATGAAAAAGATTTGATGATGAAAACCTCCGTAGTTCCTATTCTTGACGAGAAAGGAGAGATAGAAGAGTTTGTTGCAGTTAGAGTTGACATAACAGAACTTATAAGAGCTCAAGAGCATATAAAGCGTATGCTCTATTATGACACTTTGACCTCTTTGCCAAATAGAACCAAGCTGATTGAAGATATAAAAAACAAAAAAGCATATAGCATAATAATTATTAATATAGATGATTTTAGACAACTAAATGATATTTATGGATATGAAGCTGGTAACATTGTTTTAAAAGAGATTGCAAAAGTATTGAAGAAATTTGAACAAAATGGCTGGAGAGCTTATCGTCTTCCTTCTGATGAATTTGCTTTTATATCTTTTATAAAAAGAAAAAAGGATGAGGTATTTAAGTTTACACAAATCATAATACAAACGCTTGAAGATATTGTATTTTTCTATAAAGAGCATGAGATAAAAATTCTTTTAAAAGCTGGAATAGCGCTTATTAAAAATGATAGTAAAGATGCTGAAAAGATTCTTTTAGATGCAGATACTTCTATAAAAAAGATAAAAAGATATAGTGAGAAAATTGTTTATTATGATGAATCTAAAAGTGCTAAATCTGAATATAAACAAACTTTAGATTGGGTAACAAAAATTAAAAAGGCTATAGAAGAAGATAGAATCATTCCATATTTTCAGCCGATTTACAACAATAAAACTAAAAAAATAGAAAAATATGAAGCATTGGTTAGACTTATAGATGAAGATGGTACTATAGTGTCTCCGTTTTTCTTTTTGGATATTGCTAAAAAAGCAAAACTTTATACAAAAGTCACAAAAATAATGATTAAGAAATCTTTTAAAGCTTTTGAAAACAGATGTGAAGAGCTATCTTTAAATATCTCTACTCAAGATTTGGTAAATCCTGATATCATTAAATTTATTGAGAATAAGCTTGAAGAGTACAATATGAAAAAAAGAGCAATATTTGGGGGAAGTGATCAAAGAGGTTTTGTAAATTGTAGGGGAGTGGTTATTGAGATTACAGAGACAGAAGAAGTAGAAAATTATGATTTAGTAGCTCAATTTACTAAAAGAATAAAAAACTTAGAAGGTAAATCTGCCATAGATGATTTTGGTAGCGGATATTCTAATTTTGTATATATTTTAAATATGGGAATAGATTATTTAAAGATAGATAGTTCTCTTATAAAAAATATATTAAAAGATGAAAAATCAGAAGCACTTGTTAAGGCAATTGTTCATTTTACAAAAGATTTGGGTATTAAAACAATAGCGGAATTTGTAAGCGAAAAAGATATCCAGCAAAAAGTTGAAGATATAGGAGTAGACTACTCCCAAGGATACTATATAGGAAAACCTTTACCTATAGAGAAATTACCTCCCGTTGAAAAATAATCAGATAGAATACTACCTTTTTAGCGCCTTTTGTTTTTAGAGCAATGTCAATAATTTTATCTGCTTTCTCTTTAAAGTCTGTTTTGCCGTATAGCTCAACAGTGCCACCGTTAGATTTTACTAAAATATCTCCTATAGAGAGCTCTTTTTCAAGACCTATTTGACAGTGTACACTAAAGTTCGCAATTTCACTTGAAGACTCTTTTTTAGATTTTGAAATCTTCAAAAGAGTTGGATAGACTTCCCAGTGAGGAATAAAGCAAGTAGGAGGAAACCAATCTAAAAGAAATAATAGCAAAAAAATAGATGAAACAAAAATATTCAAAGAGATAATGACACAGTTTGTAGTTGATGAAGATCCACTTTTATCAATAATGAAATGGATGATGGAACAGTTGATGAAGATTGAGTCCGAGATGAAAGTTGGAGCTAAAAAAGGTGAGCATAATAGTGAGAGAAAAAGCTATTTCAGTGGTTATAGACCAAGAAGGTTCGATACGAGACTAGGGACAGTTTATCTTATGATTCCAAAGATAAGAAAAGGTGGCTACATTCCCTTTTTCATCACCGAAAAGAGAAGAAGTGAACAGGCTCTGATTTCGATGGTGAAAGAGGCATACGTCAATGGAATATCAACAAGAAAGATAGAACGTTTGGCAAAAGAGCTTGGAATCGAGAATATCAGTGCATCACAGGTATCACAAATCAACAAAGGGCTAGATGAACAAGTAGAAGAGTTTCGAAACAGACCACTGCAAAAAGAGTATCCCAACGCAAGGGTTGACGCTTTGTATGAGAAAGTGAGAGACTATGAAGGAAGAGTGGTATCTACCGCTATTATGATAGCCTATGGTGTGACATTGGAAGGAAAAAGAGAAGTATTGGCGATCGAGCCTTTTGTCAATGAAAGCGTAGAGAGCTGGAAGAGTTTTTTTGATAAACTCAAACAAAGAGGCATAGAAAAGATTGCCCTTCTTGTCAGTGATGCACATTTAGGGATTCAAAAGGCTTTCAAAGAGAGTTTTATTGGCGCATCATGGCAACGGTGTAAAGTCCATTTTATGCGTAATATCCTGGCTCATGTTCCACCTAAAGCAAAAGAGAAATTTGCAGCCAAACTTAAAACTATTTGGCTACAAGAGAGCAAAAAAGATGCATTCATGATAGCACAGATGATTATAGAGGAGTTTCGCAAAAAATTCCCTGAAGCAATTGAAGTGCTTCAAGAAGGACTAGAAGATTCACTGCAGTTTTATCACTTCCCGCAAATTGATAAAAGGAGGATAAGTTCTACCAATATACTTGAGAGAATAAACAAAGAGATCAGAAGAAGATCAAAAGTTGTCTCAATATTTCCATCAAGAGAGTCTTATCTCAGGCTCATTGCTACATACTTGATGGAGTACACTGAAGACTGGGAGATTGAGAGAAGTTATATTCATCCACAAAAGCTTCAAGAGGTGATGGAAATCTATGAAGCGCAGCTTAAAGCTGCTTGATATGCAATGAAATATAACTTGCTGGGAAGGAAAATTGCGAACAAAACTTGACAGTATCTATAAAAATTGGACAAAATGTAAAAAAAATTAGAAAAGAAAAAGGTTTCTCTCAGCTATCATTGGCTTTGGCAATAGCTCATAAAGCAGTGGGACTATTTCTATGGCAGAAATTTATCTAAACAAAAAACACTTCAACATCGCCCATTTAGCCAAGATTGCAAAAGTTTTGGATGTTAGTATTTGTGAATTTTTTAAAGGAGTGGATGAGATTATAAAAAATTAGATTTCAAGAGGGACTGTAAAATAAACTGTGTAAACCACCTAAAGTCCTTAAAACCTTAGCGTGTATATTTTTGCATAATTTCACTGAAAAATATACAAAGCTGAGGATAGATTTCACTCCAGCTTCTGATTTTTGTATTACTCCATTTGTGCTGTACCTCCTGTGTGGCAAGATAAAGAAGCTTAAAAGCTGAATCGATGGTTGGAAAAGAACCCACAGACTTTGTTCTTTTTTTAATATTTGAATTTATCGATTCTATGGGATTTGTCGTATAAATCAGTTTTCTTATAGCTTGGGGATATTTAAAAAATGTAGATAGCTCATTCCAGTTAGATTGCCAAGACTGGGTAATATGGGGATATTTTTGACCCCATTTGTCATTAAAATTTGTAAGAGCAAGCTCTGCTTCTTCTTCGGTTGATGAAGTGTAGATACTCTTTAAATCTTTAGCTACCTCTTTTCTATCTTTCCAAGATACAAATTTTAGGCTATTTCTGATCTGGTGTACAATACATCTTTGAATTTCTGCCTTTGGATAAACTGCCTCTATAGCCTCTTTAAATCCATTTAGTCCGTCTATTGCAAATATCAATACATCTTCAACACCTCTGTTTTTTATCTCATTTAAAAGTGTTAACCACTGTTTAGAACTTTCATTTTCACCTATCCATATACCAAGAATATCTTTTTTCCCTTCAAGAGTTATGCCTAGCATTATATATGCAGCAATATTTTTAACTACTCTATCCACTCTTATTTTTAAAACTGTAGCATCCATAAATATTATCGGATATATTGCCTCTAGCGGACGACTATGCCACTCTTTTGCCTTATCTATTATTGCTTCTGTTATATTGGAAATTGTCTGAATAGAAAGTTCATACCCATATAAATCATCAAGATGGTGTTGAAATCTGTTCACTCATCCCTTTTGCATATAAAGACAAAATTAAATCTTCTGTCCCCTTTATGAGAGTCTGTCGTTTCTTGATAAGCTTTGGTTCGAAGGTAGCGTTTCTGTCTCTTGGTATCTTAACCTCTATATCCCCATATTTGGACTTTAAAGTTTTTTCACTGTACCCATTACGATAATTTGGATTATCTGAAACTTGATGCTTCTCATATCCTAAATGCTCAGTTAACTCTACTTCTGTAGCAGTCTGATAAACCTCTTTTAAAAGACCTTTGAATTCTTCCAAGATCTCATCAATATCTATCCCCTTTCCCTCTTTGATAGCTTTTTTTACCTCTTCTGTATTGATATACCTCATTGTGTAAATCCTTTTTATTCTTTAATTTTATCTAATCTTTTTATAAGGATTTACACAGTTATTTTTACACTCCCTTTTAATAACTCGTTATTTGTTATTTTATCAATATTTTTTAAACTCTCGCCAATAGCTATAAGCTTAATACATATACTATCAAGTTTTTCTTGACCCTCTTCAGTATCTATAAAGTCGTCTTCACATTTTGCAAAACCACATTTTCTCTCTACCCAATATATAGCGGTTAAAATCTGTTCAATGATTTCTAAAACTAAACCATTTTTAGACAATTATACCCTCTTTTTGAATACGATTTTTTAAATATCTGTTCATCTTCTCTCTTAACCTAACAATATCTACTTTTCTTTTAAATTTTTTTTCCAACTCCTCTTTTATCTCAAATAATAACAAAAAACTTGGATTTTCTATCTCAACTGCTATATCAATATCACTTTTCTCATTTTGAGTATCTTTAGCAAATGAGCCAAAAAGAATTATTCTTTTGATATTATACTTTTTTAATAGCTGTTTTTTATAACTTTTTAAATAATCTAAAATATCCTTTTTTTGCATTTTTAATCCCAAATTACAAATATGTTTTATTATATCATAAATCATTTTTTAAACTATCGAAAGTTTTGGATATAAGCATTTGTGATTTTTTTCGAAATAGCAGATAAAATTATTATAAGTTAGATGTTAAATCTCTTTTAATCTGTTCTAATTTTCAAACAATTATGCCTTCTTTAATACAACTTTTTAAAAATTGATATAATGTCTTTATACATGAGTTTCAAAAAAGAAAATCCCTATCGATTATTAGAAGGAGAAGAGATGAAAAAAGTAAAAATAGTAGCTACACTTGGACCAAATACATCTGATAAAATTGAAAATATGATAAAAACAGGGGTAGATGTTTTTAGGCTAAATTTCTCCCACGCCGATCATAAAACCCATAAAAACTCTATCAAAAATATTAGAGAAATCTCAAAAAAACTACATAAAAAAACGGCTATATTGCAAGATATCAGCGGTCCTAAAATAAGGATAGGAGAAGTTGACGGGATTTTAGAATTAAAAAGAGGTGACAAGATAAAACTAGTCAAAAAAGACCCAAAATCAAAATATGAACTAAGTATAAGTTATCCTGAAATTATAGATTATGTAAAAAAAGATGAGTTTGTATTTTTCGCTGATGGCAGCATTAGAACCAAAGTAATAGAAAAAGAAAGTGAGTATCTCTTACTAGAAGTTAAAAATAGTGGCATACTCTCTAGTAGAAAAGGTGTCAACTTTCCTCAATCCAATCTTAAAATATCGGCTATTACACCAAAAGATGAACTAGACCTTGCTTTTGGAGCTAAAAACGGTGTAGATATTGTGGCCATATCTTTTGTCAACGCTAAAAATGATATCTTAAAAGCAAAAAAGATTTTAAATAAAAACGGTGCAAATCCTTGGGTAATAGCAAAGATAGAGACAAAAAAAGCCGTAGAGAACTTAGAAGAGATTTTGGAAGTTAGTGACGGAGTTATGGTGGCTAGAGGCGATCTTGGTATAGAAGTAGGTATCGAAAAGGTTCCGGTTATTCAAAAAAGAATCATTAAAGAAGCTAACAGACTTAAAAAGCCAGTCATAACAGCAACTCAGATGCTACTGTCGATGGTTAACTCTCCCTATCCAACTAGAGCCGAGGTAAGTGATGTTGCAAACGCAGTAATGGATGGAAGTGATGCCGTAATGCTAAGTGATGAGACAACTGTTGGTAAGTATCCACTAAAAGCGATTGAGACATTAAAAAATGTGATAATAGAAACTCAGAATATATATCCATACTATAAAAAGTATGAGATTAAAGATAGCGATGCGATCGCTGCAAGTGTGGCAGATCTTTGTAAAGGGCTGGAGCCAAAAGCGATAGTTTCATTTACTAGTAGCGGTACAACAGTAAAAAGTATATCCAAATATAGACCAAAAGCGCCTATTATAGCCCTCACTCATTCTCGAGAAACATCAAGAAAACTAAAACTTGTCTGGGGAGTGGAAGAGATTTTCGAAATCCCTAAAATAAAAAATCCGGAAAAATTGATAGAAAAATTTAAAGAGATAGCATTAAGAGAAAAGATATTAAAAGAGGGGGATAAAGTTATTATAACTATGGGAAGTATTGTTGGAAAAGAGGGAACTACAAATATGATAAGAATCGTTGAAATCTAGCCGAAGATCACTCAAGATCTGCGGCTATTTTGAAAATATCACCAAAATCGTTTACAAAGCTTTTACATCTTTCACAAATCAACTCTCCCCCTTTATAAGGAAAAGGAGTTTTGCATTCATTGCAAATCTCCAAAGTGTGCGAAACAAGCTCTTTTCCTCTATCAAATGCAAATTCAATCAAGTCTAAATCATCCTTGTTTGTTATCGCTTTTGGCTCGCAAATATCGTTGCATATTCCACAAGCTATACACTTTCCGCTTTGAAACCAAATGGATGTCGAATCTTGTGAATAAAAAAGAGCATCTGTTGGACAAAATTTTACACAATCACCGCAATTATTACATAAGTCATAACTAATCTCTTTATTTGACAAAAATGAATAATGTGTTGAAATTTGTGTATTTTTAAAATTTTGAATCTCTTTTTTGATAGAGTTTTTTAATATTATATTTTTGATTGGGATTCTATTTCTTACATTTGCAAGCTCTTTTACATCGATACCTTCACCAGCCAACTCTTTTGCAGAGTTAAAAAGTTTTTTAAACAGAGCTCTTCTTTCACTCTTTATCTCTTCAGCTTCTACTTTTATCTCTTTTAAAGTGCCAATATCAGCTAAAAATCTGTTTGCTTCTTCAATTCTCTGGGCAATTGATTCAAAAGTTTTATTATCTTTGTTTAATTCACACCCTTCACAATGAAATAGATTACAGCTAACCATATCTTTTCTTAAAGCTAAAGAGATAAAGTTTTGGGAGCTGAATACGCTAAGACATGGAGTATCTTTTTTACATGAAAGTGTTACTTTTTCTTCTTTCAAAGAGAGAATAAATCCATTTGGATTAAAAAAGTTTACACTTAGAGCCTCACTTGGACAAACGCCTACACAGACAGCACAGTTTTTGCATTTACTTTCATCAAGCCTTAGCTTTCCTCTATCAAAAATAAACGCGTTTTCCGGACAGATATCTATACATTGACTACATTTATTATGATAATAGTCTGTTCTTAGGCATTTAAGTAAATCAAACTCAAAAAGTTCTGTATTTTGTTTATATAAGCTCATTATTGCTCCATAGCTTGATATTAGACATTAGACATTAGTCATTGGACATTGGAAATTAGTGACGAGTAATCAGTAACGAGTAATAAGAAAAGTTTTTCCTTCACACCTTCACCCCTTACCTCCTTACAACCTAACACACTTCATACTCCATACTACGCACTCCACACTTACTCACCTACTAACTTATCCTTTAATTCTTCATAATCGCTAAGTAAAAACTCTATCGTTAAATCAGCCAAATCTTTGTAAAATGGGGCTTCAACTAAAGATTTGATACCTATTAGATAAGGTGGAACCCATTTTAGCATGTGCTCTTTCAAAAACTCAAATGCTGCCTTTTCCTCATTTCTATATATTAAATTTTGCATAAAACTAAGTTCAATTGAAAGATGATCGGGCGCTAAAATATCAGTTTGATTCATATTTATCTCATATCCATGATTAAAATAAAACTGCATAACCGGATTTTGAAGACCGACTAAAATTTCGCCTTTACTATCTTCCACAAGAGTCTCAACAGGCTGAGAATTAATCAAAAAAGCCGAATTGAAATCTACATTTAGCTCTTCTTCGATTTTTTCTATATCGTTAGATAAAAACCATTTTTTAGTATCTGGTCCAATCAAATCTAAAAGTTCTTCGTTTGACTTAAGATCTTCTATGGCTTTTTTATCTAACTCTTTCTGATAACATCTTGACAAAAAAGCATACACAAAAGCTTTTGTTTTATTATCCAAAATTTATCCTTATTATTAGTATATTAGTGTATTAGTATATTTGATAAAACTAATTATTGTTGAAATTATATAATACATAGATAACTAATATACTAATACACTAATATATAAATCTAAAACCGCTTACTGCGGTTTTAGATTATAAACATCCCTTGAAGAAAGATTTTTTTGGAGGTGGAGGAGCTTTGAAATCGTGAGCTTTTATAGTTTTTCCGTCACTTGCAAGCTCACCTATAATAGTTACCTCGTTTCTGTTGGCAGCTTTTTCCAAAAGTTCGCTTACATGAACACCTTCAGGATCGATATAGTATATCTTACCCTCATCATGAACAAAAAGAACCATTTCTGTTTTAGTAGGTTCACCAGGTACCCACTCTTTAAAGCAACCCTCTTCGCCGCAATGATAAGTTTCTAATCTACAATCTGCAAATAGATCGTTTTGGGCACACCATTTTGTTGTCAAAAAACCTTTTTTCTCAAACTCTCCTTTACCTCCACCGCTAGCAATGGCACCTGCAGCTAAAGAGAGTCCAAGCAAGGTAGTGATAACTAATCTTTTCATTTTTCTACCTCCGCTTTTAATGTCTGCATATAAGCTACTAAATCGTTAAGCGACTTCTTATCCATCCAATCAAATGGAGGCATTGTAGAAGTTCTATTGCCTTTATCATCAACCATATACCAAGCAAAATTTGGATGAGCGTTTCTATTATATCCAGGTACCACTACAGCATTTGGATCAACAATTGACTCTCTTATATATCCTGCAGTAGCTTGTCCACCAATATTGCTCAAATCCGGTGCCATATACATAGTAGCTGACTCAGCACCTTTCCATCTGTGACAGCTTGCACAGTTTGTCATGGCAAGCTCTTTACCGTTCTTGATATCACCTTTAACTTTCTCATTTACAGCAGCTATTAGATCTTTACCGCCGCTTTGATCTGGTAGTTTTACAGCTATCCATCCTGATAGATGTTTTAATCCATCTCTGTTTAGTTTCTCACCATCCCAAACTGCTATTGCGACAGGAAAAGCACCTGTTTTTAAGTTTAAATACTCATCTTTTAATGGTCTTACAACTATTCCACCCCATACTTTTCTCCCATCAACATAATGCATATCTGCGTTATAAGAGGCAGAATTATCTTTTATCTCTGTCATAGTTCTGAAGCCTTCGCTAATAAAAGCTTTTTGATAATCTTTAATTGCTAGCTGCTCTACTCTTTTTTCAAACTTTTCAAGTTCTTTTCCAAATCTATTAGTATTATGTGGATTTACTTGATAACCAACTATTCCATCACCGTTTGGTTCATAAACTTTTGCAACAGCTTTTTGCAAATAGATAACTACCGGTCTGTTTTTACTACCCATTCCTATATATGGAAGTTTGTTTATATCTTTTGGTTTTCGGGCAAACTGTACCGCAAATCCGTCAGCGTAAACATCACTCTTATATCCAGACTGAATATTTTTAGTCGGATCAACCCATTTAACAATTATTGCTACATTTTTACCGTCATAAAGCGCGGCTACTTTTACTTTTTTTGCTTTATTCTCAGCATTAAGCTCGTTAGCTTTTTTATCATTTAACTTAACTGTTGTTTGAGGATAAACAACAACCTCACTAAACTTTGCATACTCTCTTATGAGTTTATCCCCGCACTTTAATTTACTTAAATCACCTTTAACTTTAACTGCCACAACTGTGTTATTTGCCAATGCCGCCGTTGCAGCCATACTTAAGGCTGCTATAAATCCTACTACTCTTTTCATGCGTGCACCTTAAAATGAGATATTTTTGTATATTTACCTGCAACATATCTCTCATCAACTGGAGCAAGTGGTTTCATACCCTTCTCTTTTGCTACTTGTTGATAATAGTTATTATCGAGTCTAAACATATCTTTATGTTGATAGGCTATAAGTATATCCATCAATTCAGACTTACCGGTCTCTTTTCTTTTTTTCATTTCAGCTTTTAGAGTCTTAATTGCATCATGAACAGCCGGTCCAAAAAGTTTCTCAAGCTCTTCTATCGGAATCCTGTTGCTTCCCTCAATAATTTTGCCATTCTCATCAAATTTAGGCGGTGCCTCTGTTGGAGGAACATAATATACATTTGGTTGTGTACCGTAATCTGGTCTAAGTGGAAGTGCTACTTTATATTTGTGTACAAGTTTATATACTTGGCTCTCTTCATCATCCAAGAAACCTACAAACCTGATCCTACCAACGCAAGATTGTGCACAAGCTGGTGGTAGCCCTTGTTCAACTCTTGGGAAACACAAAATACACTTTTCACTTTTACTAATTTTAGGGTTAAAATATATCTTTTTATAAGGACAACCGGCTATACAGTATCTATAACCTTGACATCTGTCTAAATCGACTAAAACAACACCATCCTCTTCTCTTTTAAATATGGCGTCCCTTGGACATGCACTTAAACATCCAGGATTTGAACAGTGGTTACAAATCCTAGGCAAATAGAAGAAATAGTTGTCCATTGGAAAACTACCTGCACCTTGATCCTCATCCCAGTTAGGTCCCCATGTTGGAGATATATCCGGTTTAAAACCAGGTTCAGGAGAGTCGCTAATCATATTTTGTTCTGCCAATGACTCATAATTATAATCCCAAGGCACCCCATAATCGGCTTCAATATTTGGGATAATTCCAGGCTGAAGATCACCGGCAGCGTCAAAACCGCCGCCAAGCTCCATCCATTTTTTAGGATAACCATCTCCAGGATATGTCTCCACGTTGTTCCAATACATATATTCGCGACCATTTCTGTTTGTCCATTGTGTTTTACAAGCTACTGTACAAGTTTGACAACCTATACATTTATTAAGGTCCATTACCATTGCTAATTGTCTTTTAGACATGCCAAACTCCTATTAATACTTAAACTTAGTAGATTTTTCTATATTTACAGCGCCATCATACGCATACTGGTTACCATCCCAAAGTCCACCAAATTTTAGATGTCCCCAACCATCGGCAAGTTCAAGTAGATTCAAGCCTGTTGGAACAACTTCATTGTGTCCTTTATTAAATAGATACTGGTAAGGCTCCCATCCGTGCTCCATAACTAGAGCATCAGGTGGACAAGATGAGCTTACTTTAGCCATTGCGTAAAATTCTCCAAGCTCATTGAAAATTCTGATGGTATCTCCATCTTTGATACCTTTCATTTCAGCAATCTTTCTGTTAACTTGAACATAAGGAACACCTCTTTGCAGTCTTTGCAATGTTCTACTGTTTTTCCAGTTAGAGTGAATCGACCATCTAGCATGCGGTGTCATCAGCATAAACGGATGTTTATTGTTTTGAGGTGCTATAGGTTTTATCGCATAATTTGTTCCGTTAACAATTTTTAGGTATGTTGGATGATCAACATAGAATGTTTGTCGGCCAGTCAATGTTTCAAACGGCTCCATCTTAAACAAAATATATTCACCTGAATTATACGGTCTATCTGCATAAAGAGGAGACATTTTTGCCGCCTTTTCATTTAACTGTAAAAATCCACCGGCTTTATACATCTTTTCCATCGTCCAAGGCTGATACTGATCGCATTTTTCAAGCGCAGCTTCGACTGCCAATTTATCTGTTCCAAGGTACGGTTCCATAGCCGCTTCTGACTCTTCATCTTTATTGGTGTACTCTTTATAGAAGTTTGCAAGATCGCGATATCCAGTTTGTGCATATTTTTTGCTGTCCGGAACTTTTGCTTTTGACTTGTTTTCCGGTCTATTTGCTATCTCTTCAAGCTTTTTAGCAAGTAGCGCAAACATACTCCACTCATCCATAGCTTCACCTACAGGTTTCATATTGGCTATAGGTTGCGCTAAGTTGGTAAATCTGTGATAACCAGGGCTTGTTCTGATATCATAAACCTCATAGTGCGATTTTGCAGGCAATAGTACATCAGCAAATACAGCCGCTTCACTCATCTTATAATCAACGCAAACATAGAATTTTGTCTTTTGAAGGAATGCTTTTCTGTAATCACTACCTTTATTTCTTCTAAATTTTGAGTCAGCAACAATCAGGGCAATTTCAGGTGTCCACCAAGGTTTATAATATGGATCTTTTTCCTCATGATCTTTTCCATCTTTACCACCTTTAAGTGCTTCTTCGATGATTTTCATATACTCTTTTTTACTTAATTTACCATCATGAGCTCTCTTAACATCTTCATCCGTAAAATATTCATCAAACGTTTTTAGTCCATCACCAAAAACAAACTCTCCCACAAATCCAGAACCAAATCTTGGTTTATATTTTGTTCCAAATCCACTAAGTGTTCCAAGTCCACTTAAACTAAACTCATTTTCCGTATTTAATCCGCCGTACGGCCCCAATCTTCCGGTTAATCCGCAAATAGAGGCGATATTCCAAATATTTAAAATACCGTTAAAATATTTGTTTAAACTAAATCCCGTCGTAATCTCCACAACCTTTGGAAGAGCAATCTCTTTTGCTAAGATTTTTACGGTATCGGGATGTACGCCGGTTATATCTTTTGTCGCTTCTGGACTAAACTTTTCAACATTTTCCTTTAATAACTCAAATACAGTAGTAACTTTTACCTTTTTGCCATCTTTGAGAGTTACTTCCCATTCACCTTCAAGTATAGGATCTATACCAAGCTCATCTATCTTTAAAGTTTTGTGTTCGCTTCCATGACTACCTGGCATTAAAGCAATTTTGCCAGTTTTTTTGTTCATTGTATAAAACTGTGCTTCATAATGCTCATGTTCTTCCTCATTGTGAGGATCTTCTAAATCAATTCTTCTTAGAAGCTTTTTATTATCAAGTCTTACTAAGAAAGGAAGATCAGTATAGATCTTCATAAAACCGGGTTTATACAATCTATTTTTAATGATTTCATACATTACACTCATTGCTAAGAACTGGTCGGTCCCCGGTTTAATAGGAATCCATAGATCCGCACTCTTAGCACTTGCATTGAACTCTGGAGTTATTACTATTATCTTTGCGCCGTTATATTTTCCTTCCCAAACAAAGTGTGCATCAGGGATTCTTGAAACAGAAGGATTTCCTCCCCAAAATATTGCTGTATCAACTTGATACATAAAATCGTACGTACAGCCAACGTTTCCTTCACCATAGGCAATCGCGGCACCACTGAACATATCTCCTAAGTATGAAGCAGGATAGATTCTATATGCACCTAGTTGCGTACAAAATCTTAGAGGAGCACCACGTCTACCTTCTGTAAGTAAACCCGTTCCTGCATGAACCATAATTCTTCCAGGACCTTTTTTAGGGTCTGTCATAACATCGAAAATCTTTTGAGCCACAAGTTCTGCTGCCTCATCCCAGCTTACTCTCTTCCACTTTCCTTCACCTCTTTTTCCAACTCTTACCATAGGATAGAGGATTCTATCTTTTTCATACATTACTTGAGAGTGTTGAATACCTTTGTTACATCCTCTAGGGTTGAAATCGGGAATTTTTGGATTGATTTTTGGGTATCTTGCACTTTGGTTCTCTCTTGTTACAACACCGTTATTTGACCAAATCTCCCAAGCACAGTTACCTTGACAGTTTACGCAGTGATACGCAAACCCGTGCTCCTCTTTTTTACCATACGTAAATCCAAACTCATTTCTATACATCTGTTCAGTATAAGTTGTATTTGGATAGTTATTTTTGCCATTTTCTACACTAATAATATCTGTTTTTGCAAAAAGGCTGCCTTGACTTGCAACCAAAGCTGCAGTTGCACTTGATACTTTTAAAAAGTCTCTTCTTTTTTTGTTTACCATAGTACTCATTACGCCAACTCCTTATCTTCTTATAGGTAGATTCATATCATTGCCCCACTCATCCCAACTACCGGTATATACTTTAACATTCTCATATCCAAGTAGTTTAAGAGCCGTGATTATTTCAGTGCTTCTTCCAGCTCCGACATGACAGTATGCATATATGGTTTTATCTTTTGTAACTCCATATTTATCAAACACCTCTTGCATCTCTTTTAAGCTTCTAAAACTCTTTTTATTTTTAAAATCCGTAAAATTTTTCCATTCAATAAATTTTGATGTCGGAATATGGCCTCCTCTTGCAACATTATCCATCTTTCTCTCACCAATAATCTCAATCATACCTCTCGTATCGATAATTACATATTTGCTTTTATCACCATTTTTAAGTCTATCTTGAACCGCTTTATAAACTTCCTCTTTACCTGCGATAAGATCGTATCTTATTTTCTTTTCATCTATATGATAATGTTTCTCTTCAATTTTGGCTTCGCTTTCAGGCGGTAAAACTGCATGAAGATGATGTCCTAAATCTACGATTTTTTTACCTCTTTGTATCAAGAGCTTAGGTTCGAGTTTTTTCATCTCTTTTTTAAGTTCAGCATACTTGACTTTTAGTTTTTTGTACTCCTCTTTATTGCCGGCTTTTTTAGCCTTTTTGTAAGCTTTTTTAACTTTTCTAGCCTCTTTTTTTAGCTTATTGTACTCTTGCTGATTCGGATCAATTTTTTTGATAGCTTCCACTCCACCGTTTAAAATCAAGACCTTATCATGTCCAAAACTTTTAAAATACATATAAACACCGGTTGCATTTGGACCTCTAAAATTATCATATGCAATAACCAATGTATCATTATCTATTCCATGAGCCCCTATATAGTGCTCTGCGGTTTTTGGACACATAAAAAGAGGCTCGCACTCTAACCTTCCCATAATATCAGCATGATGTAAATGGTGAGCATACATCGATACTGAACCCCTAATATGACCATTTTCAAAAGCAGTCTCGTCATCACCGCTAACAAAAATAACTCCCGGCTTACCTATCAGCTTTACAGCCTCTTCCGCTTCAATCAAGATTCTCTCGTCTTTAGCAGACAAGATGCCTATCAAACAAGCTACTATAAGCAGCGCTTGTAACAACCTCTTCATTACTTCTCCTTATGAATAAAATCATACGCACTTATACCCGTATTTACGGGCTTTCCGTGCACTCACTTCATTATAAATATTGATATCTTAAACAGAGTTTAAATATATTCATTTCTAGTCTATTTAGCAACCATTGTAAATTTTTATTAGCTTTTTTTTATTTTTATTCAAAAATACTTATAAAATGTCGAAATAAAATTGATAATTGACTTTTGTCTCTTTTTTGATAATATTTACATAGACGGTAATTCAGTATAAAAATCTATAAAAATTTTAACATGATAACATTTTAATAAAAGGAATAGAATGGATAGAGAAAAAGCTTTGGAACTTTTAGATGATAAAACATTACCTTTAGAAAAGGTAAAAGAGATTTTTTACACTTTTAAATCCGATATGGAAGTAGTTGGAATGGTAGCTATGAATCTTAGCCTTAGAACAAGCGTTTACGATAGAGAAAAAGAAAAAAGTCCCGTAATGACTGGACTTTTAATTGAACTCTCAAATGTTGAAGATATGGGCTCAAGATGGGCGGTTGCAAAAAATCCTCACACACCTGCAGAAGTTTTAGAAAAACTAAGTCGTGATGAGATAAACTTGGTTAGAGCACTAGTAGCAACCAATCCAAATACTCCGATAAATGTTTTACAAAATCTTTTTAGCGATGAAAAAATAGTTAGAGACGGATTATCCGGTAATCCATCTACACCTGTAAAACTTTTAAATATCTTAGCCGACGATAAAGATAAGATGGTAAGACTCAGAGTGGCTGAGAATCCTTCTACTACGGAAGAGATCTTAAAAAAGCTATCCAACGATCCAGATCAAGACGTATCTAAAGCTGCACAAATCAGATTGGAGAAGAAAAATGAAAAGAGATAATCAAAACCTAGATAAATACAGTATGCTTACAAAACAGATACTTGCGCTTTATTTTAGCGGATGTTACATTACAAATAAGGAATTTCAGCAAATTGGAAAAAATATTGGAATCGAAGTAGATCTTTCAGATAGAGAGACAGTGTTTAAAAAAATATTGAGTTTAGCCGTAAAAAATGAAAAAGAGGTAGAGTTTTTTAATGAGATCTTAAAACTTTTAAAAAAAAGATTTAATGAATATTCAAATTTGGCCCAAGATTTCCCAAATTCAAGCGATGTGATAAAAGAATGGATGCAAAAACTTAGAAGTATAGACCTGCTTATAAAACAGAAAATCAGAATGAATCCTTATGAGTAGGGATAGGAGCAAGGATGAATAAAGAGATACTAAAAAAATTAAAATCCATAAAATATCCGGGTCTTGATAAAAATATAGTGGAACTAAAAACAGTAGATAACATTCAAAAAAAAGGCAACAATCTTGAAATTATCCTTAATATGGCAAACCAAGAAGCTTTCCCAGCTATAGAAGGAGCCATAAAAGATCTATTAAAAGAGTATAATGTTGAAGTAAAACTAAAATCAAAACCGAAAAAATCGATCCATTACGGCTCAACTATCAAACCCAATAACAGAGCCCCGTATGCAAAAAATATCATAGCTGTAACCAGCGGTAAAGGTGGTGTTGGAAAGAGCACGGTAAGTGTAAATCTATCCGTGGCTTTGGCTCAAAAAGGCTATAAAGTTGGGCTGTTGGATGCTGATGTTTACGGACCGGATATCCCAAGAATGACAAAGACAGACCATGAAAGACTCAGATGGGGAGACAATAACAAAATTATCCCAAGCGAAAATTTTGGCATAAAAATCATGAGCGTAGGACTCACCACACCAACTCCTGATACTCCACTAGTTTGGAGAAGTTCTGTAGCAGTAAGCGCACTTATCCAGTTTTTGGAAGATGTGGATTGGGGAGAACTCGATTTTTTAGTAATAGATATGCCACCAGGAACAGGTGATATCCAGCTCACTATGGCGCAAGAGCTACCTATAACTGCCGGCGTTTTGGTAACAACCCCCCAAATGGTAGCATCAGACGATGTGAGCAGAGCCATAATGATGTTTAAAGAAATAGGAACAAAAATAGGTGGACTGATTGAGAATATGAGCTACTTTATAGCGCCCGATACCGGTAAAAGATATGATATATTTGGTAAAGGAGGAGGAGAGACTCTAGCAAAAAGATACCAGATCCCGTTTTTAGGCAAAATTCCTCTTGATATGCAAATAAGAGAGTTTAGTGATTCTGGAACTCCTCCGGTAGCTTTGGGAGATAAAAGACAAAAAGGGTATTATAAAAATATCGTAGAAAATCTTTTCAAAGAGGTCGATTTTAATAAATAGTTTAAATCTTAATATCGAAGGTTCTTTCTTCGATATTAAAAAAGATAGTTTACTTCAAATCTATATTCGTTATAAGAAGGACCTTTTTTTAGATCTCCGTTAATATCTCTTATATTATCATCTCCATTAACAAATCCCAGTCTAACTTTTGCATAGAGTCCAGGTATCGAAGCAAATTTTTCAACTAAATCTATATGGATAACATTGCTATCCGCTTGAACTCCCGGTTTTCTGTCATCAAAGTCTTGAACAACGTATCTTACAAGCCCTTTTAAACCAGGTATCAATTTGGCTTTATCGAAGTCATAGTCGGCTCTGATCATCCAACTTTTTGTATTTGCTTGCCAGTTATATTGACCCATCGCTCTTGTAAAACCGCCCGTTGGGAAACCTCTCCAAGGAGCTACAATATCACCCTTGTCCGCTATTTTAGAGTATCCTAGTCTAAATGCCCAAACTTTTGATTTTAAATCGACTCTTGCCGCAAAAAGATTACTATCTAAACTGTTTGGATTATCGTAACCTGCTGTTTTTTCTTTTAGGTTGGCTCCGCCAACCTCTCCTGCACCATCATCAAACTGTTTCATATATCTAACGCCAGGAATAAGTTTATACTCACCTAGTTTAACAGTATAGTGAACCTCTCCCGTTACATAGTGCAATAGTTCAGGAACCGCCGTATAATTTACCATTAGTTTTACTTTGTCTATAGTTCTGTTTATAACTTCAAAAATAACCAAACTATTATCAATATCTTTTCCAGCAGCTTTTAGATTAATCTCGTTTAAGCCTTTATGAGAGGCCGAATCGTCGTTATTTGCCCATGTTTCACCAGGATCGTCAATATCTCCGTCGCTGTTTAAATCTTTAGCGTAGGTTATAACATCGTGAAATTTCGTATGGTCTCTAAGTTTTTGTTTTGTAAAATATGCCACTTTTATAGTTGTCTTTGGAAAATATTTGCTAACTAGACTATAGCCTTCAAAAGTATTTGGGATCATTTTTGTATCATTAGACTTTGTTAGAAAACTCTCAAATATCTGTCTGCCAGCTTTAAAATTGGTTTTATTTCTTTTATACTCTATAAAAGCTTCAGCCGGAACAGTCATACCAAATCCGTCTCCGGTAACTACACTATATCTACTAAAAGTATCTTTCCCAGCTTTTACAAAACCAACATCTTCAGCGTCCATATGCCATGGGTTTTGAGTTGTATATAGCCCCAGTGCTGCTCCAAAACCATTATAGTATGCACTCTTAAAGATTAGGCTTCCACCTATACCCATAGCCCAATTGTCTTTAGTCTTTCCTGGATACTCAGTATCCCAATCCCACTTAAAAGTATTAAGTCTTAATCTTGAGTAAAACTCTCCCTTTATAAACATCTCTTGTAAAGATTGCACTTCCTTTGGCACAAGGTTATATTTTAGCGTCATATTGGGATTGAGTATTCTTTTTTCTTCTGCTAAAAGAGAGAAATGAAATAGGATTAGATATACAAGAAGAAAATTTATAGCTTTTTTCATAACTTTTCCTAACGATGTTTTAGAGGGATTTATTATATAGAGATCTATTTGAAAAATAAATTATATATAGTTAATTGAAAGAAAATGAGAACGGATCGCTTTTTGCGATCCGTATATCTTAATATCTGTAGCGGATGTAAAATCTTATGTCTTGGGCTTTGTCAAGTGCGTCAAAATATCTTCCCGCCGCAGAATCAACTTCTATTGGAGTACCTGCTTCTCCAAAAAATGCTTGACTTCCTGTATATTTATAGTCTATATACGTATATCTTATCTGTGCAGTTAAAGTCTTTCCTATAAGCTCCTTTGTAAGCCATACTTCGTAAGCATCACCTCTAGTTGCAAGTTTACTTCCCGCAAGCGTATCTTCAGCATATGTAAAGCTTCTCCAATATTTTGTTCCGTGATTATACTCAACACCAAGTCTTGCATCGCTTATAAGTATACAAGGCCAATTGGCACCCAAATAAATAGAAGTACCTGTTTCACTATCGGTGCTACCTAGTGCCGCATTATCAACGTTCATTGTAACTCCGTTATATGGACCGCCTAAAAAAGTAGCCGAATGGCTTCCATATGGCTGCGTTTTACTCCAAGCGAAACTTATAAATGCGTTAGTATCATCAAGAGTATCGTTTATACCGTCGCCTATCCCTTGAGCAAGTAAACTTATCGCCGCACCGACATAATCAGCTCCTTGTTCAAGTCTCATACTGGTAGGATTTGGTAAGTAAGTATTTAGCGTAGTGTCAAATCCATATTGAGTAGCATAATAGCCAGGTAAATTCCAAGCCTTAAAGGCAGTAGTATGTATAGAGTATTGTCCGTCATCATACGGAACAAATATAAAACCAAAAAGATCGGTATTTTGCCAGTTATTAATTTTCGTATAATTTATAGCAGGATCACTACTATATCTTGTCGTTGCATTAGTCATACCTCTACCCATACAAAGTTTCAAATACATACCGGAAATATCTGTAACATTTTCTAGATTAAACTTGAAACTTGCTCCGTCAAACTCTGTATTTATGATATGTCCAAGAGGAGATTTAGGGTTTTGATCTTCTCTATAACTTACAAGTAGTCCGTCTGTTGCCGGTCTTCTACCAAAACTTGCAGTCCAAGGTATGTCCGCTCCTAAGAAACTATCCCCAAAATAGAGCCAATAAGCCTCTTTTACTCTAAGTTCACCTGAAATATTTGGTGTTTCATTTACAATCCAATCAAAATAATTAAAATTCATAGTAGTATCAACACTCTGCCCATAAACTTTA
Organism: Nitrosophilus labii; assembly: GCF_014466985.1. Taxonomy (NCBI): domain Bacteria; kingdom Pseudomonadati; phylum Campylobacterota; class Epsilonproteobacteria; order Nautiliales; family Nitratiruptoraceae; genus Nitrosophilus; species Nitrosophilus labii. The sequence goes on from NZ_AP022826.1 coordinate 1,889,156, forward strand.
TAATAACTTAGTAATCCCTTGAATACTACATTGTCTTTTGGAGCATATGCCATCCCTAGCCACAATCTATTTGTTAATATCTGATTCCAACTAGAGTTACCATTTATAGTTTCATAACCAATAGCATCATAAGCAGTTCTAAAATCAACACTCCATTTTAAGTTATCACCACCTGTCTTTGCTTTTATCTCACTAATTTGTCTTTTAAGTGATTTTACATTGATTTTAGCTTGAGCCTCTTTTAAAGCTTGTATCTCTTTTTTTAAAGCCTCGAGTTCCGCCTTTATATCAGCATCGCTAGCAAAACCCGCCGACACCATAGCAGCTACTGCAGAGATTGCAATAAACTTTTTCATTCTTTCTCCTTTATATTATAGTTTAAATTATTCTATTACTTTTCCATTATAAAAGAAAAGATTTTAAATATAACTTAATTTTATAGTTCGAGGATTTATGAAGATTATAAGAAGTTATAATACTTCCCGGCAAATAACCGGAAAGTAGTCTATTTTGTATTATTAACAACTTGGTACGTTACCACTGTCACTAGCATATTCATAAGCAAAATCATACAGATGCTTAACCCATTTATCTTTTATAGATTCAGGCTTAACCTTAGGACATATTTTATGAATTTCTTCTTTAAATTTACCCTCTTCATAAATCTCTTCCCACTCGTCTTGAGTATGCTTAGCAGCGAACTTTGCACCTGTCATACCACAAGGTTTTTTTAGCTTTTTTTGGAAAAGCTTTTGACCTTTAGTAACGTCCGCAAAAGAAGTAGTACTTACAAAACTAAGTCCTAGCATTGCACTTAAAACTAATGTCGCAAATTTTTTCATCTTAACTCCTTAAAAATGATTTCGTTTAATTCTATCAGAATCAAAATAAAGCAAACATAAAAAAAATTTATTTTAATAAAATTATAGATGTATAAAAAAAGATTTTACGTTTCTAAAATAATTATAACAAATATTGAACAGTTCATTCAGTTTTATATAAGTTTTTGATTAAATATTTTTATAATTATAATAATTTATACTTATAACTATATTAAGCTATAAATTTTATATATAATTTTGTTATATTATTAGTAATGACATAAATATGTCTCAAACATTCACATAAAAATAACTAGATACAGTAAAACCACGGTACTCAAATTTAAAAAATTAATAAGCCTATGAACAAATACTAATTATAGAACAAATGTAATAAAAAAAATTGTCTTTTAAAAAGTGAAAGAGAAAATGATTGAAAAATTTTTATCTTCAATGAATAACTTTAGTAGATACAACTTTTATAAAAATGAGAAAAAGATGTATTTAAACATAGTGCTATATAGCAAAAAGCATATAAAGAGAGTTAAGAGATAAAAAGATATTGTATGGCATATAGAAAGGCATGAAGCCAAAAAAATTAAGAATCAAACAATCAAAACTAATCAAGATTTGCAAAATTATAGCTTTAGTGAACTACCTTTTGCATTTAACAAAAATCTCTATTAAACCCAAATTTTTCATTAGATAATGATAAAATATTAAACCTACCATACAAGCGGAAAAACTAAAGGGAAGAGGGACTAACCAAATGGGTGAATTGAAGATTGGGTATATAGTGTCAAGTGCAACCTAAAAATGTACCAGAGGTGCAAAGTAAAAATGTACCACTTAGTAACAGAAAAATTGTTGTGTTTTAAGAGATAGATTCAAGTCCTAAAAGGACACCAGCTTTTCTTTTTTGCTTGAGTCTGTAACTTTCACTTTGGATATTGAGTATATGGCTATGGTGAACTAGCCTATCAAGTATTGCTGTAGTTAACGCTTCATCATTGTTGAGTACCTCCTTGAATTTTGTAAAAGATAGATTGCTTGTAATGATAATTGATCCTATCTCATACCGTTTGTTGATAACCTGGAAAAAAAGATTGGCCTGATTTTCATTGAGCTTGATATAGCCAAACTCATCTATGATTAAAAGTTTTGTTGGATTGATAACCTTTTTGAAATAGTGCTGCAATCTATTTGTCTGCTGTGCAATTTCAAGCTGTAGCAATAGAACAGCTGCAGTGATGAATTTTGTTTTTATTCTTGCCTGGGTAGCTAAATATCCCAAAGCTATGGCAAGATGAGTTTTTCCTACACCACTTGGACCTATAAGCAGGATATTTTGGGCATTTTCAATAAATCTTAAAGTTGAGAGTTCATTGATAAGATTTCTATCTACACTTGAAGCTTTAAAATCAAACATTTCCAGAGTCTTTACTTTTGGAAAGCCTGCCATCTTCAATGTCGTTTCTCTTGAGCGCTCTATCTTCTTTTGATATTCATACTCAAACAACTTTAATAAAAATTGAGAGTATGAAAGATTGTTATGAACCGTCTCTTGTGCTATGGATGCAAAGCTCTCTTTGATGGCCGGTAGTTTAAAAATCGTTGCATACTCTTGAATCTGTTCGTTTATGCTTTTATCAGTTTGTGGCATAGACATCTCCTGCAATGGAATTAAGACTATCTTGGTATAACAAAGCATCATACTCTTTCAATGTGCTTTTTGATTCTTGGTTGAAAGCAATAATGGAATTTTTTGGTATATAATTTGTATCTGTTTTATATCTGTTTTTAGTTTTTTTGTTTGAAGGCTCTACTGTTTGAACAAGTGGCAGTAGAGCCTTCTGTTCTAACAGAAAAAGTTTTATCGGTTTCTCTTTTGTTGTTGCGTGAATTCTTTCATTGGTTACTGCAAGCCACCTAAATATTTGGCTATTTAAAGAAGCGCAATCTATTTGTAAAGGTGAGTTTTTCAGTTTAGCTTTTAATGGAATATAGAAGTTTCTTTTTACATATCCGATAAACCGCTCAACTTTTCCTTTAGTTTGTGCTCTATATGGTTTACATAGTATTGGAGTAAAGCCATACTCTTTTGAAAAATACAAAAACTTCTAATTAAATTTATGCTTTGTAGCTCCATAAGCATTTCTTTGAATTACAACACTTTTTAGATTATCATACAGTATGCTTTTTGGAACCCCTTCAAAGAAATCGAAAGCTTTTTTATGGCACTCTTGAAATGTCTCTTGTCTCATATTGTCTGTAAAATAGACATATGCGTATCTGCTGTATCCTAAAATCATCACAAATGCATATATCGGATTTTTGCCTCCTTTTATTACGCTCCAGTCCACTTGGGCTTGAACTCCTGGAGCAGTCTCAAATCTAATGACTTTTTCCTCTTTTAAAGGCAGGAACTCTTTATATAAACTGCTCATATAGCTTTGCAGTATCCTTATCTTTCCTTCATACCCTTTATCTACTATTTCACGGTATATTACACTGGAAGGAATTTTATTGGGCAAAGCATCAGCAATTCTTTGTCTGATATAGTTTTTAAATGGATCCAGCTTAGATTTATATTCAACTTTTTTTCTTGGTTTTAGCCCTTTTTCTTTGAGTCTTTTAGATATAGTTCTTCTATCAAGCCCTGTCATTCTTGCAATTGCTCTTATGCTGTAGCCTTGTTTATAGAGTGTATGGATCATAATAAACTCCTCATATGTAATCATTACGCCCCCAAGTAAAAAAATCACTGGAAGCAATTTATCATATTCTCTTATTTTTGAACACTCTTTAGTGGTACATTTTCATATTGCGTATCTGGTACATTTTAGCATTGCAGGTGACACTAAAATGAATGCCCATAATGAACGATTTAATATAACTATTCAAGAAGAGTTTGTTGATTACTATGAAGACCTTCTCTTTACAACAGATTTGGAGGAATTTAATAAACATCTTGCTAATTGGCTCATCGATTACAATACCAAAATACCACACTATTCACTTAATTTTAAATCTCCGGTAAAATACCTTCTTGAAAATCATAATGAATGCCATATGTATTGGTCTTATACAATTTATTGATAAATATCTATATTTATGCTACTATATATGTACATATTTAAAAAGGATACTTATGATTGAACTTGGTATTTCACAAGCACAATCGCAATTTACAAAAATTTTGAATAAAAAAGTTGTGATTGTAGATAAAAAAACACATAAGAAGAAAGCTGTTTTAATTCCTTATGAAGAGTATGAAAAACTATTAAAAAGTTCATTAAAAAAGGAGTCTCAAAAAGGCTCATTTGATAAATTTGTCGGTATTTTAGACAAAGATTTTGAAACTGATGATTTAAGGTATAAAGAGATTGTTAAATGAAACTATTTTTGGATACAAATATCTTTTTGGATCTATTATTTAAAAGAGAATTTTATAATGAGGCTTTGGAAATTTTAAATACAGTTGAAAAAGGTGAATTTAGCGGATATATCTTAGATATAACTATTTTAAATATAGATTATGTTGCTAAAAAGCAGTTGAAAAATATAAAAGAGTTTATAAAACTTTTAAGTGATACTTTTGAAATAGTTGGTGCAGACAATGAAATAATACAAAAAGCATTATCGTTGGAAAATGAGGATTTTGAAGATAGTGTTCAATATATTGTTGCTAAAAATTTAAACTGTGATGTTATCATAACAAATGACAAAGGTTTTATAAAAAGTGGCAATATAGAAATTTTAAGTAGTAAACAATTTTTTGAAAAATATATTTATTAAACTTAGTCTTTCAATAGAGTTTTGCATTAATACTTACATTTTATTTAAAGCATTTGATTTTAGAGCCCAGCATTACTGCAACAAGTTTTATTGAAAAAGCTGGGTTAAAAAATAATAGCGACTTTACTGTTTAAAACTGTCTCGATGTATACCTATCTTCAGTTATAATATCATCAAGAACATTTTCTTGCCAACGGAGATAAAATGCTTAAAATTGCTATAGATAGAGGCGGAACTTTTACAGATGTTTACGCGATATACAAAGACAGAGTTTATGTAAAAAAAGTTTTAAGTGAGAGTGATGCCTATGATGATGCAAATAGTGAAGGTGTAAGAGCGATTTTAGAAGAGATTTTTGGAAAAAAACCAGATTTAATAGATTTAAAAGATTTTGAGTGGATTAGGCTTGGAACTACTGTTGCTACAAATGCTTTGTTAGAAAGAAAAGGGGAAAAAACTGCTCTTTTGATAACAAAAGGTTTTAAAGATTTACTCGATATCGGGTATCAAAACAGACCGGATATTTTTGCACTAAACATCAATAAAACAAAACCTTTGTATGATGAGGTTGTAGAGATTGATGAGAGGGTTTATCCCAAAGGGGATAACTTTTTGATATTAAAAGAGTTGGACGAAAAAGAGATAAGAGAGAAACTAAAAAAGATAAAATCAAAATCTTTAGCAGTAGTACTGCTTCACTCTTACGGATTTAACGCTCATGAAAAAAAGATTTTAGAGATTGCAAAAAATCTTGGGTTTACAAATATCTCAATATCCTCAGAAATTTCTCCTACAATTAAAGCTGTAGATAGGGGTGATACAACAGTAGTCGATGCATATTTGACTCCGGTTTTGAAAAAATATATCCAAAACATTTTGAAAAATTTTAAAGGAGATAGAGAGAAACTCTTTTTTATGAAGTCTGATGGAGGATTGTGTAAGGCAGAAGATTTCAAAGGAAGTGTTGCACTTTTAAGCGGTCCTGCCGGTGGAGTTGTTGCACTAAAATCTATCTATAACAAAACTCCTCTAATCGGTTTTGATATGGGTGGGACAAGCACAGATGTTAGCAGATATGATGGGAAAATAGAGTTAAAGTATAAAGATGAGGTCTCTGGAGTTAGAGTTGCAACTCCAAGTGTAGATATATATACAGTTGCAGCTGGCGGCGGAAGCAGACTTTTTTATAAAAACAAAATGTTTTTAGTGGGACCCGAAAGTAGCGGAAGCAATCCTGGTCCTGTTTGTTATGGAAAAGATGGATACTTGAGTATAACCGATGCAAATTTGGTTACAAAAAGATTAGATCCAGAGTTTTTCCCAAAAATCTTTGGAAAAAACCAAGATGAGCCTTTAAATGAAGAAGCAGCTTATAAAGAGTTTGAGAAAATTGCAATAAAGGTTAAAAAAAGTGTTGAAGAGGTAGCCGAAGGTTTTTTGGATGTAGCAAATGAAAATATGGCAAATGCTATAAAAGAGATAACTGTTAAAAAAGGGATAGATGTAAAAAATCACATACTTTGTAGTTTTGGAGGGGCTGGCGGTCAGCATGCCGTAGCTGTTGCAAGAAAACTTGGAATAAGAAAGATTTTTATACATAAAAATGCTGGAATTTTATCTGCTGTTGGAATAGCAAATGCGGATATTGTGAAAAGTTATCAAAAGAGTGTAGATAAAAGGCTCAAAGAAGTAAATATAGAAAAGATTTTTAGTAAATTTAAAAATGAGGATTTTGATGAGGTAGAAAAATATCTATTATTGAAGTATGAAGGAACAGATACACCTTTAGAGATCAAATGTAGCAAAAGCTTAATAGATGAGTTTGAAAATGCTCATAAAAGACTTTTTGGGTTTATTTTAGATAAAGAGATAGTAGTTGATTCAGTAAAAATCTCATTTATTAAAAAAAGTAGAGCTTTTAAAAGGCAGAAGTTAGAAAAAAGAGATGTTAAACCTGTTAAAAAAAGAAGAATCTATTTAAATGGAAGGTGGCAGGATGCTGATGTTTATGTGGATATTTCGCCAGGGCTGGTGATTAAAGGTCCGGCTCTTGTGATTCAAGACACCTCTACAATTGTACTTGATGAGGCAAGTAAGACGATAGTTAACGAGTATGGAGATTTAGAGACTTTTTTAGAAGAACTAAAAAATAAAAAGAGCTTTAAAGAGGTTGAGATATCACTTTTGTCTAATAGATTTGGATTTATAGCAACAAAAATGGGAGATATTTTAAAGAAGACTGCAGTTTCAACCAATATAAAAGAGAGAGAAGATTTTTCATGCGCTATTTTTGACAAAGATGGAAATCTTATCTCAAATGCGCCTCACATACCGGTACATCTTGGCTCAATGAGCAGTGTTGTAAAATCTATAATCAAAAAATTTAAACAAAGATTACTAAAGACTCACTCTGCACTTCCTACTTTTATCACTAATGTTCCATATGAAGGTGGCTCACACCTTCCAGACATAACAGTAGTTACTCCATATTTTGAAAATGGCAAAATTCTGTTTTGGGTTGCAAGCAGAGGTCACCATGCAGATATAGGAGGGATAGTTCCGGGCAGTATGCCTCCATTTTCAAAGAGTTTGGATGAGGAAGGAACAAAACTTGAGGCCTTTGAGATAGTTGAAAATGGTAAATTTAAAGAAAATATATTAAGAGCACTCTTAGAGAGTGCTGGAGCAAGAAGGATTGAAGATAATATAAGTGATATAAAAGCTCAGGTTAGTGCAAACATGGAAGGAGTAGAGGGGATAAAAGAGCTTTTAAGAGAGGATAGAAAAAAAGTTTTATGGTTTATGGAGGAGATTCAAAATATAAGTGAAAACAAAATTAGGGAGTTTTTTAAAAAATTGGAGAAAAAGAAGTTTTTGGCAGAAGACTTTTTGGATAATGGAGCAAAAATAGCTTTAAAAGTAGATATTAATAAAGAGGGCAGTGCTGTTTTTGATTTTAGAGGCTCTTCTTATGAGCTTTTTTCAAATCAAAATACTCCTTTATCAGTTTTAAAGTCTGCTGTGATTTATAGTTTAAGAGTTATGTTAAATGAGGATATTCCTTTAAATGAGGGGTTGATAAAGCCGGTGAAAATTTTGACCGATGTTAACTCTTTGTTAAATCCTTCACATAAGGCTGCAGTTGTTGGTGGAAATATTACTACATCACAAAGAATTGTAGATGTGATATTTAAAGCTTTTGAAGCTGCAGCCGCCTCCCAAGGATGTATGAACAACCTTATTTTTGGCGATGATAGTTTCGGTTACTACGAAACTATAGCGGGAGGTGCAGGCGCTACTTGTCATGGTGATGGAGCTAGCGGTGTGCATACACATATGACAAATACCAAAATAACCGACGTAGAGATAATCGAAAGAAGATATCCAGTAAAGATTCGCAGATTTAGTCTAAGAGAAAATAGCGGCGGATGTGGAGAGTTTAAAGGAGGAGAGGGAGTAATAAGAGAGATAGAGTTTTTAAAGTCTTTGGATGTTGCAATTTTGAGTGAGAGAAGAGTATTTTCCCCTTATGGATTAAAAGGCGGATCAAATGGTAAAAGGGGAGAAAATATATTGATAAGAGAGGATAAAAGATACAACTTAACATCAAGAGCCGCTTTTAAAGCAAAAGTTGGGGATATACTACTTATCAAGACTCCAGGCGGTGGAGGTTTCGGTAAATCTAAAAAAATCAAAAGATAGACAAGGAGCCAAAATGAAAATATTTATCACAGGTATCGGAAGTGGACTTGGAGAAGCTTTGGCTAAAGAATATCTAGAAGCGGGCGAAGAGGTATATGCGATAAGCAAAAACTGTCCAAAATCTTTGCAAAACTTCGACAATCTACACTTTAAAGCGCTCAATCTTTTCGCCACTGAAGAGATAAAAACCGCTTTGGAGATTTTACTAAAAGATGTAGAACTGGATATCGCTATTTTAAACGCCGGAATTTTAGGTGAGTTAAAAGATATGAGTGAAACAAGCCTATATGAGATAGAGAGTGTTATGAGTTTAAACGTATGGGCAAACAAAGTTATTTTGGATTTTCTAAAAGGTAAAACGGTAAAACAGATAGTCGCGATTAGCAGCGGAGCTAGCGTTAGCGGAAGCCGAGGATGGAACGCTTACGCTCTGAGCAAATCAGCTTTAAATATGCTTATAAAACTCTATTCAAACGAGATGCCAAACTCTCATCTTATATCTTTAGCTCCTGGACTTATAATGACTCCTATGATGGAGTATATTATTAATAATGGTGATGAAGAGAAATTTCCAACCGTCAAAAGATTAAAAGAGTCTTCCAAGATGGAGCCGGTTGATGCGGCAAGACTTCTTATAGATGGTTTTTCAAAACTTTTAGAGTTTCCAAGCGGGACTTATGTGGACATAAGAAAGATTTAAACTTCTATTCAGCGCTTTTTCGTTATATTTTAAAAAATATAACGAAAGAGTGATTATGTTTAAAATAGCGCTGCTTCTATTTTTAGGTATTTACGCCAACGCCGCTATAACGATTGCGGCATCGGCTAACGTTCAATACGCCCTTAATGACATCATAAAAGAGTTTGAAAACTTCTATAACATAAAGGCGAAACAAGTAATCTCATCTAGCGGAAAACTCTCCTTGCAGATAACCAAAGGTGCGCCATACGATATCTTTTTATCGGCGGATATGAAATATCCACTCTTTTTGTATAAAAAAGGGTATGCGGCTACAAAGCCCAAAGTATACGCTAAAGGATCTTTGGTTTTATGGACTATGAAGGGAGTGGATTTAAAAGATTGGGAAAATAGTTTAATAAAAGAGGCAAAAAAGATAGCTGTCGCCAATCCTAAAAATGCCCCCTACGGGAAAGCTGCTATGGAAGTTTTAAAAAGAAAAGGAGTTTTTGACAAAGTCAAAAAAAAGTTGATTTTCGGTGATAGCGTATCACAGACAAACCAGTATATAGCCTCGAAAATTGCCGATGCCGGTTTTAGCGCAAAAGCCGTAGTTTTAAGTCCTAAGATGAGAGGAAAAGGAGAGTGGATCGAGATGGATAAAACTCTTTACGAACCTATAAAACAGGGCGTAATAGTAACAAAACAAGGATATAAAAAGCATAAAAACGAAGTTTTGAAATTTTACCGCTTTCTTTTTAGCGAAAAAGCAAAAAACATCTTAAAAAGATACGGGTATGAAGTGGATTGAAAGTTGAGGCTAAAAGATGAACAAAATCGCCGCAGTTATAGAAGAGATAAAAAGCAAAGGGGAATTTACCATCGTAAAGCTCAAAAGATTTGAAGATAGTTTTACCTCCTTAATCCTACAAAACGGCTATTTGCTCCCCTTTTTAAAAAAAGATAATAGGGTATGGATGGTATTTAAAGAGAGCGAAGTGAGTATTGCAAAAGGAGAGTGCAAAATCAGCTTGCAAAACAGATTTTTTTGCAAAATAACACATATCGAATATGACGATATTTTAGCTATGATAACTCTTGACTATAAAAAGGAAAGAGTAAGATCCTTAATTACTTATAACGCCTTAAGAGAATTGGATCTTAAAGTGGGCGATGAGGTTTTCGCTTTTGTGAAATCTAACGAACTAGCGATTATGGAGCTGTAATGGAGAACGACTTTTTAGAGACTCTGCTTTTGACCTTTAAACTAGCTTTCGTTACCACTTCTATTTTGTTGGTTATAGGCGTACCTATAGCTTACTTTCTGGCCTATACCAAATCTAAACTAAAACCTATATTTGAAACAGTTGTCAGTATGCCGCTGGTTTTACCTCCTACCGTTTTGGGGTTTTATCTGCTGCTTTTTTTTAGTCCGGAGAGTATTTTAGGGAGATTTTTAGAAGATAGTGTCGGTTTTAAAGCGGTTTTTACCTTTGAAGGATTGGTATTGGGTTCGATCATATTTTCGCTTCCTTTTTTGGTTCAACCAATCCAGTCCGGTTTTGAGACTATTCCAAAATCTTTGATAGAGGCCTCTTATACATTAGGAAAAGGGGAGTTAGAGACCTTTTTTAAAGTTTTACTTCCCAATATAAAACCCTCTTTAATAACGGGAGTAGTACTCTCTTTTGCTCATACGATAGGAGAGTTTGGAGTAGTTTTGATGATTGGAGGCAATATCCCGGGAGAAACAAAGGTAGCCTCCATAGCTATTTATGATGAAGTAGAAGCGCTTAACTACGATATAGCCAACAGATATGCGCTTGTTTTATTGTCGGTATCTTTTTTAATTTTATTGATTGTCTATACTCTCAATAAAAAAGTACGCGTATGATCAAGATAGATATAAAGAAAAGATTGACTAAAGATCTTTTGCTTAAAATAAATAGAGTTATTCAAAAAGGAGACTTTTTAGCCCTTTTTGGCGAGTCTGGGGCCGGAAAAACCACGCTACTTAGGATACTTAGCGGACTTGAGAGGCCTGATGAAGGAAAAATAGTAGTAGAAGGGGAGGTGTGGTTTGATAGCCAAACCGGTTTTAATATGCCGGTTCAGAAAAGAAGAATAGGTTTTGTGTTTCAAGACTATACGCTTTTTCCCAATATGAGCGTATATAAGAATCTTCTTTTTGCTAAAAATGATAGACAAAAGGCAGATTTTTTACTAAAACTTATAGAACTTGATAGATTAAAAGATAGATATCCACATCAACTCTCGGGAGGACAAAAGCAAAGAGTGGCTTTGATCAGGGCTTTGATGCGAGAACCTAAAATACTGCTTTTGGACGAGCCTTTATCTGCTCTAGATGTAAAAATGAGATCTAAATTGCAAGAGGAATTGGCTCAGATACACAAAAGACTCGGAGTAACTACTATTTTAGTTTCGCACGAAATTTCAGAGATTTTTAAACTCTGCAACAAAGTTTTCGTACTAGAAAAAGGAGAAATCAAAAAAGAGGCTTCGCCCTTTGAGATATTTGTAGAGGCAAAAGTGGCTTCATCTTTTAAGTTTGATGCGACTATACTTGATATTAAAGAGGAGGATTTTCTTTGCGTTTTAACGTTGAGTTTTGGCTCAAATATAATAAAAAGCGTAGTATCGAAAGAGGAGGGGAGAGAGTTTAAAATAGGGGATAAAGTGCTGGTAAGCTCAAAAGCTTTCAACCCTATAATCCAAAAGATAGAAATCTAAAATCAAGGGAGTATAACTTCATAATTTTTAGAGTATCCGTGAACGATATCGTAAGCTCTGATATATACCTTACTTATGTTTGGCAACTCTATACCGTAAAGGGCTCTAGTAAAAGGCTGTTCGTTTATATGGGGATGGTATAATATCCTTATAGCTAAAATATCTCCTTTTTCGCTCAATACTTCCCACCTTGTTACGTAATGCTCGCTAGAAGTGTCGTTATGTTTTACCGTAACAAAAAAGGAGTAGCTGTTATCTACCGCTCTTTTACAATCAACCTTTAAAATTTTTGGCTCGTTTGCATACATTACGAAAAGAAAAGATAAAAATAGCGAAAGTTTCTTCATAAAAAACCCTTTTTTGTTTTATAATACCATATCGTTTAGGCTATTTAAACACTTTTCGCTAGTCGCGGTAGTAAGAAGGAGGGTTTATGAAAGGGTTCTATCTATATCTAGGAGTATTGGCGGCGGTATTTTTAATATTTCAGTTTATTCCCTCTTATAAAAAAGTTAATCCTCCCGTAGATAAAAGCAAAGAGATTAAAGTTCCGGCTAAAGTTATGGAGATCTTTAAAAGAAGCTGCTATGATTGCCATTCAAATGAGACGCACTGGCCTTGGTATGCAGATGTGGCGCCTATGAAATGGGTTGTTAGAAGAGATGTGGTTCAAGGAAGGAAAGCTTTGAATTTTAGCATTTGGCAAGATTATGACGAAGAAAAGAGAGAAAAACTCAAAAAATCTATCTATAGAAGTGTAAATTTAGCAATGCCTTTGCCTCAATATCTATGGCTTCATCCAGATGCGAAACTTTCACAAGAGGATAAAAAGATTGTAAGAGATTGGGCAAGTGATGGAAAGGGATATATAAAAATCGATATTAGATAATCTTTTTTGAAAATCTAAGTAACATTATACCGTCAAAAAATATGTTAATACTAAGTATAATAGCTAATAACCATTTTGTTGTAAATTCCCAACCCAACAAAATTGAAAAAGCCATAAGAATTGAAAATAGACCGCTATAAGAAAGATATTTCCAACTAGATAGTGGTCTTAGAGCCATTGAAATAGCCGATTTGATAAATCCATCTAAAAAAAGATAAAAAAGAATTATTATAAGTATAAAGAGGTCGTTTTTTAGCGGCATAAATAAAAAAGCACTACCGGATATCAGTAAGATAAAAGGTTGTAAAATCGTTAATGTTATTTTTTTGAAAATAGCGTATGAAAAATATACAGAAACTAAACCGGCACTAAAGAGTAAAACTCCTCCAAAAAGTACTATAGGAATTTTTGGTAATAAAATATTAACTATAATTCCCACTGCTCCAATAACAGCAAAAGATGTGCCTGTATAGTTGGTATATTTTTTTATATTTTCTATGTAACTCTCATCAAACATTCTAAACTTCATACTATTTCCATATTCCAGGTATATGTGTTCCACATTTTGGACAGTCACCTTTTTCGTTTAGATTATTTTTGACTATTTCTCCTATGTAGCCAAATCTATCTATAACCTTAAATCCGCAGCTTGGACAGTATGTGGACTCTAAGTCCGTATCGGGATAGTTGCCTATATAGATAAAGTTTAGTCCCTCTTCTTTCCCTATCTGATAAGCTCTTTTTAGAGTCTCTATAGGCGTTGCTGGACGATCGAGCATTTTGAAGTCCGGATGGAATCTTGAGATATGCCAAGGTATGTTTGGATCGATATCGGCTATAAATTTCGTAATATCTCTAAGTTCTTCGTCGCTATCGTTGATACCGGGTATGATAAGAGTGGTGGTCTCTATCCATATCCCTTTTGAGTGTGCGTACTTTACGGTCTCAAGAACCGGTTTGAGTCTCGCACCGCTTATTTTTCGATAACTTTCATCTTTGAAAAACTTAATATCTATATTCATTGCATCAAGAAATGGACAAAGTTCATCAATCGCTTTTCTTGTTTCAAAACCGCTCGTTACATATACGTTTTTTAATCCTTTTTCATGAGCTAGTTTTGCCGTATCGTAAGTATATTCGAAAAAAACCACCGGCTCGTTGTACGTATAAGCTATAGATTTACATTTCGCTTCTAATGCTAAAGAGACTATTTTTTTAGGCGGCATATCGTATCCAAAAACTTCGTAATTATGGGTTTGTGGATGTTGACTAATCTCCCAGTTTTGACAAAATTGACAACTAAAATTACACCCTACCGTACCTATAGACATTACCTTGCTATTAGGCAAAAAATGAAAAAGGGGCTTTTTCTCTATAGGATCTATATTGGCCGCTGCGGCAAGAGCGTATACGGTAAGTTTTAATTTGCCATCTTCGTTAACCCTAACTCCGCACTTTCCAAACTCGTTAGGCGCAAGCTTACAAGCGTGCGCACAGGCAAGGCACAATACTCTTTTATCTTCTAACTCTTTTGATAGCCATGCATCCGTAACCATAGCCGCTCCTTTTTGATCATTATATCACAATAATTAAAATTTAATATTCTGACTAAAATGCAAGTGTAAATAGATATGTGATACTTATCGAGTAGTTGGTTATCGGACATAAAGCTATTAGAGACGATAAACGAATGTATAATAACTTTATTATTTACCCTCCTATACTAATGCTAATATACTAATTTGTCAATGCCAAATTTAAGGGATAACGGGTGGTGTTATCTTATTTTCACAAATTGAGTACTCTTTGCCTACTCTAGCGATCAAATCTAACTCTATATGAAGTTTTTCTTTGTCCGTTACGAATTTATCATCCACAAAATATTTTTCTACCTCTAAAATCAAAGGAACTGTTTTACTCCCTTTTAGATCCACTACTTGGTTTAGGGTACAGAAAAAGGCGCTAGGAGAATTTTTTATCATAGGTGGAAACTCTTCAAAAACTCTTTTTGTATCTATATTAAAATATTCGGCTTCGCTAGTATCGTGAGGCAGATCCTTTGAGGTGTAATGCATATCTTTTAGCAGTTCTTGGGAAACAAAACATATAGTACATTTTTTTGTTTTTAAAATGTTTTTAAGCGTATCTTTGGGTTCGCCGTTTTTTTTATGTCCTATAGAGACTATTAGAGCCGGTGGTTCTGATGATAGAGGAATAAAGTAGCTAAAGGGTGCAATGTTTATTATATCTTCATGTTCCGTAACTATCCATGCTATGGGTCTAGGTACTACGGTATGGCTCATTATCTTATATCTTTGCAAAGGATTAAGATGTTTGAAATCTAGTCTCAATGTAACTCCTTATAGAAAATTTTCCATATTATCTTTTATATCTTCTACAACCAAAGACATCTCTAAAAATATAGAGTAGTATCTACTTTTTGGCGTCAGATATTTTTTCGATTCTTCATATTTATTCCATAAAAGTTCTAATTTATCAAAATCTTCTTTCTTAAAAGCCTCAAGAGTTTTTGCGGCATCTATGAATCCTTGTAGTATAAGGGATGTATTTTCGTCACACCTTTTTATGTGCTCTTGCAAAATTTCTGCTGCCTCTTTAAAGCTTTGTTCTACCAAAGCATCTATATATCTAAACATATCTCTTTCTATGCTCCCCATTTTTTACTCCTTTTTTATTAAGGTGCGATCAATCCCTTTTCGTAGCAGCTTGTATCAAATTCGAAAACTATTTTGGGGTCATAAATCAAAAGCTCTTTATTTTTTCCCGGATATTCGCGTTTATTAAGAAAATGTTTTATAGTGTTTATTCTAGCCTCTTTTTTATCGTCTGCCCTAACAACGTACCAAGGAGCATATGCAAAATGGGTTTTTGCGAACATTTCGTCTCTAGCTATAGAGTACTCTTTCCATAGTTTTTGAGCTTTTTCGTCTATAGGACTTATTTTCCACTGTTTTAAAGGATCTTTTTTTCTCTCTTCAAGTCTTTTTTTCTGCTCCTCTTTAGAAATATCTAAATAATATTTTGTTAAAAACATTCCTTCATGAACTAGAAGATATTCAAAATTAGGAACTTGTTCCATAAATTTTTCATACTGGTCTTCTGTACAAAAGCCCATAACTATTTCCACTCCTGCTCTATTGTACCAACTTCTGTTGAAAAAGACCATCTCTCCTCCTCTTGGGAGGTAGTGAATATATCTTTGAAAATACCAAAATTTTTTGTCAAGTTCGGTTGGTTTGCTAAGAGCCACTACTCTTGTATCCCTTGGACTTAAATATTCTGTAAATCTTTTTATCGTTCCATCTTTTCCAGCTGCATCTCTTCCTTCAAAAATAGTACAGACTTTTAAATCGTTTTCTATAACATGCCTTTGAAACTTAACTAGCTCAACTTGAAGATAATAAAGAATTTTTTTATACTCTTTTTTGTCCATAGTGGCTCCCGAAGTATAGCTTTTACTATTTATTATAGTATCTAATATTTGATTTAAAGCTTTAAAAGAGTTAGTATTACTATCGGTTATACACAAATTTTTATTTTAGAGGTACCTTTTAGTTTCTAAAGTATTTATAAATTATCTTCGATAAAAAAATGAATGTTGTAATAGATGTTCCTATCAATGCAAAATTGAGAGCGAAACTTTTACCATAATATTCCCACAAATAACCGATGGCGTAAGCCCCTAGAGAGCCAAACAGTGCTATTGCGGCATAAAAAATACCGTAAACGCTTGCTTTGTTGTCACAAAAAGAGGCTATATATGCTCTGTTGGCATTTAGTGAAAATACGGTAAAAAGTCCTAAAAAGCCAAAAGCCATCCATATAAATATATCTTGGTTTAGATTTAAAAGAAGTAATGAGAGTATGCCAAATAGATATGAGATAATTAATGCTGTATAGTGCCCTGTTTTATCTATTATGATACCAGATATATAGCTTGTTAAAGTTTGAGTTAGAGTAGATACGATGAAAAGAAGAGGTATAAATACGGTATCTATACCGACATCTTTTGCTTGCATAGTGAAAAAAGCCTCATTGAAGAAGAAAAAGATAAATATAAAGTAAAAAAACAGATTACCCACAACTACTTTATCTTGGTCTGTAAGTTTAAACTCTTTTTTCACCTTTTTTTTAGGAGCATCTTTTACAAAAAATATAACAATAAAGAGGGCGATAGCTCCGGGAATTATAGTAGCATAAAATATGTTTCTGATTATCTCTTCACTTTTTCCTAAAAAATATAGAAGCAAAAATAGCAAAACCGTCCCCAAGAGTTCACCGGCTATATCTAAAGTTTTGTGAAAACCAAAAGTTTTTCCCATCTGACTTTTTTTACCATAATTAGCAATCAGCGCGTCTTTTGGAGCCGAACGTAAAGCTTTTCCTACTCTCTCAAACGCTTTTAGAACAGCAACGCTTTTATAAGAGGTTGCAAATCCCATCAATGGTTTGCTAAGAGCAGACAGAGCATAACCGGCTACTACTAAAGGTTTAACTATGCCGTATCTATCAGAGATGTATCCACTTACGAGCCTTAAGGCGTATGAAACCAAAGTAGCAATAGCGACAATGATGCCAAGTTTGTCCACTCCTTCGTTTAGATAAACCACGATAAATATAGGAAGAATCGGATTTATCATTGCACTGGCAAAATCAGTGAAGAAACTTACGAGTCCAAGGTAGATTATATTTTTGTTTATCAATATTTTCTCCAAAAGTCTTTTGTTAATAAGATGATAAAAGTGTAAAACTCCAATCTTCCGATTATCATAAAGATAGCCAAGAGCACTTTATCAAAAGATGAAAAAAAACTAAAATTTTGCGTAGGACCCACATCCGCAAAACCAGGACCAATGTTACCTATACAAGCGATAGAAGCACTAAAAGATGTCATAAAAGTATAACCTTTTGCGTACAAGTATAGAGTTAAAGCGGTGTTTGTAAGGGCAAAAAGAAAGAAAAAAGCGGTTACGCTGCCTAAAATATGGCTTGATACTTTGTTGTTATCTACAAATATTCCTATGACTGCATTTGGATGAAGTATCTTTTTTATTTGAACAAAAAGATTTTTAAACAATACCACATATCTTATCACTTTCACTCCTCCAGCCGTAGAGCCTGCATTACCTCCTATAAGCATCGCTACAAAGATAGTAGCCGTTGCAGCATATCCCCATTTTTCATAATCCAGTGAGGCAAAGCCGGTTGTGGTCAAAATGGATGATATCGTAAAAAAGGAGTGGGTGAGTGAGTAAAAAAGAGAATCGTTGCTTTGTATTAGATGTAGCAGTGTTAGGGTAAAAGATAGGGAAAAGAAAACTATGAGATACCACTTAACCTCTTCACTTCTATATCCGCTAGTATCTTTTTTTAAAAATTTAAGATGAGCGATGAAGTTGATACCGGATAAAAGCATAAAAACGGTTGTTGTCCATAAAATTAATGGATTATCTTTCCAAAATCCCAAGGATTCATTTTTTGTTGAAAATCCTCCAGTTGAAATAGTAGAAAAAGCATGATTTACTGCGTCAAAGAGGCTCATACCTTCAGCCCACAACAGAATAGCATCTATAACCGTTAAAAAAATATATATTCTCCAAAGTCTTATTGCGGTATCTTTTATTTTAGGTGTAAGTTTTTCCATTTTTATACCGGTAGATTCGGCTTTGAAAAGCGTCATAGAACCGGTTGGGTTTATCAAAGTCAAAAGTCCTACACCTAAAACTATAATACCCATACCTCCAAGCCAATGCATAAGGCTTCTTAGCATCAAAGTTGTATGTGACAAAGATTCTATATCTGTAAATATTGTGGCACCAGTAGTGGTAAAACCGCTAATAGCTTCGAAAAAAGCATCGGCAAGTTTTATATCGGTAGTTAGATATAAAGCTCCTCCACCGGCAATTCCAAGTAAAATCCATATAAGATTTACGGCCAAAATAGACTCTTTTATCCCCATTTTAAAAGGATGGTTTGATAAAAGAGAAAATATTGAAAAATTGATACCTAAAAAAATTAGATTGGATATTAAAATGGTTTTTACCTCTTCATGATAAATGAAAGCACAGATTATAGGTATAAAAAAAAAGAGTGAAAGCCCAATGCCGATAGCGCTTATAAATTTAGTTAAGCTTTTTATAGATTGTAGATCCAATCTTTTATCTTCTCCTCTAAATAAGACTTTAAGAAAATCACTATCAAATCTCCCTCTTTAAGAGTTATTTTATCGGAAAAATCAAAGATTACCCCGTCTCTTACATAAAAAGAGAGCAAATCTTCAAGCTTTAAAGGTTTTATGGTTTTACCGATAAGTGTTGAATTTGGAAATATTTTTCTCATAAAAATAGTTCCTCTTCCGCCGCAATAGTGCTTTTCGGTAATAATAGAACTTGAGCCTATTTTTTCCAGTATAGAGTAATAAGCGTTTGATTTTGGACCTCTTACGGCTACGATACCTAGTTTGTGCATTAGATAGTATAGTTCCATATTGTTGTTTATGGCAACTGTTTTTTTTACTCCATACTCTTTCGCTTCTAGGCATTTGATAATATTTTCTTCATCTTCATTGCTAGTAGCTATTATCATATCGGCGTTTTTTATATTTTCCTCTTCATATAGTGAATGCTCAATATATTTACTATTTATAACCATCACTCTATTTTGTAAAGCTTCAGAAGCTCTTTTACAAAGAAATGGATCTTTTTCTATTACTTTGATCTCTACTCTCTTTTCTAAAAGGGCTTTTGCTATTTCAACTCCTAAAATATCTGCACCAAATATAGCTACTTTATTCAACTCTTTGGGAGTTTCGGTATCAAGTATTGAGCATAGTTGTTTTATGGTACTTGTTTCCCCGAAAAGATAGATAAGATCATTTTGTTTTATACGATCGTTTTTTTTAGGTATAAAAAACTTTTTTTCTCTCTCAAAGCCTACTACAACCAACTTTTCATTGTTTAAAAGGTGTAGATAATCGATACTAAGTTCACTATTTTGTACTTGCACAGATACAAGTTTATAGTCTGTAAATATAAAATCTTTTACGTTGTTGGCTTTTGAAAAATCCAAAAGAGACTTTATTGAAAGTGCCGTGGAAACAAAAGGAAATACCGCATCGTCAATTCTAAGTTTTTGGGCAATTGAGCTTTTTGCAAAATATCTGTTTCTAAGTCTGATGATTTTTCTTTTTACGTCTATTATATCGTCTGCTATCAATGTTGAGAGTATATTGGCTTCGTCGCTGTCTGTTACGGCTATAAATATATCGAAACTCTTTTCTATTAAGATTTTATAAGTATCGGGGTCTTCTATATCTCCTGAAATTGGCATTATATCTATAGCCTCTTGAAGTCTTCCCAGTGCATTCGCATTTCTATCTATAACGGTAACATTATGTTTCAAAGAGAGAGTCTTTGCAAGTCTGTAACCTACTCTTCCGGCACCTGCAATTATAATATCCATACTTTTGTCTTATTTTTAAGATTTTGTTATTTTACAATACCTTTTATAAAAAAGTCACAGGCCTCTTGCGCAAACTTGTCTAGATGTTGATCGTAATTAAGCCAATATTCGATATATCCGAAGGTGAAAGAGTGAAACAGACAGGCTAGTTTTATGTAATCGTCGGTTTTTAGATTTTCCATCTTTTCAAACTCTTTTGCCAAAATCTCATATATCTTTAAAGCCGGGTTACCCTTGTTTGCATTAAGTTTTGCGAAAAATAGAGGATCACCGGCAACTGTATCTTTTAAAAGGTTCACTTTTGACTTGAATGTTTCAAATTTTAGTTTAACGAAAAACTCTAATCTTTCCCTAGGTGACTCTATTCTCTCAAAACCTTTTTTAAGATTTTTAACGAACGTATCTATTTGGTATTTAACATATTCATAAAAAAGTTCGTCTTTTGAAGAAAAAAAGTTATATAAAGCACCTACGGATATACCGCAATGTGCCGCAATATCAGCCATTTTCGATTTTTCGAAACCGTTTTTTTCTAAAAATTCTCCAGCTTTTTTTAAAATCAACTCTTTTTTATATTCTCTTATCTTATCTTTTAAATTCATTCTATACCTTTAAAATTCTGTTACTTTTTTCCCTCTGTATATCCAAACGAAAATGATAGGAATGAAAACCAACGTCAAAAAGGTTCCAACCATCAACCCGCCTATCGCAACCGCTCCCAAAGGGGCAAGTCTCTCTAGTCCGATTGCCCATCCAAGAGCGACAGGTAACATCCCGGCTGTCGTAGCAAAAGCGGTCATCAACACGGGTCTAGTTCTGATCTTAATACTCTCGACCATTGCATCCATTGCGTCTAATCCTTTTTTCATCCCTAAAAGAGCGAATTCTATCAAAAGAATCGCATTGTTTACAATAATACCGCTTAAAAGTATAAAACCCATCATAGCAGGCATTGAAGTATGATAATCCATCAAAAGCAAAATCCAGCTAGCGCCTATTAAGGTTAAAGGGATGGAAAAAATGATCAAAAGCGGGGCTCTAAAAGAGTTGAACATAGGTACTAACGTTAAAAATATAAGCCCTATCCCGAAAGCTACCGCTTTAACCATCCTTTTGGCGGAATCTTCAAACTGCGCAATATCTCCCGTGTGAGTCATCTCTACATTTTGTGGCAGTTTTACATCTTTAAAGGCTTTATCGAAATTTTGCATAATATGAGAAATAGCAGCTTTTTCTCTAAAGCCGTAAACATCAACTGTATATTTAAGACCTTCTCTGGTTATAAGACTCGGTTCTATCAGCTTTTCTATTTTTGCAAATGCAAAAAGCGGTACTTTTCCTTTTGGTGTATCTATAAGTATAGTTTTGATTAGTTTTAGAGCCTGTTTTTGTTCCTCACCTCTTACTCTTATCAAGATATCGTTGGAGTTATCAACAGGCTTGAAAGCTGCAGGAGTTCCTTTTAGATAGAGACCTATCTGCTTGGCAATCATATCTGAGGTAAGATTGTAAGTTAGAGCTTTTTGCTCGTCAATAATGAGTTTATATACGGTTTTATCAAGATCCCAAGTTTTGGCTACGTTAACAAGTCCTTGAGTATTTTGCAAAACTTTTAAAAGTTTCTCTGAAGAAGTTTGCAGAGATTTTATATCCTCTGAACTTAGCATTACGTCAACATTTCCTCTTATGCTGGAAAGTGCGGTAGCACCGTAATCGAAAACTGTGAAATATTTGATATTTGGTATTTTTTGTAGTTTTTCTCTTATTTTTCTTTCTATATCCCAGATACTCTCTTCTCTTTCAAATCTGTTTACGTAAGCGGCGGTTATTGCGATTTGATCTATACCGCTACCGCTACCGATACTCAAAACACCCGGTTCGCTTCCTATGCTTGCGGATACTCTAAGTACTTTGCCGCTTTCATATACAGCTTGATTTATCTTTTTAAGAGTCTCTTCGCTTTTTTGGATTGGCAAATTTGGGTCCATAGTAACGTTTATTTTTACTATACCCGTATCCATAGGCGGCATCAGCTCTTGGCCTACAAGCGGCATTACAACTCTAGCGCTTATAATAAAAAGCAAAAGCAGTGTTACGAAATATAAAAATGCTATAGGTCTGCTTTGCATAGCTGTCTTTGCGAGAGTTATGAAGAAATTTCTTGCTGCATTATTAAAACTGTTTGTTATTTTTGCAAAAAGATCTTCAGCTTTTAATATCAAAGGAGATTTTATTGCCAAAAATTTCAAACTTAAAAGAGGAACCGTAGTTATTGATATAACATATGAGGCCGCCAAAGCTATCAGTAGTGTTGAAACTAGGGGTCTAAAAATTGTTTGTGGATAGTCTCCTACAAACATTATAGGAAAAAGTGCCGCCATTGTTGTTATAGTGCCGCTTAAATCGGCAAACATTATCTCTTTAGTGCCTTCAATCACCGCTTTTTGGATAGGTTTTTTGAGTTCTTTGTAGTGCCGCTCAATATTTTCCATCACTACAACCGCATCATCTAGCAATAGTCCTAAAGCAAGTATTATGGCTGTTAAGGTTACGACGCTAAACTCTATCTCAAATAGATACATCATAGATACAGTTGCGGCGTAAACCAAAGGGATGGTAAAGAGTACCACTAAAACCTGTCTAAATGAAGCGAGAAAAAAGAAGGCCACTATGGTGGACATTATGATGGCGTCTCTTAAGGATTCGAACATATTTGTAATGCTCTGTTCAATCGTATCTTTTTGAGTATCGGTTATTTCAAACTCAAGTTCCGGATAGGCTGCTTTTATAACTTTAAGTTTTTCTTCTACGCTGTTTATCGTTTTTATAACATCGGCATCTATGGATCTCTGTATCGATAGTGCGATTGCGGGTTTGCCATTGCCGTAATATAGTGCACTATTGTCATAATGTCCATAATATACTTTTGCCACATCTTCTAAAAGAAGATTATCAGTTATGTGGATTTTTTTTATCTCTTCAAGATTTTCTCTTTTCCCTTTTGATTTAAGCAAGAATCTACCTCTAGGGATATCTAAAAAACCTATCGCGTAGTCTTTGTCGTTTTTTGAGAGTACGCCTAAAATACCGTCGAAGTTTAAAGAGTATCTATCAAGAAGATTTTTGTCGACTTCGATGAGAATCTCTTTTTCAAAACCTCCAAAAATCTCAACGTTTGAAACGCCTTTAGTTTTTAAAAGCTCGTTTTTTATCCGATTTTCGCAAATCTCTCGTACTTCTACCAAAGAACCTTTTTTAGAAGAGACACCGATAGTGATTACTGGAGGCGTTGCCGCTGTGATTTTGTGAATTTGGGGCTCTTTGATATCCGTAGGGAGAGAAGATCTGATTTTGGAAATTGCGTTTGCAACATCACTAGCTGCGCTCTCTATATCTTTTTCATACTCAAACTCCGCTCTTATAACACTTACTTCGTCTATGGTTGTAGAGTAAACTCTTCTTATTTTATCCAGAGTATAGAGCTCTTTTTCAACCGGAACTGCCACATTGGAAGCCAAATCTTTTGCGCTTGCGCCCGGCCAAATGATAACAGTAGCTATTTCGGGTCTATTTGAATCGGGAAAAAGTTTTCTATCTATGGAGTTGTAACCGTATATGCCCAAAAAGAGAAAAAGACCCAGTAATGAGATAATAAAATAGGGTCTTTTTAATACTTTTTCGATCCAATTGCTATTCATAACTTATAGCCTTTACCTGTTTTAGAAAAAATAGTCTAGAGAGCTTGTCATTGCTTCCTATAGCGATCGGTTCTTTAATATCAGGAGATATAACCGCGTAACTTTCGTTTTTGGCCAATATTTTTATCTTTTTTGGATGAAAACGACCATTTTTATATACAAAAACATAGTTTTCATCATCTTTTTCTAATATAGCCTTAACGGGGATTGCAGTCCCTTTTGCGCTTTTTTGGACAACTTCTACTTTTATATCGATGTTTTCGGGTAGATTTAAAGAGTTGCTCTC
The DNA here is from genome assembly GCF_014466985.1 of Nitrosophilus labii. Classification (NCBI taxonomy): domain Bacteria; kingdom Pseudomonadati; phylum Campylobacterota; class Epsilonproteobacteria; order Nautiliales; family Nitratiruptoraceae; genus Nitrosophilus; species Nitrosophilus labii. The sequence goes on from NZ_AP022826.1 coordinate 1,913,262, forward strand.
TATTCTGGCTACGGCTAAAGCTTTTTGTGAATTTGGAAGAATTTTTGAAATTTTTGCTCTTTTATTTTGGATATATACACTCATCCCCTCTTTTATATTGTTACTCATAGAGAGGGGGAATTCAAACTCGACTCTCTTTTTTTCTCCAAGTAACTGGAGTATAGGTTTGCCCGGCATAGCTAAGTCCCCATCTTTTAGGTATATTTTTCCTACGGTTGCGTTTAGGGGAGATTTTATGGATGTATAGCGAAGTTGTGTTATTTTAGATTTAAGCCCCGCTTTTAAAGCTTTTAATTCTTCCTCTTTTGCTTTTAAACTCTTTTTTGTAGATTCTAGTTTGGACTCTTTTAGATCCATCATAACTTTGGAAAGGTCTAGTTTCTCTTTTGGCAAAGCTTCCGCTTCATAAAGTGCTTTGTTTCTTTCATATACCTCTTTTGCGTATAGATAATCGTTTTTTAAAGCAAAAAGTGTACTTTTTATGGAATCGATAGAGAATTTTAAAGCGTTTATGGAGGCTTGTTGTGCTTTTATGGACTCTTTTAGCTCTTTATCGTCGATTTGTATTAAAATATCGCCTCTTTTTACCTTATCGCCTTCCGATACGTACACTTTTTTTATAAAACCACTAAGTTTGGAAGAGATTTGCGGATGCAGCGCGGAGTAGTATCTACCAATAAATACTCTTTTTTGCTCAACTTCCATATTTTTGGGTTTTGCTATCTCAACAGTAACCAGTTTGGCTTTAGGGGTTGGAAGTGAGTTTAGTTCCTCTTTTTTCTTTTTAATGACTACCAAACCTGCACCTACTAAAAGGATTATTGTTATTAGTATTAATATCTTTTTCATTTTTCACCTGCCGTTATGTAATTGAGATATGCTTTTTGAATACTTAGATCATATATAGCCTCATACAGATCGCTTTTTGCTTTTTCATATTTTGCTATTGCGTATAGTAGGTCGTACATATCGGATGCCCCTTTTTCGTATTTAAGTTTTTCAGTCTCTTTTATCTTTTTAAGAAGTGAAAGCTGCTTTTTTGTAGAAACTATCTTGGCTTTTGCGATTGCAATACGGTTTTTTGCCTCTTCGATATCGCTTTTTAGTTTTAGTTCCGTATCTTTTAGTTTAAGTTTTGAAATCAAATAAGAGATTTTCGCTTTTTGATGTTCTGCTTTTTTATATCCGAAATCAAAAATATTCCAGTTTAAGTTTACTCCACCTTGCCAGAGCTCTTCTTCGACCCCTTTTGCCATATTTTTACCATAGTATAGATTTAGAGAAATTTTTGGGAAGTAAAGAGATGATGCTTTTTTAATGGCTTTTTTGGCCTTTTTGCTCTCAAGAAACGATTTTTTATAAACATAGGTTTGTTTAGTGTCGTTAATATTTAAAGATACTGCTTCTTCCGCGGGCTTTAGCTCATCTATGCTATCTACGCCCATAAGATAGGCAAGTTTAGATTTTAGGATTTGGATATTTTTTTCAAGATTTGTTATACTGTAGATAACGTTTTGCATATCCGAAGAGACTTTTAAAAGATCGATTTTTGCTTTTTTGCCGAGTTTTATACCTGTTTTTGTATCTTGATAGAGTTTTTCAAGTGCTTTTTTATAGCTTAAAGAACTCTCTTTTTGATTTTTCAAAGATAGGATTTTATAGTAGAGTGATTTGATGTTGTAGATAAGTTGCTCTTTTGTCAGTTTTAAGTCTATTTTTGAAACGTGTCTGTTTATATCGGCGATTTTAACCGAACTTAAATCCGCAAAACCGTTAAATAGCATAACTTCATAGATAGTTCCCATACTTGTTATATCTTTGCTTGAAATAATATCTGCAGTTATCGGAGGTACTATTGGGGCTAGTGTCCTTGGAATGTTATATTGCGTATAGCTTCCTACAAGAGTAATTTTCCCGAAATTTTTCGATTTTTTTGAAAGTTTGTCTTCCTCGGCTTCCAAAATTTTCTCTTTTTGGATCTGGTATAGAGGGCTTTTTTTCAACGCCGTATCTATTGCCTCTTCCAAGGTAAGAGCATATATATGATTTATTAGCAAAAAGGGGAGTAGCAAAAGTTTTCGCATGGATTTACCTATTTTGGATTTTTTATCATTATGCCCTATATAATAAAACAATATTCCTTAAATAAGAATAAGCTAATAAAAAAATGAATATAATTCATTAATTAGGTGTGAGTGTAAGTGTGAGTGTGGGTAATAAAGAATACACTAATTCCTAATTCCCAATTCCTAATGTCCAATGTCCAATGTCTAATGTCCAAAAAAAAGGAATACTATGAAAAAAATCGGTTCAATTTTACTGATAATGTTGATTTTAATATTTAGCTATATAGCTTATGACTATATAAGTTATAGAACTAAAAATGCGGTAAGTGATGCTGCGTTTATTAAAACGGATACACTTTTGACTCTCTCTTTCAAAGTTGACGGTAAAGTAGTAAAAATGTTAAAAAAAGAAGGTGATAGCGTGAAAAAGGGAGAACTTTTAGCTCTTATAGACGACAAAGATTATAAAGTCGCTTTAGAGAGAGTAAAAAAAGAGATTGACTCTTTAGTTAAAAAAGAGGAGGTTCTAAGCTTAAAAAGAGAGAGAATTAAAAATGAACTAGATATCAACGAGGGACTAGCAAAAGATAAAATAGAGTACCTAAAGTCTAAGATAGAAGCTTTTAAGCTAAAAATCTCAGCAGATACTCAAAATCTTAAAAAACTTCAAAAAGATGAAAAGAGATATAAAAAACTTCTTCATGAAAAACTAATATCAAGAAACGATTATGAAAAAGTAAAGACTAAACTAGATTCACTAAAAGATCTAATAGCGGCACAAAACAAAGAGATAGGTTCTTTGTACGTGGAACTTGAAAGTGCCAAAAAAGGAGTCCAGCTCAGTACAGTAAAAAAGAGAGTTTTATCTGAGCTAGATAAAGAGATAATATCTTTGAAAAATAAAATAGAAGCTCTTAAAAAAAGAGCGGAAGAGCTCAAAAACAAAATTTTTTATTGTAAGCTTTATGCACCTACGGATGCAATAGTTGCAAAAAAGTTTATAAACAAATCTTATGTCATAAAAAGAGGCTATCCGGTTTATTCTATAGTTAATCCTAAAGATTTGCATGTTGAGGTATTGCTTAGCGAAAAGAAATTAAAAGGGGTAAAAGAGGGTAATAGTGTTAAAATCAAAGTTGATGCATATCCAAACAAAGAGTTTAAAGGAGTAGTTCAAAAAATTCTCCCAGCTTCTGCTGCCACCTTCAGCCTAGTCCCAAGAGATATAGCTAGCGGTGAATTTACAAAACTGGATCAAAGATTTACCATTCGTATAAAAATTCTAAATCCTACTGAAGATTTAAGAGTGGGGATGGGAGCTACTGTCGCTATACAAAGGAACTAGGAAATTGGAATTAGGAATTGGAGGAAATAATGGTTGAGAAATTAGGACAATTAGAAATTTATAAAGATGCTATTAAATTATCAGATATTTCTTGGCAGATTTATCAAACTCTTCCGAAAGAGTTTAGATTTAATATAGGTAAACAATTATTAAATTCAGCTGACTCGATTGGTGCCAATATTGCAGAGGGTTTCGGTAGATTTCATTTTAATGACAAGATTAAATTCTATTATAATGCCAGAGGAAGCCTATTTGAAGTTAAACATTGGATATTTTTGTTACATAAAAGAGAGTTAATCGATATTTCAATAAAAAATGATATTTTAAATTTATGTGAAAAATTGGGAAAACAGTTAAATAAATTTATTTTTAAAAGTAGGAAAAATAATGCCTAATTCCAAATTCCCAATTCCTAATTCCGCTCAAAAGCCTTGGGAAATAACAACCAAAGAAAGGATAGTCTATACTATTATCGTTATGGTCGGTGCTTTTATGGCTATACTTGATACTACGGTAGTAGACGTTATAGTTCCAAAACTCACGGGCCCTCTTTCTACAGATATGTATGGAGTACAGTGGATCATAACTAGTTATATGGTAGCTGCAGCCGTCGGTCTTTTAATATGTGAATACCTTATAAAAAAGTTTGGTTCTAAAAAAGTTTATTTAGCCGGTGTTGCTATGTTTAGTATAGCCTCTATGTTTTGTGGGCTTTCAAATACCCTTGAGACTATAATCGTAGCAAGGGTAGTGCAAGGGGTTGGAGAAGCTCTTATCATGGTTACTAGTCATGTAATGATTTTTTCATATTTCCCCCCTAAGATGAAGGGACTGGCTATGGGGATATTTGCCTTGGGAGTAAGCTTCGCTCCTGCTCTTGGGCCAACCGTAGGGGGGTATCTTACAGAATATTACAACTGGAGAATGGTATTTTTCATAAATGTTCCCATAGGAGTTATTTTAGTGGTTGCGGGGTTAATCTATCTCCCAAAAGATAGGTTTTTTGAGAAGATGAGTTTTAATTTTAAAAGTTTTACTTTGTTATCTATAGCAACCGTCTCTCTTCTTATTATGCTAAGCCGAGGACAGCAGCTTGGTTGGTTTAGTTCTATAGAGATAGGGATTTTGCTCTATATCGCGATAGTAGGATATATTTTGTATATTTTAGCCGAGATGCATTCAAAGAAGAGTTTGATAGATTTTTCTCTGTTTAAAAATGCTGACTTTACAAACGGCATTTTTATCTACTTTTTTATTCTAGGGTTTAGTATGTATCAATACTTTTACCTTTTGCCGGTATATTACGAACATATAAAGATGCTTCCTACGCTAAATGCTGGAATAGCGATATTTGCTTTTGCACTTTTTATAGGTATTTTCTCTCCAATAGCAGGAATTATGAGTGACAAGATAGGGGCAAAAAAAACGGTGGCAATTGCTGCTGTTATTTATCTTTTTACTTCTTTTTTTCTGCTTCCAAATCTAAACTATTATACACCTATGACACAAGCCATTTTGCTAACCGTTCCTTTTGGAGTAGGTATGGGTATGTTTTTTGCACCTGTAACAGTCTTGATTTTGCAAAGTGCACCACATAACAAAAGTGAACTAGCAATTGTACTTATGGACTATGTAAGATTTGTAGGCGGAAGTTTTGGAACTGCTCTTGCTACAAACAATATGGAGTATTTTAAATCTTTAAATTTTGACAGAATGGTCGAGATACAAAATATTGAATATATAAGACTCTTTCTAGATGAGGCTAAAGAGTTTTTAGGGGTTACGAAAGAGCTAATAGAAGAGGTTTTTAGAAACTACGAACTTTTTATGAGTTACAACTATGGATTTTATAATACTTTCATGCATGCGGCATATTGGGGACTTCTTGGAAGTCTGTTTGTTTTGCTGCTTTTTTTCAAAAAAGATTTGAAAGTTAAAAAGGAAGAGTGATGAAAAGATATATTTTTATACTATTGCCTCTTTTTTTGAGTGCTGATAGTTTTGAGGAGATATTGAATAAAATAGAAAATAACTATCTTTTGAAATCCAAAAACTATGAAATAGAAGCAAAAAGAGAGATTTACGAGTCTCAAAAAGGAAAATATCTTCCTAAAGTAGATGCTTCTTTGAAAGCTCTTTATCTGCAAGAGGAACCAAAACTTTACGTGGATTTGAAAGTTCCGGGACTACCTGAATATTTTCAGGCAGCATCCATAAATCAATATATAGGTGAAATCTCTTTGACCTATCCGATCTTTACTGGTTTTGCCATTGAAAATGTAGTAGAGAAATCTAGACTTGATATGCAAAAAAGTGTACTTGAAAAAAACGACCTAAAAAGAAATCTTTATATAAAAAGTGCCAAAATCTACAGTTTGATATACTCTTTGAACTATGCTATTAAGGCTACTAAAGAGGCTTTGAAAGCGATAGAGCTAGCTTATAAGAAGGCGAAAGGTTTTTATGAACAAGGTTTGATCCCTCCAAGCGAAATATACAACATAGAAGCAAAAAAGTATGAGATAGAGTCTATTTTGAGTGAGTATAGAAGTAAAAAAGAGTCGATGCTCTATATTCTTGGATATTTGACAAATGATAAGATAGAAGATGTGGAAGGATTGAGAGATATTAAGTTGGATAGAGTAGCTATAAAAAAGGCGATAGAGTCTAGAGAAGATGTTTTGGCTATAAAAAAAGCTTTAATGACTGATGAAAAAGATATAGCTTTGGCTAAAAGCAATTTCTATCCTAAACTTTTTTTCAAAGGGGCTTTGAGAAAATATGGTAGTAACCTTGAGCTAAACGGAGACGGATATAAAAATGCAAATGAGAGTTATGTAGCGTTTGAGATTTCTCAAAACATTTTCAACGGCCTTAGCGATAAAAAGTCTTTAGAGGCGGCAAAATATAAAAAGATGGCGAGAATAGCATATTTAAGAGACTACAAAAGTAAGATCGAAAGCTCTTTGAAAAGTGACTTTAAGGTTTTAGACTCTTTAAAAACTAATCTTATTTCAGCAAAAAAAAGAGTTAAAGCGGCAAAGAGTTATTATAAGTTGATAGAGGGACGATTTCAAAACCAACTATCCAGCGCGGATGAGCTTAGCAGAGCTATAGCGGACTTAGCAAAAGCTAAAGCGGAAGTAGCTAGGGTAAAGTCGGCAATCTTTAACCAAAAATGTAAAATTTTGCTTGAAGGTTCACTGGAAACTTTCAAAAAGAGTTTTGGCAAATGAGTAAAAAACTTTTTTTACTTATTTTACCTTTTTTGCTGTTGGCATTTGATATATCTAAGATAAAAGATAGGCAAAAGTCGGCGATGAGGAAGCTTTAAGACTAATGGGATTATTTTACGAAGAGGGGATAAGTGTTGAAAAAAGTGTGCAAAAAGCAATCAATTTTTATAAAAAAGCTGCCCAAAAAGGAGATTTAGAGGCAAAGATAAAACTAAAAATCTTACAAAAAGCTAAAAAAATTTCAAAAAAAGAGCTCAAAGCGAAAGAGATAGAGGATTTTCAAACTGTAGTAAACTCTTTGATCAATAGATATGATAAAAAGAAAAGAGCTGTTTTAAAAAGAAAGTTTTCTGATAAACTTGGATTGTATCCATATAAAGAGAACTATTTTTTACCTTTTGCCTATGATTTTGACGAAAAAAAAGAGATAGAAACCAAAAAGAGGCTAAATTTCAATTTAGTGTAATAAAACCTTTTTTTTATAATCTTTTAGGAGCAGATGAAATATACGCTTTTGGATATACTCAACAGTCAAACTGACAGATATACTCAAACTCTTCTCCTTTTAGAGAGACAAACTACGAATCTGAAATTTTTGTGATGGTGCCTACGTTCTACTTAAAAGAGTTTCCTCTTATAGGGTATAAAATCATTTTAAATCACCAATCAAACGGACAGCCGGAATGCCCTTCAAGATCTTGGAACAGAATAATTCTAGAAGGAATTTTCGAATACAAAAACATAATACTCTCTTTACAAGGCTGGTATAGAATACCAGAGCCTAAAGAGAGTGACGATAATCCCGATATTCTCTCTTATCTGGGTTATGGGCAGTTTAGTTTAGGGATTCCTATAAAAAATCATTTTGTAAAGATAAAGCTTAGAAACAATCTTCGTTCTGATAACAATAGAGGTTCAGTTCAGATAGACTGGTCGTTTCCTTTCTTTTTGTTTAAAAAAACTTTTGGATATATTCAGTATTTTAACGGATATGGAGAGAGTTTAATAGATTACAACAATAATGTGAACAAGGTTGGATTTGGAGTAATGTTTGCAAGGTGATATAAGTTGGATTTGCAAAATCTGGATTAAAATATTTTAACAGTTTCAAATGAGATTATAATTTGCTAGGTTTTCCCAGATAAAACCCTTGAGCATAAGTAATTTCAAGATTTTCCAAGATTTTTAGAATTTTCTCATTTTCTACAAACTCTGCTACTATATCAATATCTAAATCTTTTGCGAAAAGTGTAATCGATTTGACAATTGAATATGAGATTTTTGAATTTTCTATCTCTTTTATTAAAGAACCATCGATTTTTAATATGTCTATAGGTAAAAATCTAAAAATTTCGAAGTTTGAATATCCACTTCCAAAATCATCAATAGCTACTTTTACTCCATAGCTTTTAAGTTGCTCTAGTCTTTTTCCAAGCTCTTTTTGATTTGTTAAAGATTCATTTTCAAGAAGTTCAATAGTAAGATACTTAGAGAGTGCTAAGTTATTTTCAATCTCTTTTAAAATAATAGAAAAAACCATATTATCAGTAATATCGGAAAGATTTAGATTTACGCTGATATTCTTTTTAGTTTTTTCTATTTTTTCAAAAATGATATTTAAAACCTTTTTTGTTAAAGAGTTATAGATAGTTGTATACACAATTTTTTCTAAAAAGGCTCCAGGGTATATAAGATCGCTATTTTTGTCTAAAAGCCTAACTAAAGCTTCATATTTTACTATTTTGTTATTTTTTATATTGTAAATAGGTTGAAAATAGCAAACAACCCTATTTTCATCAATAGCTTCTTTGACAAAATATATATCTTTGTATGTTATTTCTATAAAATTTTCTTTTTTACTCCAAACTACTTTATTTCTTCCTCCTCTTTTTGCTTTATATAGCATTTCATCTGCTATTTTTATAGCTTCTTTAATGGTTTTAAACCTTTCGGGATGTAGTGTTATACCTATAGAAACGGTAATATTTATTTGATAATTTTCATATTCATAAGAAAAGTTTTCTATAGTTTTTCTTATTCTCTCTGCAACTTTTAAAATCTCTTTTTCATTTTCCGGTTTTTTTAAAAAAACTAAAAACTCTTCTCCACCATATCTAACTATGATATCCTCTTCTCTTAAAATTGTTTTTAGAATATTTGCAAATTCTCTTAAAATAAAATCGCCCGCTTTATGTCCGTAAGTATCGTTTATGTTTTTAAAATGATCAATATCTAACATTAAAATAGCATAATTATTTGGATTTATGTTTTCAAGAAAATTTCTTAAATAAACTCTGTTATAAACTTGAGTTAAAGAGTCGGTTATGGCGTATTTTTTGGTTTTCAAATATAATATATACTGATATAGCAATATCAAAAAGAGTGCAAGAAAAGTTAAAAATATATAATTGAAAATAGATTTTACAGAGTTTAAAATTTGTGAGATCGTTGCTGGAAGTTCGCTAGTAAAATCTACTGCTATTACTCCTTCAACTTTAGAGTCTATTATGATTGGTCTTAAATATGTTATATAGATAAATTCGGAGCTTTTGTGAATAATAACTTTATCTTTTGTAGTATAATACACCTCATCCCAGCTTTTTTGATCCACGTCTAGTTTTTGATCAAATTCTCCTCTGTCTTCGTTACTGCCGTCAAGCAGATATCTATATCTGCCTTTTTTATCTCTGTATAGAATATATACATAATTATGAGGAGAAGCGGCTGTTAATGAGAGTGAGTTTTGTAAATATTCTCTTAATTTTTCATCACTTTTTAGTTTTTCATATAAATTGTTTTTAAAATACCCTTTAATAAACTTTTCTATATTTTTAGATACCTCTTTTACATGATGTACAAAAAGATCGTTTATACTTTTGCTAATCTGTTTTTCAATAGAATGGGTAGAAATAAATAGATAAGAGATTAAAATCAAAATAGTTAAAATAAGTATGCCTACAATTTTATTTATATGTTTCAAACTCTATCCTCTATATATTTCTCAAAATTTGAAGGAAGAGTTATATTGAATTTTTCTAGATTTTTTCTTAAAAATATTATATTTGGTCTTCCTTTTTGCCAAAAAAATCCTCCTATTACTCTGTCTTGATAATCTTTTAATAAAGTATATTTTCCTACAAAAATAATAGCTTTGTCTCTTTTTTCATCTTTTAAAGTTTTTGTGTTATAAACAAAAAGAATATCAGCGTTTTTATAATTATTGGTTAGTTTTACTAAATTTATTTTACGAAAAAGCTTTTTTTTGTGATGATTATCCACCCATATTTTAATAATCTTTTTTTGAGGGAATAGTGCTTTTAATATAGTGCTATATATCTCTTTTTCTATTTTGGTTACTGAAGCTATAAGGTTAATAACCAATACTAACAATATAACAATTTTTTTCAAAATAGGTACTCCAAATTGATTATAAATCTATGATCTGTTAGCGGATATGTGTTGTTAGTTTTTCTATATGCTTGTTCAAAACCATTATTTAAAATATTTTCACCTCTTATACCTATGCTTAAATCTTTGCTGATATGATATTTAAGAGAAACGGTATAGTCAAGTGAGCTTTTGACATGCATTCCGTAATATTCGTAAGAGTTTTTGTATAAGAATTCGTTGTAGATGTCAAATTTGTTAAATTTATTAAATACTCTTAAATTTATATGTAAATTGGGAGAAAGATTATCCTTAGAGTTTTCTCCTTTAGTAATATAAATAAGCAGTCTATCATTATCGTCTAAAAAATATTCATAATTTATTTCTATAAAATTGAACTTAACTTTATCATTTATATTGAAATAGCCGTAAAAAGGATCATAAAGAATTTTATCTTTTAAAACTCTGTTTCCTAATTTAACTCCAAGTTTGTATTTATTATCATAATAATCGGCCCCAATAGTTGAAATTATAGCTTGTGGATATTTTAAATGCGGATTGGTTATTAAAGGGTAGTTTTCTTTAGAGTAAAAAGTATAAAATTGTGGTGGAGTATAAGTTTTTGTGAAAAAAGTTTTTAGTTTTAGTTTGCCTATCTCTTTTATAAAGCCTATTCGAGAAATAAGCTTGTTCTTTGAATCTACCTCTTTGCCATATCTATAAAAATCCCCTTTTATAGAAAAAATTAGTGATGAGTTTTCACTAACTCTATAACTGTTTTCGGCATATAATGAGTAAAGATTTAAATGGTTGTCAAATTTCGTACTTTTATCGTCAAATTTACCTTCTGCCTGAAAACCTTTATATTTGTAAAATCCTCCAATAAGTAGACTGTTTTTGTCTGTAGTAAAAAATTTTTTCCAAATTAGAGAAAATATGGTGTCTTTAAACTTTATTTGGTATCTATCCACATATCCTAACGATGTATAAATCTTGCTTTCGTCCTCATAAACCCTGTCATAATCGAGACTATCGTAACTTATATCAAACTCGATTCCTTTTATTTTTTTATCGATTTTTATATAAGTATGTCGAGCGTCAAGGCCTCCTCCAGTAGGGTGATAAAGAGCCCCGTTCCCTAAAAATGGCGCTTTATCTTGTTTAAAAGATGCAGCTTCCAAACTAAAATCTTTTAAACTATATTTAGTATAAAATAGATAATCATTTTCATCTTTTTTTATATCGAATCCATCATTATGATATGTTTTGCTATTTATGTCTTTACCATGTAAATATAAAAATAAAGAGCTGTTATCAAAATAAGTATTGGCTATATACGTATCTATCCCAGCACTGCCAAAAGAATCTGTTATAACTCTTACTTTTTTCCCTTCTTCTCTTTGCGCTAATTTAGTATAAACTTTTATAATGATCACTCCTGCTTCGTTACCAAATTCAATCGAAGATGTTGCTCTGTAGACTTCTATATGATCTATAAACTCAACGGGCATATCTCCCCATATTAGAAGAGCACTTCCAAATGATGCACTGGATAAATCGTGATCATTAATATAGAGTCTTACTGCAGAGGGTGGAATATAGCTTGTTGAAGCAGCGGTAAATAGGTATAGTCCATTTGGCGCTATGGTATAGTTAAGTCCCGGGATAGTTTTTAAAATATCTTTTAGGCTGTATGCTTGCATATATTCTAAATCTTCTCTTGTGTAAATATATACAAAACCAGCTGTATCTATTTTTGTTATTTTGGAAAGTTCGGACTCTTTTTTATACTGTTCAAGAAGTGAATCAAGGTTTTGCGAAAAAAGAGACAAGGTGATAATGAAAAAAAAGGGAATATATTTCATATTTTTTCCTGATCTAAAAATTAATTATTTTTTATATATTTCTATTATCTACAAGATTAACTGAAAATTAACTAAAAAGAGGAAAAAATGAGTTTTTAAATATTTATTTTCTATGCATTAAAGCTGCCTCAAAGAAAAAAATTATATCTTTTATTGGAAACAGTATAGTTAATTAATTTAGTAAAAATTTTTATATTTTTAATAAATATATAATAGAAAAACAACCCCTATAAAAATTCTGTATATTCCGAATGGAACAAATGTGTGCTTTTTAATAAACCCTAAAAACCACTTAATAACAAAAAGAGCAACTATGAAAGCGGTTATAAAGCCAACTATTAACAGGAAAATATTTGAGCCGTCAAATTCGTGATAATTTTTCAATATATCATAACCAGTTGCTGCGAGCATAGTAGGTACGGCCAATAAAAAGGTAAACTCTGCCGCAATCTTTCTTTTAAGGCCTATCAAAAGTCCGCCTATGATAGTGGCACCGCTTCTAGAAGTACCTGGTATCATGGCTAAAGATTGAAATAGTCCTATTAAAAAAGCCTGCTTGTAGCTTATATCTTTAATATCTTCTATATGATACTCTTTTTCTTTATAAAAATACTCCACAATCAAAAAAATTACTCCACCTATGATGAGCATATAAGCAACGGTTTGTGGCAAAAAAAGCGATTTGATGATTTTATATAGTGTAAAACCCAAAACAGCCGTAGGTAAAAAGGCGATTATCAGTTTTTTCCATAAGTTAATATCTTTAAAAATTTTATCTTTAAAAACGAAAACCACAGCTAATATTGAGCCAAGTTGTATTATGACTTCAAAGCTTTTTTGAAAAGCGCTCTGTTCAAGTCCCATTAACTTTGCGGTAAGTATCATGTGTCCGGTTGATGAGATAGGTAAAAATTCGGTAATCCCTTCTACTATTCCAAAGATAATAGCTTGTATAATATCCATTGGTTTCCTTTGGTAAAAAGTGACCAGTAATCAGTGATCAGTAGTTAGTAAACAGTGATAACCGATTACTCATTACTCTAAAGGTTAAAAATGAAAATAAGTGCAGGTATTTTACCATTTAAATGCCATAAAGGGGATTTAAAAGTTTTTTTGATCCATATGGGTGGACCTTTTTGGAAAAATAGAGACGATGGAGCTTGGAGTATAGTTAAAGGTGAAGTTAGAGAGGGAGAAAATATTTTAGTTGCCGCTAAAAGAGAGTTTTTTGAAGAGACCGGGAAAAAGATTGAGGGAGATTTTATCGATTTAGGAGAGATTAAAGCTTCAAATAAAATCATTCATATTTTTGCGATAAACAAAGATTTAGATACCGATATAAAGTCTAACTATTTTGAGCTAGAGTGGCCTCCTAAATCGGGAAAAATTCAAAAATTCCCCGAAGCAGATAGAGCCAAGTGGTTTGATATTAACGAAGCAAATAGAAAGATTGTAAAGTCTCAGAAGGTCTTTTTGGAGAGATTGAGAGAAAAAATTTGCCGATTATACTCTTTTTGAAATTAATTGAAAATAATTGTAAAAGTATTTAAATCATCTTTGTGAGTATATGATAATTTGAAGTGATGAAGCTTTAAAATTGCATCAACAAGATAAAGCCCCAATCCGAAACCGCTGTTTTGTCTCTCTTTTGTGAAAGGTTCTAGATAGAAACGAAAATCTTTTTTTAGTTTATTGCCTTTGTTTATAAAAATTATTTTATTTTCAAAAACTACTATTTTTATCTTTCCATCTAGTGAATATTTGATGCCGTTTTCTATAAGGTTTTTTATAGCTATACTCAAAAGTCTATAGTCTGCCTTAATTTTAGGATTTTGATGATACGCTACTTCAATAGTACTATTGTCGAACATGCCCAGATTTATCGCTTCCTCTATCAATTGATTAGTTTTTAAAAGTTTTAAGTCGGGTTTTATACCAGAATCCATAGTTTCAATTGCGGCAAGTTCGTTGATGAGTGAGTTTAATCTCTCAAAAATATTTATAAGTCTTTGTTTTTGTTTTTCATCATCAATCATCTCTGCTGTAATTCGACCTTTTGTTATTGGGGTTTTAAGTTCATGCATAATGTTTCTAAGAAGAAGCTTTCTAGAGTTCATTATATTTTTTAGTGAATCTATAGCGTTTTTTAAAGTTTGAGCGACTTCTGCTATTTCACTGCTTCCTTTAATGTCTAGATTTAGATTTAGCTCTCCTTTTGAAAATTTTTTAAGCTCTTTTTGGATTATTTTTAGCGGTCTTAGTTTTATAATAATCGCTATATAGGCAAAAAGCAAAAGAACTGCTATAAATCCAAAAATTATTATATATAAAGTATAATTTGTATCTTTTTGAGAAATATCTTTTAATAAAAGAGAGTTGCCAAAACTCTGTATAAATATGTAGTAGCTGCCCTTATATTTTAAAAGCCATATTTGACCGAAAGGTGTAACTCTTTTTTGTATTTTTTTGGAATTTTTTAGTATTTTTATGGCCTCTTTCGGATATGTGATAGACTCTAGTTCGATAGATTTTAGCTCTTTGACTAGTTTGTTAGGATTTTGAGTGGTTTTTAGCTGCCAAAGAAGGGTTTGCGAAACAAAATCGAATCTTTTTTCTATAGAGTATAGAGAACTCTTTTTTTCATATATTATAAAAAGATAAAAAGATGCGGCCATTCCTACGAAGGCTATTAAAAATATGAAAGTTATAGAAATAAATATTGATTTTTTCATCTTGCTTTATACGAATTTATATCCGATTCCTCTAACCGATAAAATATATTTTGGATGTTTCCTATCTTCACCAAGTTTCTGTCTTATTCTGCTGATTATGACATCTATGCTTTTTTCGTTTGAAAAAGGATTTAAAGAGTCTATATTGTTCAAAAGTTCATCTCTTGAGATAGCTTTTCCTTGATTTTTTATTAGATAAGAGAGTATTTCATACTCTGCCGGCGTCAAATCCAATATTTTATTTTTATATCTGATCTCTCTCGCTTTTTCGTCTAAAAAAAACTCTTTGTGCTCTTTTTTTGGTATTTTTCTTCTTAAAATAGCTTTTAGTCTCGCTTCAAGCTCTCTTGGATTGTAAGGTTTTGGTAGATAGTCATCAGCACCTAGTTCAAGTCCTATAACTTTATCTGTTATATCGCTTCTTGCACTTGAAATAATTATGGGAATATCGCTAAACTCCCTTATCTTTTTCAAAATTTCCAAACCATCCATATCTGGAAGAGTTAGATCCAAAATCAGAGCATCAAAATCTTCGTTTTTAATTGTTGAGAGAGCGATAAAAGGATCATCAAAATTTACCACCTTTATATTGTGGGTCTCCAAAAATTCGGAGAGTATCTCGGCAAGCTCTATATCGTCTTCTATCATAGCAACTTTCAAAAGCTTTTCCTCTGCTTAAGTTTTTAAGTTTCAAGTGTTTAAGTTGGAAGTTTGAATATTATAAGTTTCAAGATTTCAAACTTCCAACTTCCAATTTCCTCACTTAAAACTTTATTTCAACACTAAAATAAGAGGATATCCTTGCCTGTTTACATATACTCTTTTTGGACCTTTGTATTTTTTGATCGCTTTTTTGAAATCTTCTATATTTTTAATATCTATATCCTCAACGGCTTCGATGATATCTCCTCTTTTAAATCCAGCCTTTTCAGCTTTACTGTCTGGCTCAACTTCTGTAACCAACAACCCTTCCACATCTTTTGGAATATTATACATTCTTCTTGTTTTATCATCAAGCTCTTTAAGACCTAATCCTAAAAACTCTTTTTCAGATCCAACACTTGTACTCTCAGGTCTCTCTTTTAGTTTTACTGTTGCTGTGTAAGTCTTTTTGTTTCTTTCATATCTTACTCTTACTTTTTCTCCAGGGGCTTTAGAGCCTATAACAGTTTTTAGCTTATTTGCGTCATCTATCTTTTCACCATTAACCTCTATGATCAAATCTCCTCTTTTAAGACCTGCTTCAGCAGCTGCTGAATCTTTGGCAACATCGACTATTATGGCGCCGTAGTCATGTTTATAAACCTCTTTTAGAGGACCTTTAAGATCTTCTATGATAACTCCTAGATACCCTCTTTCAATTTTGCCTTTTTCAACGAGCTTTTTAACCACATCTTTCATCATATTGACGGGTATTGCAAAACCTATCCCATTATTTCCACCGCTTCTTGTTATGATAGCACTGTTTATTCCAACAAGAGTTCCTCTGCTGTCAACCAATGCTCCTCCTGAGTTTCCAGGGTTGATGGCCGCATCGGTTTGAATGAAGTTTTCGTATGTATTGATTCCTACATTGCTTCTGTTAAGTCCAGAAACTATACCTTGCGTTACTGTCTCCCCCACCGCAAATGGATTTCCTATGGCAAATACGATATCCCCGGTTTTAAGTTTGGAGGAGTCTCCGAGTTTTATAGGCTTTAGATTTTTTGCATCTATTTTAATAACTGCTAAGTCGGTTAAAGGGTCTTTGCCTACAACCTTAGCTTTATACTCTTTATCGCTTCCGGGAAGTGTTATGGTGATCTCGTCCGCATCGTTTATGACATGGTTGTTTGTTACGATATATCCCTCTTTGCTTATGATTACGCCCGAGCCTAGAGATCTTTGAACTCTATCTTTTGGCAATCTATCTTTGAACATAGGTCCGAAGAACTGTTTAAAGAAAGGGTCGTTAAAAAAAGGCGAGTTTGCAAAGTTTGGCGTTTTTATCTTTTTTTTAGTCGATATGTTAACAACGCTCTGTTTTGCTTCCTTAATAGCATCATAAAAAGAGAGAACTACATTATTGTTTCCTTGTGGCATTACTCTTTTGAAATCTTTAGGCGCCTCTTCAAAATTTATAGTAGCTGCAGAAAGCATCAAAGCTGCAACTGTTGATATGATCAAAATTTTTTTCATTTTTCCTCCTTAGTTTATAAAAGTTCAAAAGGAAGAGGAGTAAGTAAAAACTTCTTTTCGAATCTTTTAGTAATGTAATGATAATATAAAAATTACAAACGAGATTTAATAAAAAGTAAATAAAAAGTAAACGAGGACAAGCCGAAGGCTTAGAACGATAACTGCTTATCGTTTGTGTCCGAGTGCAAGCTGTGAATTTATGCGAGTCCTAAGCTATGCTTAGTGACGAGCATATGAACAGCTGGTTTACCATGAAGCAAATCTTAGCGAGCAAATGCGAGGAGGATTTGTGGTTAAAATGTTTAGGTGAGTGCGGTAAGTAAGTTAATAATTAAAAAATTGTATATTGGTTATTGGTGTATTGGGAAAAAGATAGAAAAAACCAGTATACTAATATACTAATATACAAAAAATAAGTTACTAATCACTAATCAAGCATTAAGAAAGGTTATTTATGTCAAAACTAATAGAGATTGTAAAAGAAGCGGGTAAGATTTTAAAATATGGTTATTATCACTCAAAAAGGATTGATTTTAAGAGTGAAATTGATCTTGTTACAGAGTATGATGTGAAAATAGAAAACTTTTTAAAAGAGAAGATATCTAAAAAATATCGTGATTTTGAGATTGTTGCAGAAGAGAGTTTTAAAGCAAGATCTATTCCTCAAAAAGCGATTTTTATAGATCCAATTGACGGGACTACCAATTTTGTTCACTCTATTGTATATGTATGCATATCTATTGGTATTTGGGAGGGGGGAGAGCCAAAAGAGGGGATAGTATATAACCCTGTTTTAGATGAACTTTTTTGGGCAAGAAAAGGAGAAGGAGCATATCTTAACGGCAAAAAAATAAAAGTAAATAAAGCGGATAATCTAACCTCATCTTTGATAGCAACAGGTTTTCCATATACAAAAATTAAGATGGGAAAAGATTATAGATGGGTAGTGAAGACTTTTTCAGAGCTTCTACCAAAAACAAGAGATATAAGAAGACTTGGTTCTGCCGCTATTGATCTTTGCTATACTGCTTGCGGTAGATTTAGCGGTTTTTATGAAATTGATCTCAAACCTTGGGATGTAGCCGCCGGTATTTTGATGGTAACTGAAGCTGGAGGAAAAGTAACAAACCATTTAGGAGAAGAGTATAAGTTTGGAGATATTGTAGTGGCTTCAAATGGTAAAATACATGATGAACTTATAAAAAATATGTGTAAATATTAAAGTTATATCAATATGATGTTTTGTCAAAACGTTTTATGACTCATATTCATCCAAGGCTTCTTTTGCAAGCTTTTGTCCCAATCTTATGAGTTCTTTTGCTCTATGAAATTCGTAAAACATTGCGCAGTCCTTGGGTATTTCTATGAGTATGTCGGGTCTGTAACCCGCGATTTTGTAATTTGTCAAAATATTTTGCATTGTATCTATTGATCTAGAAATAACTGAGAGATAAGTAATCTCCTCTTCACTCTTTTTTATTTGAGAAAATTTCTTTTCTGCGTTTTTTAGAAGCTGCTGGAAAATGTTTTTTGCTTCTTCTGTCTCTTTTTTTTCCTTTGTGGTCAGTTTTATATTTTTTACGGGTGGTCTGTTACTGTTGAGATTGACAGCTATCGTTATATCACTAATCTGGCTCATAATAGGGGCTATAGGTAACGGATTTACTATACCGCCATCCACATATACTCTTTTATCTAGTTTATGGGGTGTAAAAAAAGTAGGAATAGCTATTGACGCTCTTATAGCATCTATCAATTTCCCTTTTTGAAACCATACCTCTTTTTGAGTTAAAAGCTCAGTTGCTACTGCAGTATAAGGGATTTTAAGCTCCTCTATCAAAGTATCGCCTATTATGGATTCAAGTTTTTCAAAAACTCTATCACCTTTTATAAGTCCTGACGGAGCAAATGAGATATCAAGAAGTTTTATAACATCTAAAAAATCTAAAGTTAAAACCCACTCTTTGTAATCGTTAAGTTTTCCACAAGCGTACAATCCGCCTACTAGAGCCCCCATGGATGAGCCACTGACAGCTTCAATCTTGTATCCTCTTTTTACTATCTCTTCAATGGCTCCTATATGGGCATATCCTCTAGCTCCACCACTACCTAAAACTAAAGAGACAGTTTTCTTCATTAGATATCCTTAAAATAACTTAAACCCAGATTTTGCAATAGACTTTATCACATTAGTACTAAACACCAGATTTTTGGCGATCATAAATTTTTTGACTTATCACCTTATAGGATAGACCTTCAAAATTTTTAAAAAGCCTCTAAATCTCAAGCAAAAGCACTACTAAAACAAATATTATTGCAAAATCCGGGTTAAAATAACTTTTATTGAACAGTATTCAAATTGAATCCTCTGAAAAACCCACCATTACCTAAACTTTTTCATTACTTTGTTCCTTATACAATTCAGAGTCTTATTTTAAACTTAAAAAGCCTTTATTTTGTATAGTTATCTTTGTTCATATATCAATTCTTTGAGCTTTTTTGCTCATTCTTCCTCTATTTTTACACTATCCCCATCTTTCTTTGTAGATTCGGTACTCTTTTGAGATTATAAGCTGTTGCTAATAGTAGATAGCATTGGTCATTTTTCTCTAAACCTATAAATCTTGTTTGAGTATAGTTCATAAGGTTTTTGATAAATGCAAAGGGTAGTTCTACGATGCCTCTTACTTTTGCAAATTTTTTATTATGTTTTTGCTGTTTTCCTCTTAATCTCTTTTGACCTCTTACTCTTCATTCACTAATACCACCAAATATCCCTTTTTTTATAAAAGCTTTTTTCGTTCTCTGTTAGTCTATCTAACTGTTTTATATCTGACTCTTTTGCCGTAGTGGTTATTACCTCTTTTATTATCCCATTTGTATCACTTGCTATATGCATTTTAAATCCGTGATATTTTCTCCCTCTTTTTGAAGTATATGTCGCATCGCTATCTGCTACTTTGTTTGATACTACTTTTTTCTCTTTATCTTCTTTTCTTGTTGGCTCGCTTGCATGTATCAAAGTAGTATCTACGATAGTACCCTCTTTGAGGATTAAGTTGTTTTTTACCATTGTCTCTTTGACTATAGCAAATATCTTATCAAAAGAATTTTACCCATTAGTGCATTTCTAAAGTTACAAATTGTAGTCTCATCTGGTATATCATTATCTGCTTTTATATCTAAAAATTTTCTAAATGAGAGTCTATCATGTATCATCTCTTCTGTCATTGAATCGCTTAGTCCATACCACGCATGGAGAAAAAATGCCCCTAATAGTACTTTACTTGAATATAGTGTCTCCCTTTTTCCTCTGCTACTTTTGGTCTATATACTCCCTCCTTGATTAGCAACTCTTCAAGTTCTTCATATGGAATATTTTTTTTCATCTCTTCTAAAAATTTTATTGTTCTTTTCTCACCTTGTTCTTGTATTGCGTAATCAAAAAAACTTAGTATTTGCATTTTCCTCTACCTTTTTTATTCTCTTGTAGCTTTTCCTTATTTTATCATTTCCAGATTAATTTTTTAGAGGACTCAATTTATAATAAAATACAATATAATTACTATGATTGTAACATATTTTATAATTGGAGAATTATAGAGAGTAACGTTTTAAATTTATTCAACTTTCGCACATAAAGCCTAACTGTTTTTTAGTATGAGTTCTTAAAAAATGAATAATTTGTTCTAAATCTTTATTTCTATTGACAATTTCAGCAGCTTGAAGTAAATTTTCCAATATTATTAAAAACAACTCCATTGAAATTGTTAAAATTTCAAGTTGACATTCCAAATCTCTAAAAAGTTCACCAAGTGTTTTAGGTTCATTATTGATACAGTTAATATAGCTTGTGAGATTATAAGCTAAAAAAGATAATGTTATTCTTGCAATTAAAGCTTCAAAAACTCTATTTTCCTCTTTACCAAACTGAAAATCTCGGTAGCGTAAAATAATTTCTGTAAATTCCAAATCAACTATGATTACAAAAACCAAAAGGATCAAGGAGCGTTAGCTCAAGACGTCGCTGGGCGAGCTGAATCTGCTACGACCATATACAGGAGCGGACGGTTAGAGACGAAGCTGTTCGAGAACTATTCGTAGATCGACAAGGCAATGGTATCAGTGAACGTAGAGAGCTATCTCAAAGGTGTCTTCACCCACAAGGTTAAGTCGATCGTTGCAGAGCTGGGAATCGAGCTTTCCCACGCTACGGTGAGCAATCTCAGCAATGAGCTTGATGAATTTGACCTGTTCCAAAAAGTAGGTCCAATTACAGAGTTAGTAATTGATTGTACATCAAGCAACATTTTGCCTTCCTAAAACTTTTGATGGTGGCTTATTATTCAATGAACTGTGTGGCCATTCATTATTGTAGTATTCCGCCACTGTTCAATGATAACCTGGGCATCTTTTCTGTTTGCGAACCACTCTCTATTTAAGCTTTCATCTATGAATTTTCCATTGAAGCTTTCTACATAGGCTTTTTGCCAGGGAGATCCAGGTTTGATGAAAGCTGGGCCGATATTGTGTTTTGTAAGCCAGTGAATAAGAGCTTTTGCTGTAAATTCCGAACCATTGTCAGAACGTATAAATTATGGTCTTCCATACAAGGTCATAAACCTGCTTAGAGTATCGATCAGATGTTTTGCTCTGATAGAAGTTTTTGAGCTTGGCATTCTCTTTTTCAGGCTCTTTAAGTCTTTTTATTTCACTTACGCTCATCCCGCCATACATACGTTTCCATTTGTAAAATGTCTGCTCACTTATATTATATTTGCGAATAACTTCTCTTTGGGTATCTGCTTTTTGAACCTCTTGTAATATTTTTACAACCTTCTCTTCACTGAATCTTTTCTTCATCTGCTACTCCAGTAGTTTTATTATACTCTAACTCTGATCTTGGTCCAATTTTTGGAGAGCAGGTCAAATTGAACACTGGTCTTTCCAAAGCGCCATCACCGCAAGATCTGCTCCACCAATGTATTGGAGCGGTTTAACAAGGAGGTCAAGCACTGCACCAAAGTCACCAGAGCGTTTCCCTGCGACGAATCGGTACTGCGTTTACTAGTACTACTGCGGTTGAGACTAATGCCAAGTAGCTGGATAAAAAAACATCTAGTAAGAAAATCTGGAACTAGAGGAAAGTGTTGTTGAGAGATTTACAGAAAAATCTTGTCATTATCGAGTTAAGAGATAAAAAGATATTGTATAACATATAGAAAGGCATAAAGACGAAGAACTAAGAGTAAATAATCAAAAATAATCAAGATTTTCAAATTATAGCTTTTGCGGAACAGTCTTTGCATTTTACAAAATGTATATTGAAATGAATGTCCATAAATTGGTTGATTATGTATGTGTTACTTTAAATAGCTAGATTACTATTTAAATATTTTGGAAGATAAACTTGTGAGTTTTGCAGTAGTGTATCAATATTCCGCCTGGCGCCGACCTACTTTTCCACACCCGGAGGGTGCAGTATCATCAGCGATGCGGAGCTTAGCTTCTAGGTTCGAAATGGGTCTAGGCGTTTCCTCCGCTCTATAGGCACCAGGACAGAAATACTCAATCTTCCTTGGAAGACTCAGTATTTCTGTAATTTGGAATTAGGAATTGGGAATTTGGAATTGGAGAAATTTTTTTCTAATTTCTAGTTCCTAATTCCCAATTACTAATTACTAATTACTATTTTTTAAAGAAATCAATCCATTGTTTATAGTCTAAGGTTAGAAGTATCTCAGTAAGGCGGCAGTGCGTAGGGTCTCTCTATAGAGAATTTATATCTCATAGAAAAGAGAGTAATAGTAAGATTTAGTAAAAAATTTATGAAGGCTTATAAATATAAGTAAAATAAATTTTTTGCTAAAGATTGCTGTTAATCTCTTTTCCCTATGGGCTTTAAAATTTCTATTTATCTATTTCGTTATTGCTCCTCGTTTATGATTACATAAACTTCGTCGCAATTCCTTATATCTAAATGAAATTTTAAAGCTATGAGGTATAAATCCTCTATAGAGAGACCCTTTGGTTAAGCCAAACGGACTATTAGTACTGGTCAGCTAAACCCCTCGCAGGGCTTACACACCCAGCCTATCAAGGTGGTAGTCTTCCACCGTCCTTCAGGGAAGGCTCATCTTGGAGTCGGCTTCCCGCTTAGATGCTTTCAGCGGTTATCCGTTCCGTGCATAGCTACCCAGCGGTGCCCTTGGCAGGACAACTGGTACACCAGTGGCACGTCCAACCCGGTCCTCTCGTACTAGGGTCAGCTCTCCTCAGCCTTCCTACGCCCACGGAAGATAGGGACCGAACTGTCTCACGACGTTCTGAACCCAGCTCGCGTACCGCTTTAAATGGCGAACAGCCATACCCTTGGGACCTGCTCCAGCCCCAGGATGCGATGAGCCGACATCGAGGTGCCAAACCTCCCCGTCGATGTGAGCTCTTGGGGGAGATCAGCCTGTTATCCCCGGGGTACCTTTTATCCTTTGAGCGATGGCCCTTCCACTCAGAACCACCGGATCACTAAGACCGAGTTTCCTCTCTGCTCGAGTTGTCTCTCTCACAGTCAGGCTGGCTTATGCCTTTATACTCTACAGACGATTTCCAACCGTCTTGAGCCAACCTTTGTAAGCCTCCGTTACACTTTAGGAGGCGACCGCCCCAGTCAAACTACCCGCCAGACATTGTCCTCCCGGTGGATAACACCGGCAAGTTAGCCATCAGAATAAGGAAGGGTGGTATCTCAAGGACGGCTCCACCTAGGCTGGCGCCCAGGCTTCACAGCCTCCCACCTATCCTGCACATCCCTATCCCAATGGCAGTGTCAAGCTGTAGTAAAGGTCCACGGGGTCTTTCCGTCTTTCCGCGGGTAGGAGGAATTTTCACCTCCACTACAATTTCACTGGATCCCTGGTCGAGACAGCCCCCATCTCGTTACGCCATTCATGCAGGTCGGTATTTAACCGACAAGGAATTTCGCTACCTTAGGACCGTTATAGTTACGGCCGCCGTTTACCGGGGCTTCGGTTCATGGCTTCGCCCTAAAGCTAACCAATCCCCTTAACCTTCCGGCACCGGGCAGGCGTCACACCCTATACATCCTCTTACGAGTTAGCAGAGTGCTGTGTTTTTGATAAACAGTCGGATGGAGCGCTTCGCTGCGACCCGCCTCGGCTCCACTGGCAAGCAGCTTCACCTACTACGGGCACACCTTATACCGAAGATACGGTGCCAGCTTGCAGAGTTCCTTAACCAGGGTTCTTCCACGCGCCTTAGAATACTCATCTCACCCACCTGTGTCGGTTTACGGTACGGGCTACCTTACACTCAAATGGCTTAGAGGCTTTTCTCGGCTCGACGGCATCACCGATTCCCTCGCCCTCCCGAAGGAGTTTGAGAGCCTGTCAGGTCTCGGGTACACGTCAGGCGGATTTTCCTACCTAACACCCTACACCCTTCGAGCCAGTAATCCATCACTGACCTCGGCTAGCCCTAAGCGTCCCCCCTTCGCCTTGTGTAAAGTAGGTATCGGAATATTAACCGATTTCCCATCGCCTACCCCTCTCGGACTCGGCTTAGGACCCGACTAACCCTACGTTGACGAGCATCGCGTAGGAAACCTTGGGTTTTCGGCGAACAGGATTCTCACCTGTTTTATCGCTACTCATGCCTGCATGCTCACTTCCAGCCGCTCCACTGCTCCTCGCCGGTACAGCTTCAACGCAGACTGGAACGCTCTCCTACCGCTCACTCTCCAGAGTGAACCTACGACTTCGGTGTCTGACTTAGCCCCGTTATATTTTCCGCGCAGGGCCGCTAGACCAGTGAGCTGTTACGCTTTCTTTAAAGGATGGCTGCTTCTAAGCCAACCTCCTGGTTGTCTAAGCAGCCCCACATCGTTTTCCACTTAGTCAGAACTTCGGGACCTTAGTCGGTAGTCTGGGTTGTTCCCCTCTCGACATAGGATTTTATCACCCTACGCCTGACTCCCAGGATTACACTACAGGTATTCGGAGTTTGACAGGGTTTGGTACCGCGGTGAGCAGCCCTAGCCCTATCAGTGCTCTACCCCCTGTAGCTACGACCTGAGGCTATACCTAAATATATTTCGGAGAGAACCAGCTATCACCAAGTTTGTTTGGCCTTTCACCCCTATCCACAGCTCATCCGAAGAGTTTTCAACCTCCACCGGTTCGGTCCTCCACGGGGTCTTACTCCCGCTTCAACCTGGCCATGGATAGATCACTTGGCTTCGGGTCTGCAGCCAGTGACTAGTCGCGGGTCCCCACAAAGTCCAGAGACTTTGTGGGATGCCCACATCGCCCTATTCAGACTCGCTTTCGCTACGGCTACGCGTTCGCTTAACCTCGCCACTGACCACAACTCGCAGGCTCATTATGCAAAAGGCAGTCCGTCACCCTGAGCAAAGCTCATAGGGCTCCGAATGATTGTAGGCATACGGTTTCAGGTTCTATTTCACTCCCCTCACTGGGGTTCTTTTCACCTTTCCCTCACGGTACTGGTTCGCTATCGGTGTGACAGGAGTATTTAGGGTTGGAAGGTGGTCCTCCCAGCTTCAGTCAGGATAACACGTGTCCCGACCTACTCAGGGACATCCCTGGCCCACTTAGGTTTTCGCTTACGGGACTATCACCCTCTATGGTCTGCCTTTCCAGACAGTTCTGCTAACCTTCGTGGTGCCGTTATGGGAGCCCTACAACCCCGAGTGCAAGCACCCGGTTTGCCCTAATCCCATTTCGCTCGCCGCTACTTTGGGAATCTCGTTTGATTTCTTCTCCTCTGGGTACTGAGATGTTTCACTTCCCCAGGTTCGCCCCGGACTATGTCCGGTGACCAGCCTCTCGACTGGCCGGGTTGCCCCATTCGGAAATCCCCGGATCAACGCTTCTTGGCAGCTCCCCGAGGCTTTTCGCAGCCTAGCACGTCCTTCATCGCCTCTGTCACCCTAGGCATCCACCGTACGCCCTTTGTAGCTTAACCTACTTATTCTAAAGCGCACTGCCGCCTTACTCAGATACTTTTTCGTAATTCGTTGCTCGTAACTCGTAATTTGAATTACTTTTACGAATCATATCTTACACTATTGAGTAAGGCTGAAATTGTTTCTTTACCTTAGACTTTAAACAATGGATTGTCAAATAACTCTTTAGACTATTAAAGTCTAAACCAAATCTTCCTTTGAAGACTTGATTTAAACTTTGGAATTGGGAATTTGGAATTTGGAATTGGGCTGTTTTTGTTTCTTTTTCACTAATTCCTAATTACTAATTCCCAATTACTATAATGGTGGAGAATAGCGGGATCGAACCGCTGACCTCCTGCGTGCAAAGCAGGCGCTCTCCCAGCTGAGCTAATTCCCCTTCCTGGTTGATAGTTGATGGTTTATGGTTTATAGTTCTTATCCTCTTTACTATCAACTATCTACTATTAACTATCAACTGCAAAGCTTTGCTTTACAATGGTGGGCCTGAGAGGACTTGAACCTCTGACCTCACCCTTATCAGGGGTGCGCTCTAACCACCTGAGCTACAGGCCCTTATTTGGTGAATGGTTGATGGTGAATGGTTGATGGTTGACAGCAATGTACTATCAACTATCAACTATCAACTATTCACTATCAACTAATCTAGCTCACCCCTGATAAGGACATAAGAATTAGCTCACACTATTCCCTCTATCTACTTTTGTCATGTTAAAGAACAAATAATCTCTCAAAACTGGACAAGCTAAAAGTACTCTTCCTTTAAGCCCACAAGAGCTAGAGTGTGAGACTCTAACTCTTAACCTAAAGAAATGAATCTTTAGGATCGTACTCTCTAGAAAGGAGGTGATCCAACCGCAGGTTCTCCTACGGTTACCTTGTTACGACTTCACCCCAGTCGCTGAGCCCACCGTGGACGGTAGCCCCCAATTACAATAACTGGTTGGCCTCCCGGCTTCGGGTGAGCTCAACTCCCATGGTGTGACGGGCGGTGAGTACAAGACCCGGGAACGTATTCACCGCGGCATGGCTGATCCGCGATTACTAGCGATTCCGGCTTCATGCAGTCGAGTTGCAGACTGCAATCCGAACTGGGACGCGCTTTAGAGATTTGCTCCACCTCACGGTATCGCGTCTCTCTGTACGCGCCATTGTAGCACGTGTGTCGCCCTGGACATAAGGGCCATGATGACTTGACGTCGTCCTCACCTTCCTCCCGGTTACCCGGGCAGTCTCCTTAGAGTGCCCACCCTATCGTGCTGGCAACTAAGGACGAGGGTTGCGCTCGTTGCGGGACTTAACCCAACATCTCACGACACGAGCTGACGACAGCCGTGCAGCACCTGTCACCGAGCTCCCTCATAAGAGGGCACCCCCGTATCTCTACAGGGTTCTCGGGATGTCAAGCCCAGGTAAGGTTCTTCGCGTATCTTCGAATTAAACCACATGCTCCACCGCTTGTGCGGGTCCCCGTCTATTCCTTTGAGTTTTAGCCTTGCGGCCGTACTCCCCAGGCGGGATGCTTATTGCGTTAGCTGCATCACTGAGGTGACTAGCACCCCAACGACTAGCATCCATCGTTTAGGGCGTGGACTACCAGGGTATCTAATCCTGTTTGCTCCCCACGCTTTCGCGCCTCAGCGTCAGTATCGTCCCAGCAGGTCGCCTTCGCAATGGGTATTCCTGGTGATCTCTACGGATTTTACCCCTACACCACCAATTCCACCTGCCTCTTCCGAACTCTAGTCTAGCAGTTTCGGATGCAGTTCCACAGTTGAGCTGTGGGCTTTCACACCCGACTTACTAAACCGCCTACGCGCCCTTTACGCCCAGTGATTCCGAGTAACGCTTGCACCCTCCGTATTACCGCGGCTGCTGGCACGGAGTTAGCCGGTGCTTATTCCTGAGGTACCGTCACCATCTTCCCTCAGAAAAGGAGTTTACAACCCGAAGGCCTTCATCCTCCACGCGGCGTTGCTGCGTCAGGGTTGCCCCCATTGCGCAATATTCCCCACTGCTGCCTCCCGTAGGAGTCTGGACCGTGTCTCAGTTCCAGTGTGGCTGATCATCCTCTCAGACCAGCTACCCGTCATAGCCTTGGTAAGCCGTTACCCCACCAACTAGCTGATAGGCCGCAGCCCCATCCTATAGCGCATCACTACCAGCTACCTACTATTTACACTTGTTAGAACATAAAGAAAACTAAAGACCTAAGACAGATTTTTGCAGCCTTAGTCATCTAAGGCAAAAAAATCTAACGCAAAAGATTTAGTTTTATTTGTGTTCCCTTTGGGCATAAAGCTAATTACTCATCTATTTCGTCGCAATTTCTCGATAATCTTTTGATTTATCTTTAAAATTGCTCCTCGTATCTAAACAATTAGCTTTATGCTAACAAATGCAAATAGTAGGTAGCTGGTAGTGAAACTTTCCACAACTCTACTTATGTAGAGAAGGAGTATAGGGTATTAGCAGGCCTTTCGGCCTGTTATCCCCCGCTATAGGGCAGGTTAGCTACGTATTACTCACCCGTGCGCCACTTAGCTGACACCCAAACCCGAAGGTTTGAGCCGTTCTCGTTCGACTTGCATGTGTTAGGCACGCCGCCAGCGTTCACTCTGAGCCAGGATCAAACTCTCCATAAATAATTTATAGAAAAGTCTTATCCATAAAACTTAATTACTCAAAGGCTTAAAAGAATTTCCTTTTAGCTTATCCAGTTTTCAAAGATCATTATCATTGTCTATAAAAAAGAACTCTCTAACACTTATAAACTCTATAAGTGTTATTTGAACTCTTTTTTTCTAAAACTCTAAGCTTCCCCAATCAAGGGTCGAAATTATATTAAAATTTTAAAATCTTGTCAAGAGCAACTAAATAAAGCTAATAGTCTATAGACAATAGACTATAGTAAATAACCTATAGTCGGTAGTCGCTAAATCGCAATCAAATATATTAAGCTACAAACCTTATTTAAAAATCTATAATCTAAAATCAGACGATATACAATAGACTTTAAACTTCAAACTTTAGACTTTAGACTTTAGACTTTAAGCTTGAAACTTTAAGCTCTTAACTTGAAACCCAACAATCTCAAACTATTTAAAGAACTCGCCGCCAAAAGCGGATGGAAGTATAAAAAATAATCGCTTAAAAAAAAGTTAATCAAATTTTATAGTTTATATTTTATTGAATGTAATATGTTTATTAAGTATAATTGTCTTGTACAATAAAAAATTTTGATAAAAGGGAGGGTTATGGCACTCTATAATAGAGACTATATAGATGCTCATAATAAAAGTCTTGAAAAAGAGATAGTCAAAGAGGCTCCACGTGAAGAGAAACTTGATCGTGCAACTTTTATAAAAAAGACCTACCAACTCTTTGCCGCAAGTTTGATGGCAGCTACAGCCGGTGCATACATAGGTATGGATATGGCTGCTTCTATTGCAGACTGGTATTGGGGACTTGTTATACTTGAGTTTCTACTTCTTTTTGGTATATATTTTACAAAAAGCAAACCTGGAATCAATCTTATTATGCTTTTTGCGTTTACATTTATGACAGGAATCACACTAACGCCACTATTAAGTGCTGTTTTAGGAATGCCAGGAGGAGCTTCTATAGTTACAAACGCTCTACTTTTAACAGGAGTAGCCTTTGGCGGAATAAGTCTTTTTGCTATCAATACAAAAAGAGATTTTACCTTTATGGGTAAATTTTTGTTTATTGCTCTTATTATTATGATAGTAGCAGCTCTTATCAATATCTTTTTGGGAAGTCCGATTTTACAGCTTGCTATCGCTAGCGCCGGTGCCCTACTTTTTAGTGCATTTATACTTTTTGATACCCAAAATATAATGAGAGGAAACTTCTCTTCTCCAGTTGAAGCAGCAATCGCTTTGTATCTTGATGTACTAAACCTTTTTATATCACTTCTTCAGATTATGGGTCTCCTTGGAAGCAGCGAAGATTGATAAAGCTTTGGCTTTAGCTAAGCCAAAGCTTTTAAGGCTTATAGATGCAAATCTTAACAGATTAAAAGAGGGCATTAGAGTAGTAGAAGATATATATCGCTATATTTTCGATAAAAAAGATATAGCTTCAAGACTAAAAGAGTTAAGGCATATCGCTAAAATATCAGAGTACGAAACTCTCTTAAAATCGAGAGATATAAAAAACGATGTTCTGAAAGAGAGTACCCAAAGTGAAAAAGAGAGAACTAAACTAGAAGATATTTTAGTAGCAAACTTCAAAAGAGCACAAGAGTCTGCGAGAGTTTTAGAAGAAAGTTTCAAGCTTATAGACCATGAAATGGCTGAAAAATTTAAATATATCAGATATGAACTTTACGATCTTGAAAAGAGTGTTTTAAACATTACTCCATCTCAAGACTCATAAGATACATATTTTCGCCGCTTAAAACTTCTAGATCTACACTTTTGCATACCGGACATTCAAAAAGCAAAGAGTTATGCTCTATTTCGTTCACATTTTTACACTCTTTGCATTCAACTTTCAAAGGTTCTATTATCATTTCAAAAAAAGCTTCCTCACAAATAGTCCCTTCTTTAAAAGTATTGAATGCAATCTCAAGCAGGTGAGGCTCTACTCCACTCAAAACTCCGATTTTAACAACTATCTTTGTAACTTTTTTTGCATTATGTTTTTTTGCATTATCTTCTATAATATCTAAAAGACTTTGGACTATTGAATATTCGTGCATTATTTTCCTTTGGAATTAGGAATTTGGAATTAGGAACAAAATATTATTTTTACAAATTCCCAGTTCCAAATTCCTCATTTCTATGTATAGCTAACCTCTTTGGAGTTTGCAAAGGACAAACTTTATATACAAAATCGTGTCTTAACTTATGAAAAAGACTTTTCTCATCCCAAAATTCTGGATACATCTTTTCTAACTCTTTTTCTACACATCTACTTATCAACTCTTCATCTCTTTCTAGCCTATCTCTTTTTTCATCCAATATTTTATAAAATCTATCTTCATCTTCAGCAAGTTCTAAAACAAAGCTTTCTACCTCGCCAAAATCGTTATATATAAAATCAACCAGTCCTATTTTTTTTGCAAAGCTGGCTGAAATCGGTAGAGCTTCATCAACAAGTTTTTTAGCTTTATCTTTACCTACTCTTTTTGGAAGTGTATAAGTGTGATACTCACTACCGCTTAATCCCATTGTTTTGTAGTGTGGATTTAAAACAACTCCTTTTTTTATAAAAACTATATCGCTTGCCAAACCCAGAAAAACTCCGCCTGCTCCTGCATTTGCACGAAAAACAGTAATAGTTAAAATATCATCACTAAAAAGAATGGTTTTTACCAGATTGTTCATAGCGTTAATATTGCTCCAACCATCTTCACCCTTCTTTTTGCTATCTTCCAATATGGTTAGATGGATTCCGTTGCTAAAAAAGTTCTCGCCACCCATCAAAACCAGTATATACACCTCTTCCCTAAGTGTTTCGATAGCATATTTGAGTCTTATACACTGCTCCGAACTCATAGCTCCATTGTAAAAATCGAACTCTAAAAAGCCAACATTGTTCTTTTTGTAAAATGTAATCTCTTTGAATGTCTGAGTCTGAGGATCCATATATAGGGGAATTCTGTGCTCTTTTATACCTTTTAATTTATCTTTTAAAACATAAGTGGAAGGTAGTTTTATCTGGCGTATTCCCTCTTTTATCTGTGTCATATGGCTAATCCATATAGCCCAATCAATTGTTTTGACTAAAATCGCCCCGTCTCGCTTTGCCAAAATATCTTTGGGTTTGGCTTCAATATCTTCAAGAGCGCTTTTTTCCAAACTTACTCCAAAAATATATACATCAACCCCTAAAAAGTTATCCTTTACTCCAGGATAGTTATCTGAAGCATTTATTTTTTTAATAATCTCTTCACTTTTGTCTTTAGTCCAGTCTATTTTTCTTCTATCTTGAGTTACTCTTTTATGCATTGGCAAAAGCGGATTTTCTAAAGGTTTAAAGCCATTCTTTAACTTTTCTATAAGCTCGCTTACTAGTTCAACAGCCGCATCACTTACCTGATTTCTATAAATATACCCCTTCTTCTTTTTTGGTATTTTAAAGTTTTTAGTAGCCCAGATTTTTCCTCCGTCAAGCTCATCATCAGCCTCTAAAATAGTAACGCCCCACTCTTTTTTATTACCTAAAATTGCATTATCAAGAGCGTATGCTCCTCTGTCTCCAAAAGGACCCGGATGTACAATGAAAGTAGGGATTTTCTTGAAAATTTCTATAGGCAGTTTTTTTGTTAGATAAGGACATATCACTATATCCGGTTTAAAAAGTTCGACACCCTCTATCATGACGTTATCGTTTATAGCATACTCTACACTAACTGTATGACCCAAATCTTTTAAAAAGCAGTATATTTTTTGAGTTAAAGAGTTAAAATTGGTAGATATCAAAAGTATCTTCACCTTAGCATATCCTTGGCAAAATCTCACCACTTGGCATATCTAAAAACCTTCTTGTTCCCCACTCACTTTTTAGTAAAACTTTTTGTGGGTATTCATCCGTTACTATCCCAATAACACTAGCATTTTCATTAAACTCTTTCAAAATTTCCAATGCTTTTTGACTATCGTTTATGTCAACTGCCGCTACAAAAGTTCCCTCATTTGCCAAAATAAAAGGCTCAAACCCCAAAATCTCGCAAATTCCTCTCACCTCATCGCTTACTTTAACTTTGGCCTCTTCAATCTCAAAACATAAATCTTTAGCTTTTGCCCACTCATTAAGTACCGCAGCAACTCCCCCTCTTGTAGCATCTCTACAGGCTTTTATCTTCACATCTTCTTTTATAAGTCTCTCAACAACTGGCCATAAAGATTTGCAATCACTTGTTATCTCATTTTCCAGCTCTATCCCTTCACGGCTTGCAAATATACTAGCTCCATGTCTTGCAATGTCACCTGATATCAAAACTACATCACCAACTTCTATATTTTTTTGAGAAAACTCTTTAACTCTCTCTCCTATAGCTGAGATATTTATATAAATCCCGTCACAGCTCTCTTTTGGTACTACTTTAGTATCTCCTGTTACAACTTTAGCTTCGTTAATATCAAGCTCTTTTTTTATACTTCTAACAATTTTCTCAAAATCCCTAACATTAAATCCCTCTTCAATTATGAAAGATAAAGATAAAAACTTTGGTTTTGCCCCCATCATTGCAAGATCGTTACAGGCCCCAGCAACTGCAAGTTTTCCAATATCTCCTCCTTTGAAAAAAAGAGGAGTTATGGTAAAAGAATCTGTTGTAAATACCGGATTTTTAAACTCACTCAAGGAAGTTGCGTCTTCGGCTCTTTCTAAAAACTCATTTTTTATGTGTCTAAATATAATCTTTTCAATCAATTCTTGATTCTCTATCCCGCCGTTTCCCATTGAAAGTGTTATTGTTTTTTGCATACTCATCCTTACAACAAATTCCCATATTTATAATAAGCAGCACATGCACCCTCACTGCTAACCATACAGCTACCAAGAGGTTTTTGAGGAGTACAAGCAGTACCAAAAACTTGACACTCAGTCGGTTTAGCTATACCTCTTAAAATGTCCCCGCAGATACACAGTTTATGGTCTTCTATCTCCTCTTTTGGCAGTTCATAAATTTTTTCTGCATCAAACTCGCCAAATTCATCTTTAAGCTTCCATGCACTCTTTGGAATATTTCCAAGACCTCTCCACTTGAAAAGTTCTCTTTTTTCAAAATAGTTCTCAATCAATTCTTGCGCTTTAAGATTACCTTCTTTGCTCACACTTCTTTTATACTGTATCTCAACTTCACATCTACCCTCTACAAACTGGCTAACCATCATCAAAACCCCCTCCATCACATCAACAGGTTCAAACCCTGAAACGACAACTGGGCGGTTGTATTGAGAAGGAAACTGCTCATATATCTTGCTTCCTGCAATCACGCTTACATGGCTAGGCCCTAAAAAAGCGTCTATCTGGTTGTTATAACTATCTACATGTTCGTCTCTGCTATCAATTAGCTCTTTCATAACTTCAGGTACTGTAACATGGTTTATATGAAAGAGCATGTTTTTTATATTTTGTTTTATCGCATTTTCTAAAAGTGCAGCCGTCATAGGCGTAGTCGTTTCGAAACCTATAGCAAAAAATATAACTTTTTTATCTGGATTCTCTTTTGCAATTTTCAACACATCCAAAGGCGAATAGACAAACCTTACATCGCCCCCGTTGCTTCTTGCATCTTGCAAACTTCCTTTGCTTCCAGGCACCTTTATCATATCTCCCAAAGTACAAAGAATCACATCTTCTCTCATTGCCAAGATATAGGCGTGGTCGATTCTCTCTTTTGGCATAATACAAACAGGACATCCGGGACCGTGAATAAAGTTTATATTTTTTGGCATTAACTGCAAAAGGCCATATTTCATGATGGTATGGGTATGACCGCCGCATACCTCCATTATATTTATAGTTCTATCAAGTTTTTCGGCCTCTTTTTCAATCTCTTTAGAGAGAGCTTGTATAGCTTTTGGGTCTCTAAATCTGTCATATAAATCTTTTAGTACCATCAGCCTCCGCCTCCACTCGGACAGTTGTCACTCTCATCTATCATAGCCCTTTTCTCTTCCTCTTCCATTTTCTCTATTATCTCTTGATATAGAGCGATTGACTCTTTAGCATACTCTTCATCTATAATATTCATGGCATATCCGATATGTATCAAAACATAATCACCAACTTTTACCTCATCAGCTATAAAATCAATACCGACTTTTCTTTTAACCCCTAAAGTATCCACAATCGCGGTCATTTCATCTTTGTTTATCTCAATAACTTGTGACGGAATCGAAAGACACATTATCTCATCTCCATTTTAAATTTGATCCAGTTGGCAAGTTTTTTCAAAGACTCATTATCTTTTGTAGAAACTTCCAAAATATCAACATTAGGTTTAAGTCTTCGTGCAGTCTCTTTCGCTCTTTTAACATCAAAATCAAAATATGGAAGAAGATCTGTTTTTGTAATCAAAACAAGATCAGCTTGTCTGAACATAACTGGATATTTCTCTATCTTGTCATCGCCTTCAGGAACACTTACCAAAACAATATTAAGATGAGCTCCAACATCGTAACTGGCAGGACATACAAGGTTGCCAACATTTTCTATAAAACATACATCTAGATCTTGTAAAGGTATTTTGTGCAATGCTTCATGTACCATAAAAGCATCCAAGTGACACGCACTTCCGGTTTGTATCTGATATGCTGGAACTCCTTTGGCTTTTAGTCTATCTGCATCTCTGTTCGTTTCCAAATCTCCCTCTATAACACCAAATCGAAATTCATTCATCAAAGCAAGCTGTTCTAATACAGAAGTTTTACCGCTTCCGGGAGAACTCATGAGATTGATAGCTAAAACATTATATTTTTCAAAATGTTCTCTGTTATGTTTTGCTTCATGGTCGTTTTTATCCAAAATTTTAGTAATAACTTCAATGGTTTTCGTATCATTTAACTGTGGGTTGCTATGTAAATGCTCATGCTGATGTTCGTGAGTATGTTCTGTAATACTGCATCCGCAATCTTTACACATATTTTCTCCTTATGAATAATGATTCAATTATACTATATTTTCCAGTCATGCAAATGGTAATGACTATGCACCACTCCATTATGTTTATGTTTATGTTTATGTTTATGAAGAAGCTGTGCCTTCATTAAAAGTTGCATATCTGATAAAAACCTCTCCAACTCTCCATCAAAAATCAATTCATGACTCTTTGAAAGTACCAAAGCTCTTTCACCAAATTCATAAGCTAAACTAAGATTGTGAGTAGAAATAATCGTAGTCACTTGCATATCATTTAAAAGATCAATAAGCCAGCCGGTTGTTGGCGGATCTAGATTGGAAGATGGCTCATCCATGAGCAAAAGTTTAGGCTCTATTGCCAAAATCGCGGCCAGCGCTACTCTTTGTTTCTCCCCTCCACTAAGATAATAAGGTGGAGTATCAAGATATTTTTCCAAACCGAATCTTTTGGCAATCTCTATAGCTCTATCTTCTACGTTATCAAAACCAAACTCTCTTAAGCCAAACTCAATCTCCTCTTTTACAGTTGCGTTAAATAAAAGAGTATTTGGGTCTTGCATCAAAAAAGCCACATCTTTTCTAAAACTTTTTGCTATATTTTTGAAATTTTTTTTCTTTATCTCAACTCCATCGAAAATGTAAGTTCCATTTTTAGGAAAAAGAAGAGCATCTAAAATCTTCAAAAGAGTACTTTTGCCGCTGCCATTAACTCCTAGCAAAACAACTCTTTCTCCTTTTTCAACACTAAAACTTATATCTTTTAAAAGCTCTTTCTTCCTTCCTCTAAAATCTTCATATTCGAAAAAAATATTTTTAACTTCAATCATCAAAAAAACCTCTACTTTTCATCCCCATACTTATCTCTTGTCCATTATGTATGGTTTTATTCAAAAAATAAAAACTCATAGCTTTTAAAGATTTTATCCATTTAATATATCCAAATCTACTCCATCTTGAGCTTACTCCCATCCAAAAATCTAAAAAAGAGTTTCTAAACTGATATATCTGAGAAAATGAAAGAGCTACCAAAGCAGCTACATTTTTCGGTAAAACTTTAAAGATATTGATATTTTCTAAAACCCAAAAACTTATATATGTAAGCAAAAAGACTCTTAGATTAAAAAGAGCCAAAAAACTGTAATCTATCTCTTTAAAAAGCCCCATAAGTAGATAGGAAAGAGACACTATCATGCTAAAAAACAAAACAGAAAAGAGACTCTTTTTTATAAGATATCGAAAATCTCTTCTAGAGAGTATAAAGACTATCACCAAAGATATTGCTAAAAAATAGATATCATGAATCAAGGTAAAAAGAATTATCAAGCATAAATATAGATAAAAATATACTCTATCTGTCATCAAACATCACTTTAAAGTTTTTCTTTAAAAATCTATACAATATCACAGTTACCGCCCCTTCAACCAAACCTATCAACATATGAGGAACCATTATAGCCAAAGTGGTTGTTTTTATGTCAAAAGGAAAAAAAAGAGGTTTACCGTCTATTGAAGCTATTATAGGCTGAATCCCCAATAAAAAAGCTATAAAAACAGCCGATAGATTTACACCTACCCAGCCGGCCAAAAAGATAGCCAAAGTTTCGTTTCTTCTTTTTAAAACTTTATATACATAGTATGAACTAAAACTACCTACAAAAGCAATCGCCAAAATATTTATTCCCAAAGTAGTTACTCCGCCTTCACCAAATATTAAAGCTTCCACAACTAAAACTAAGGATGCGGCAACAAAAGAGAGCCAGGGTCCGAAAATCAACGCCAAAAGAGCTATACCGCTAAGATGAGCTGAAGTACCTCCCGGTAGCGGTATAGCTATCATCATAAAAACAAAACTTAAAGCAGATAGAGTAGCCAAAAAAGATACATTTTGGCTATCAATCTCTACCTTTTTAGAGGCTATATACCATAAAACGGCACTTGCTGCATATGCCGGAATATATGTAATAGGCGAAATAAAGCCATCAGGTATATGCATAAATTCTCCTAAAATAGTGTAGAAAAACTAAAAATTACTCTATAATCCTCTTTCCCCTCGCTTCCTTGTTGCTTATCCTCTTCATTAAGCTTTGTCCATACAGGAAGTTTCACTCCAAGAGCCGCACTTATATTGTTATAAAAAAGTCTAAAACCTATTGTAGTATATAAAATATCTCCTCCCGTTGCTTCTTGTTCGACTCCATTTTCCTTATCACGTCCTAGATGTAAAAAATTAGCTTCAAGATTAGTATCGAATCGTAATTTCTTTTTAGGATTTACGTAAAATTTATAAGCCAAAGCCGCATTTGCTCTTATTTCGTCTGCAAATTTAACTCTTGTTCCATCACTGTAAGTGTGTTCTTGGAAAGTATTATAAGATGTATCCATTACTAAAGTAAAGCCGTTTCCGAACCATTTTGTAGCACTAAGACCTATCATATACGAAGGCTCTCCGAAACTTAGTTGCATTCCTGCATCATATAAAGAGCCATTTGCTGTTTTTAACTCGCTATCACCGGTAGGTAATGAGACATTGGCAAAAATAGTAAAATGCCAATCTTCTAAATCGTCCAAACTCTCATTTTGTGGAGTTAATATAAATCCTTCATCATACTTAAATCCCAATACCCCCATAAGATTTATATCATGAAAGCCGCTTGTTTGAACTGAGTCTTCTTGTTTTTTTGTATAGTAAGGCAGAAAAATATAACCGCTAAGATACGATTTAAAGCCGTATCCGATACCATACATCCAGTAGTAACTCTCCTCCATCTCATCGTCGATAACATCTGTATATTTCTTATATGATGCGTAATCAAGCTTCATATAAGCTAAAAATTTATCTTCTGGTAGCATTGCCGAACTTGTTGTCTCTACAGGAGCACCAGGACCTTCCAATCCAACAACACCCAAAGATGCTACGCCATGATGGGCATAAGACAAAGTTGCAACCAATAAAGAGGCACAAACTGTTTTTTTCATCTCTCTTTCCTTTTTATAAAATATTGTAAAAATATAAAAATCGCAAAAATCAGCGCTACACCTACAAAGATTTTTTGAAATTTTTCAAAATTTGTTTTTGAATACTCTGTTATTTCAAAATCTTCTCCTACTTCAATCTCTACTTCTTTACCGTGTCCATCTTCGCTTATAACTTTAACCAGCCATTTGCCCACTCTATCTGGGACAAATACTACTCTTGATAACTTATCTGTTCTACCAACAGCAAAAGGTATCTTTTCACCGGGAGCAAAAACTTCATAAGGCTGATAGGAAAAATCCTCGCTACTACCAAAAGAAAAACTAAGCACAATTGCTTTTTGCTCCGTCACTTTATGAGTTAAATCGTGCGAAAACAAAGATACGGCAAAAAGAGCTATAAAAATCAGTTTTTTCATTTTTCAACCTTAAAATTCAAAGTTGTTGTATAAACTATTTCGTCACTCTTTTTTCCATCACCACTCTTTCTCAAAGTGGCACTGATATTTTGAAGTCCTTCTCTTTTAATCCTTATATTTACTCTGCCATCTTTTGAACTTTTGCCTCTAGGTTTTGAATCATAAGCTACGATAGCTCCCTCTATCGGTTTTTTATCAAAAAGGATCAAAAGTCTTGCTTTGTCGCCTACCTCTTTTGGGTTATTGAGCAAAACTATCTCAAAAGCAGAAGAGAGAGGTTTTTTCGAGTTTTTTTCCAGATATTTAATGCTCTCAAAACTTCTCCAGCTTTTAAGAGCCATTTTTACACTATCTTTTGGAAGATTTTTTACTCCATAAGAAGTTTTGGTGTAATAGCCGTTATCCATAAAGATATAGAGCTCATCGCACTCTTTTTTCAAACTCAGAGGATACTCTTTTATTACATTTAGATTCTCACTCTTATCTCCCTTTTTACAGATCACCTTTTTTATCTTGTTTGGATCATATTTTATAATTTTGGCTCCGGAGTGTTCTTTACTAATATGAAGATGACCGTATAAAAGCTTATATCCCTGATCACTCTTTTCTATCCAGATATCATGAGCAAAAAGGGTCACGGCGAAAAAAATAGATAACAGAGCCAACCTCATCTCAAACTCCTTTATGTGAATAGTGATTCATATTTTAAGAAAAAAAAGTTATTTAAAAATAAAAAAAGTGGCTTCTTGTTTAATTTAGGGACTAAAAATTGTCAAGAAATTGTAAAAAGAGTTTTTATCAATTCTTGACAAACTTTTGTCACAATGAAAGTATGAAAAAAAAGGAGGAGAAAATGAAAAAGTTGATTTGGCTTATAATAGCTGGGATTTTAGCAGTGAGTTTCGTTATGGCTGAGGATGAGGATAAATATGAAAAAGAGTATAAGGAAAAAACCTTTTTTGAAAAACTCTTTAAAAAATTTAAAGAGGAAAAAGATAAGCCAACTACAACAAGAACTCTTGTTCAGATAGAACCTCTCTATAAACAAGAGTGCGGCGAGTGTCATATGGCTTATCAACCAGAATTTTTACCCAAACGTTCTTGGAAAAAAATGATGGAGACACTAGAAGATCATTTTGGGGTAGATGCTACTATCGAAAAAGAAGATAACAAAAAGATTGTAAAATATCTTTTAGCAAACGCTAGCGATAGCAAAAAGGTATATGGAGAGTTTAACGAATTTTTAGAGAGTATACCTAAAAATCAAACTCCCCTTAGAATTAGCGAAATACCCTATTTTAAAAAAGAGCATAGAAAAATTCCTAAAAAATATATCTCTCAAAAAGAGGTCAAAACGTTTGCAAACTGTAATGCATGCCATAAAAAAGCCCAAAGCGGTGATTATAGTGAAAGATATATAGATATTCCAAATTATGGGAAATAGGAGGATTGATATGAGAGAACAAGCCTATATCTGGACTCTTCCTACGCGAATTTTTCACTGGCTATTGGTTTTGTATATTTTGATAATGTTTATAACCGCAGATGAAGATTCGCTACTAAATATTCACGCCGCATTTGGATATGGAGTGGGTATCTTGATATTTTTTAGAATTGTCTGGGGATTTATAGGTCCTAAATACTCAA
This sequence comes from Nitrosophilus labii, assembly GCF_014466985.1. NCBI lineage: Bacteria > Pseudomonadati > Campylobacterota > Epsilonproteobacteria > Nautiliales > Nitratiruptoraceae > Nitrosophilus > Nitrosophilus labii. The sequence goes on from NZ_AP022826.1 coordinate 1,953,732, forward strand.
AATTTTACGAGTGGCCTTTAAACTTTAAGGAAGCTTTCGAATTTATATTCAGCCTTTTTTATCCTAAAAAAGATTATCCGGGACACAACCCAGCCGCTTCTTTTGTGATGCTTGGTATTATCGTAGTTACTCTTTTGACAGTCTTAACCGGAGTTTTAACTTACGGTATTCAAGAAGGCAAAGGAGTTTTATCTTTTTTGAACTCAAGCTTTTTTAGAGAAATGGAGATATTTGAAGAGATTCATGAGTTTTTCTCCACATTTTTGCTTCTTTTGATATTTATCCATATTATGGGGGTTATAGTAGATACACTTCTTCATAAAGAAATAAGAACCCTAAAATCTATGATAGACGGCTACAAAAATCTAAAAGCCCAAAGTGTAAAATTAAACGCTCTTCAAAAGATAGTCGCAGCAATATTTCTATCAGCCGCAATCATAACTCCTGCTATCTCCTTAATATACGAGACTCCTTTAAACAAATCTATTCACCATCCTATAGAGTATGAAAACGAACTATCATCTTTTGTGGAAGAGTGCGGCTCTTGCCATACACTCTATCCACCTTTTTTGCTACCGGCAGAGTCTTGGAAAAGGTTGATGGCAGATCTTGAAAACCACTTTGGCGATGACGCCTCTTTGGATGAAGCTACAAGAAAAGAGATCGAAGATTTTTTGGTTAAAAATAGTGCCCAAAACTCTACCAAAGAGGCAGCCGTATATATACTAAAAAGTTTAAAAAATCATCCCATTGCAATAACAAAAACTCCATTTTGGAAAGAGAAACACGCAAAATTGGATAAAAATATATTTAAATCTCAAAAGGTAAAATCAAAAGTAAACTGTAAAGCTTGCCATAAAAATATAGAAAAAGGTATGATAGAAGATGCGGAAATAGAGATTCCAAAGGCTTGAGTATGAGATGGATGATGATATTTTTATTGATTGTGGGCTTGGGATTTTGCGATGAAGAGTATGAAGAGGGTTTTCATATCCCAAAAGATTTAAGTTATCTTCATTTGACAAAAGAGCAAAAACTCAAACTCAAAAAAATTTTGAAAGAGCATAGAGAAGTTTTGGAAAAACTTCACAAAAAAGAGGAGAGCGTAGAAAAAGAACTGGAGAAATTTTTTTTGCAAGATAGATTCGATAAAAGAGCTTTTTTTAAGAAAAATCTGGAATTAAAAAGAGAGATAGCTAGAACAGAATCCGATTTTTTTGAAAAAATACACTCTATCTTGGACAAAAATCAAAGAAAAAAGTTCATAAAATATCTAGAGGAGTGGGAGATTGAGTAGAGTTTTGCTTATCGAAGACGATATTGAAATGCAAAATCTTATAAAAGATTATCTATCTAACTACCAATATGAAGTTTTCTCTTTTGAAAAACCAAAAGAGGCTCTTCAAGCTTTGGAAAAAGAGAGTTTTGACATAGTGGTTTTAGACCTTATGTTGCCACAGATGGACGGTTTTGACATTTGTAAAGAGATAAAAAGAAAAAAGGATATCCCTATAATAATATCAAGTGCTAGAGGAGATATTGGCAATAAAATTATGGGTTTTGAACTTGGCGCAGACGACTACTTGGCTAAACCATACGAACCTAGAGAACTTGTTTTAAGAATAGAAGCAATACTTAGAAGAGTGAAAAAAGAGGAGGCTTTAAAAATATCGGATTTTTATATCGATGAAAAAAATAGATTGGTAAAACTTGATGATTACGAGATAGATTTTACCAAAATAGAGTTAGAGATATTTTTATATCTTATAAAAAATAGAGGCAAGGTACTCTCAAGAGAACAGATCATAAACTCTACATCCCTGCCGCCTGATACCAAAAACAGAACGATAGATATGCATATAAGCAATATAAGGTTTAAAATCGGGGATGATTCTAAAAATCCAAAATATATAAAATCTGTATGGGGAATAGGGTATAAATTTATATGAGTATCAAAACAAAGATCACGGCACTATTTTTAATAAGTCTTGTTTTGATGCTAACTCTTAGTTTTTGGATAGAAAAGCTAAATGAAACAAAAAACCAAAAACTTATAATTTCCAAATATATTTTAGCCGCAAAAGAGCTAATACCCATCATCGCAAATAACGATAAAAAACTTCTTGAAAAAAAACTAAAAGAGTTAGAACTTTACACTGTAAAAAACGGTTTTAAAACCATTATCTTTCAAAAACCATTTACGTTTGGAAGAGTCTCTATCTCGAAAAAGGATGGAAAATATTATCTAACCATAAAGTATCTAGACGAAAAGATGAGCTTTTACGATAAATCCCAAGATATATTTCTAGAAGAAAAGCTTATAACTAATATTTTGTTATTTTTTGATATATTGATACTTTTTACTATCTACTTCATCATTTTAAAGATAGTATCTCCCATAAAAGAGTTATCTGTAAAAATGGAGAGATTTTCAAAAGGTGATTATGATATAAGAATGGATATAAAAGGCGATGAAGAGATAAAAGTCGCTGCAACAAGTTTTAACAATATGGCAAAAACCTTACAAAAAAGTATCGAAGATAGGGAAAATCTACTCAAATATATAGGGCATGAGTTAAAGACTCCCCTAGCAAAAGCAAAATTTGCCTTTGAGATGAAAGACTACTCTTTGCTTGAAAAAAATATCAAAGATATAGATATGTTTGTCAGTGAAATTCTAAATATGCATCTACTGACAACACAAAATCTTAAAAAATCAAGATTTAAAGCCCAAACTCTCATAACTGAAGCGCTTGGAAAACTCTATATATCTGAAGAAGAAAATGTGCAAATAGAATTGGAAGACTTTTTAGTAGAAGCTGATATACACTATATGAGTATAGCTCTAAAAAATCTTATAGATAACGCTTTAAAATATACACAAAAAACACCTATTAAAATAGTTGCAAAAGATAATAAAATAGAGGTTATAAGCTATGGAGAAAGACTAAAAAAAGATTTTAGCTTTTATCTAGAACCATTCAAAAAAGAGGCTTCAAGTGGATATGGACTAGGTCTTAGTATAGTTGATATAATAGTGAAAAAACATGGTTTCTCTCTTTTTTACAGATATTTAGATGGGAAAAATATATTTGGGATTAATTTTAATGGATAGATGCATCTATTGCGAATGTAAAAGAGTTTATAAACTTTCTAATGATCATATTAAATGCCCATGTTGTAAAAGAAAATTTAGTCTAAAAAAAATTGAAAGGGATTTTAAGCTTATAGAATATTTTTGCAAAGATTTCAATGCTCTCGAGACCTCAAAAATAATGGGTTTAAGCTACGTAACTGTAAAAAACAGATTTTTGCTATTTAGAAAACTGATATCGCTCTATTTAGAAAAAGAGTATGAAAACAAAAAAGAGGTTATAGAGTTCGATGAATATCTTTATCTTGAAAAAAATAAAAGAAATGACAAAAAAAATATTTTCGATGCATACAACTTTTTGACTTTTGACTACGGTGGAAAAATTTACAATCTTATGATGCCAGATCTTTCACGATATAAAACCTCTTATCTAGAAGATGGCTTAGAAGAGATATACTATAAAGAGTTTGAACAGTTCTTAAAACTAAACCGTATAGCAAAACTGAAATCTTCCCAAAACCTAATAACAAGATTTTGGAATTTTTTTGAAAGCTTTATAAATTCCTACAAGGGAGTCTCTCGAGAAAACTTCTTCTATTATCTTAAAGAGGCAGAATTTAAGTTTAACTTTCCAAAAAATGAAAGAGTTGAGATTTTAAAAAAGATATATATAGATTCTTTCAAAGAAACTTTATAATCTACCCCTTTATATAAGTAAATTTAAATGTTAAGGGAAAAATACTGATCGAAAATCACTATAATAAACAGGCTCCTCTATATGCTATATTTGCTCTATCAATTGGAAGCTCTTTATTAAACACGGATTTTGCAATAGAATTTGTTTAAGTGGTGCTTTTGCTTGAGATATAGAGGCTTTTAAAAAGATAGTGTACAATAAAGTTCGCAATTTTACTTGAAGACTCTTTTTGAGATTTTGAAATCTTCAAAAGAGTTGGATAGACTTCCCAGTAAGGAATAAAGCAAGTATGAGGAAACCAATCTAAAAGAAATAATAGCAAAAAGTTCCCTGAAGCAATTGAAACACTTCAAAATGGTTTGGAAAATTCATTGCAATTTTATCACTTCCCACAAATCGATAAAAGGAGAATAAACTCAACCAATGTACTTGAAAGAATCGACAAAGAGATTAGAAGAAGATCAAAAGTTGTCTCAATTTTTCCATCAAAAGAGTCCTATCTTAGACTTATTGCCACATATCTGATGGAATATACCGAAGACTGGAAGATTGAGAGAAGTTATATTCATCCACAATAGCTTCAAGAGGTAATGGAAATCTATGAATCGCAGCTTAAAGCTGCTTGATATACAATGAAATATAACTTGCTGGAAAGAAAAATTGCGAACAAAACTTGACAATATCTAAAAATGTTACAAATAACTTTATGAAATTAAAAAGGGTCAAATAAGGTGAATGAGGTAAACAGAAGTAAAATCAGTCTAATTTTTAACCATTTTTGCTACACAATACCAAAGTTGTCCCAAAGAGATTCCGCCATCATTAATGGGAGTTTGTGTAGGAAAGAAGTAAGGAATCTGCTCTTTTTTTAGTTTTTTGATAGTTTCTTCAAGTAAAGTTTTATTTTGGAATACTCCGCCAGTAAGTATAACCGGAAGATTTTCATTTTTAGCTATGTAAAGTATAATTTCAGAAAGCGTATTGATAAATTTTGTAGCAATTTTCTCTTTTTTATCATTGATTAGAGTTTCAAAATCTATCTCAATCTCGCCATTATCAACTTTAAAATCGTATCTATCATCACCTCCACTATATGCCTTTTCGACCAAAAGTCCGCTATAGCCCTCATAATCTTGATATTCGCAAAGCCCGGATAAAAAAGCTACAGCGTCAAAAAGCCTTCCAACCGAACTTGTATAAAAACTATTTATACTCTTTTCATACGCTAGATTAAAAAGTTTATCTTTTACCTCAAAACCGTAGGCTCTCATTAGACTCCAGGCTATTAGTCTTATATCTTTTATAGCCTTTTCACCGCCCGTTATTTTAAAATATTTAAAATGGTATCTTCTTTCATCTCCTACAAATACCTCTCCGCCCCAAATATTTCCATCATCTCCATAACCTGTTCCATCCCAGCTAAAACCGATAAATTTCTCATTTTTTAATGGGTGGTCGGTTAATGCCATTTCTGCATAAGCGGCGTAGATATGAGCTAAATGGTGCTGAACTTCGCAAACTTTTATCCCTAAACTTTTTGCAAACTCCGTTGTTTCATAAGAGGGGTGTTTATCGCAGACTGCGATTTGGGGCTCAAAACTGTAAATCCTTTTAAAAACTTCTATCATTTTTTTAAAACACTCAAAACTCTCCACATTTTTAATATCCCCAATATGCGGCGATAAAATGATAGAATTTTTAAATCCAAGTGAAATGCTGTTTTTCTGTCTAGCCCCGACGGCTAAAATAGAGGGTAAATTCTTATCTATAAAAAAGCTTTTCGGAGCGTACCCTCTAGAGAGTCTATAAAAAAGAGATTTACCTGCTATTGATACCGCAACGCTATCATCACAACCGTTTACTATCTCTCTATCATACCAAAGAGTCTCATCATAAACATCATTTAATCTACTTAAATTATCTTCATCTTTTAAGATAGGTTGTTCGCTAATATTCGCGCTAGTTACGACCAAAGGAAAATCTATGTAATCAAAGAGTAGATGATAAATAGGATTGTAAGGCAAAAAGACTCCAAGTCTATCTATATCCGGTGCCGCTTCATTAAAACACTCAAACCTCTTTTTAACTACGACTATGGGTCTCTCTTTTGATAAAATCAGCTCTTTATCTTTTTTGCTTAAATCGCAATATTTTTCAATCTCTTCTAAACTTTTAAACATAACGGCAAAGGGCTTTTTAGCCCTTTTTTTTCTATCTCTTAGTTTTCTCACCACCTCATCAACATCGGCTCTGCAAACTAGATGATAACCCCCAACCCCTTTTACAGCTAAGATTTTTTTGTCACTTAAAAGCTTTGCGGCCTCTTTTATCGCCTCTAATTGTTCAAATTTTTTTAGTCTTACCTTGGGACCACACTCAAAACAACTTATCGGCTGGGCATGGTAACGCCTATTTGTTGGATCGTTATATTCACTTTCACACGCTTTGCACATAGGAAAACTAGACATTGATGTATTTTTCCTATCATACGGAAGACTCTTTATGATGGTAAATCTTGGTCCGCAGTTTGTACAGTTTATAAGTGGATAGTTAAATCTTTTGTTTGCAGGTTCTCTAAGTTCAGCTAAACACTCATCACAAACCGTAATATCAGGAGATAAGAAAGCTTCTTTGAAACTCTCTTTGCTTTTTAAGATCTTAAACTCTTCATACTCTTTTAAAGGAAGCTCTTTTACTTCAACTTTTACTATTTGAGAGAGTGGAGGAGCCTCTTTTTTTAATCTATCTAAAAACTCCCCTACTCTCTCGCCCTCAACCTCAATTTCCACTCCATCGGCTCTATTTTTAACAAATCCTTTGAGATTTAACTCTTTTGCCAAATTGTAAACAAAGGGTCTAAAACCAACACCTTGAACTATGCCTTTTACATAAATTTTCAGTCTGCTCAAATTTTTTAAGCCTCTAAATCCCATAAAAAATATTTAATTCATCTACACTAAACTCTCTGTTTGTTTTCACTTTTGGAATATTTCTAGTAAATCTACTAAAAAGAGCTGAATTTGTTATATATTTTCCACAGATAGCAAATTCTTCACTTTTTAGTTTTTTACCTAGCTCATTAAGAGTATTCGATAAAAAATCTCCTAAAGATTCAAAAATAGAGTAACTTAGAAGCACCTTATCGGTATTTCCGAGTCTATAACTCATTATAGATGCGTAAAAAGCTTCGTAACTAAATCTATTATCGATTATGCGACAATCCACGCTCAATCCGCCTTTACCTCCAAAATTCATAGCAAGACGATTTAACTCTTCAAATCCCCCATCTATACCTACTAAAAAGGCCGCTCTTTCAAAAAATCCGCTGATTTTCTCTAAATCATCCAAAGAACCAAATCTGTTTATATAGTTAACAACTAGCCTGTCTGAACCTTCTCTTAAAACTTTAATATGCTCAACGATATTTTCCGGTTCCGCACCAAAATCGAAAACTATTTTTACCTCTTTTTTATCGTAATATAAAAAGATTTTTTCATCACCAAAATATACTCCAACACTTTTTTTATCTATACCGTTTTCTCTTAAAACAGATAAAAATGCTGAACTTGCAATATCGGATTTTATAATATTTGGATGTTCAATCTCTTCATCTTTAAAAACATATACCTCTTTTGCACTGATCTCTTCAAACCTATTAACCTTATCCAAAATACCTTCATTTAGCACATAATCTCTATATATCGCTACTTTATCGATATTTAAAGGTTTTGGGATTATAACCCTCTCCCCGCTAGTTATGAGTTTGTATCTTTTATTCATAAAAAGTTTCACATCTTTTAAAAGATTTGTTTTAAGCAAAAAGTCCATTTTGAGATCATACTCGTCTTTGTTTTCTTCATAAAAGATATATCCAAGTTCTGTCAACTCCTTAGCTAAAAGAAGAGTAAAACCGTCATCAAAAGCTTTCAGTTCTACAACTGCTGAAACCCTTTTTTTTATTTCTTCATTTGTTGTTGTAGCATAAACAATAGGTCTTTCTATAGAAAAAAGCGCATTGATTTCTTGTTTTAGTAGTAAAAACTCATGCTTTGCCTTATCAAGATTTGTGATTAGTACCTTGCTTTTTGGACTTGGATCTTTATAAAAAGTTTTAAATCCGTTTAGTGTTTTAACGGCTACTCTTTCACCTTTTTTGATAGCAGAGGCTATAAGTTCAAAAGCTTTTTTATAGTCATCTTTTTCATTTGCCCAAAACTCTTTCGTTCCTTTTTTGTTCACAACTCTTATAGGTATATTACAATCAAGGCAACTAATAAGAGAGAAGTTTTCTCTAAAGGGATCTTTTTTTAACTCTTCTTTACAAGAAGGACATGGCTGAAAAACGCTTAAATAGCTATTTTCCCGTTTAAAAGGATATTTGTCAAAAAAGGCGTATTGATTTGAGCAGCTATTACATCCTGTAAAAGGGTAGTAGTATCTTTTAGATTTTATATCTAGCATCTCTTGCGCACATTTGTTGCAAACTCCGATACTTAGCGGAACATCTATAAACTCACTCTCCTCTTCCAAAACTCCCTCTTCAAAATCAACGCCTTCCAAAAAGATAGAATTGTAAAGATATAAATCTAAATTTTTAGTAAATATTTCAAAATTTTCATCTTTCTCATTAGCTTCAATTATTAAAAATCCTCTCTTTTTTGCTGTTTTTATTTTTATATTCGAGAGTTTAGCAATGGATTTTACTCTTTTTTCTAGATAGTTTGAATGTGAGGGAAATTTAAACTTTATTAACATCGAGTCCTTTCATAGTAGGATTATTGTACTCTTTTATAATCTCTTCCAAACTTACACTATCTATTTTTTTATAAGAGATGTTATCTTTTTTTAGTTCATTTAATACTTCGTTGATCAACAGATTAAAAGTTTTTTTCAAAGTTTCGGTTAAATCTATATCTACGCTCTCAATATCTTCCGGGACAACTCCAACTACATTTACCTTTGCCATTTTATCCAAAAAAGAGCATATCTCAAGCATCTCAACTACTTCCACTTCGTGTGCCGTTTGTCTATAACTTCCAAGGCCTATCAACACATCACTTGGCAGGTTATAAATAGAGCCTGGAGTATCTTTTATGGATACGGTATCAATAATAATAACCTTATCATATTCTTGATAATACCCCATCAGTTTAAAACCTAAGGTACCCCCGTCTATAACTTCTACTCCATCTTCAAATTCATAATTCTTTTCTAGGTACTTGGCAGCATATACACCTACTCCCTCATCTTTGAAAAGAATATTTCCCACACCCACTATAACACAACTCAAATCTTTATCCTTTTAAGAGAGCGGATATGCGAAAATCGCACATCCATCTATCAAGCAGCTCTCTTTCTTTTAAATTTATATCCACCAAAAACAATAGAGATATCTCCTTCTCTCCAAAAGATTGTTCTCCAAACAATATAGTATATATGAAACATTATCCAAACGATAATAATGTACATAGTTATATGATGGCTAATTCTAACATCCATCAAGGTCCCACCAGTTACCGCGATAGTCCAATCAGTAGCTAGATGAAGTACCCAAGGCCACCAACTCCCTATAGAGCTCTGTCCCGACGCCAGACCGTGTACATATAACTGAAGCCCTGTCAAAAGCATCCACGCTAAAAGTAGATGGAAAATGGTGAAATAGACCACATGAAAACTATCTACATGTGAACTGTCAAACCTCTTTACTCTGTTAAAAGTCAAAAGATTTATAAATACTTCTATAAACTCTTTTATATTTTCACTATTTGGTATTAGCTTTTTATAGGGCTTTTCAAATCTACTAAAAAAGTATAGATACACCAACACTATTGAGCTAACATCAAAAATAATGGCTAATATAAAATGGATCCATCTGTTCCAGGCCATTACATACTTATCTACAGCCGGTTCAGCGATAAAAGTTTGGTAATAAGGATGTCCAATATATAAACCGGTAGCAATAGCACCTATCATACTAATTGCGACTACCCAATGGTTGACCCTCATAAAAGGAGTCATCCTCTTTATTCTTACATACGATTCTCTCGAAGTTTTCATAATAATTCCTCCTTAAATAGAGCAAGAGGTATTCACTTTAAATTCACCTAACTCTCTTCCTTTGGTATTCACTATGTGAACCGCACATGCAATACAAGGGTCAAAACTGTGAATAGTTCTTAAGATTTCAAGAGGCTCTTCAGGATTTGCAACTTTAGTTCCTATTAAGCTAGCCTCATAAGCTCCCATTCTTCCCTTATAATCTCTTGGCGCTGCATTCCAAGTAGAAGGCACTACAGCTTGATAATTTTCAACTTTGCCATCTTTGATTTTTACCCAGTGTCCCAACGCACCTCTTGGGGCTTCTGCTAATCCATATCCCTCTGCATCTTTACTAACTGTATCAAAATCAAATTCTGTCCACGTTGAGAGATCTCCTGCTGCCACATTTGCGGCCAATTCATCAACCCATTCAACCATTATATCTGCCATCAACTCTGTTTCAATAGCTCTTGCTGCAGTTCTTCCAACAGTTGAGAAAAGAACTTTTACAGGTAGATTTCCATTTTTCAAAAATCTAGTAACATATTCGCTAATTCTTGGATCTTTTTTCGCAACTCCTACCACCATTCTAGCAAGAGGCCCAACTTCTACTCTGTGATCGTCATATAGTGGAGATTTAATCCAGCTATATTTTCCTTTAGTATCTAGATAAGCTATACCGTTCTCTTTTTTACCAAATCCGGTATAATTAGGCTCAGTTCTACCGTCAAAAGGATGTAGAGCCTCACCGCCTTTATACCAGGCGTGAGTCACGTCTTCCTTAACTTTTTCTTGATCAAATTCTATTACTTTACTTAAATCTCCATTTAATACTATACCACTTGGAAATAGAAGTTTAGAGTTGTAAAAACCTGTATCATCAAGTCTAAAATCGCCATATACAAGATAGTTCTTGAGTCCACCGCCTGTACCGTCAAGAGCTTCATCTGCATACATAGTTCCTGCCATATATACATCTGGCAAGTAAGCTTGCTTTATAAACCTTCTAAAGTTCATCAAAAGATCTTTAAACAGTGCAATACGAGCAGGATTTTTAATATCTTGAACACATGTCACACCGCCAACTACAATGCTTTGCGGGTGAGGGTTTTTACCACCGAAAATTGCCATCATTTTTGCGGCGTCTCTTTGAAGATCTAAAGCTTGAAGATAGTGAGTTACTGCTAAAAGATTTTGCTCTGGGGTAAGCTTATAATGCGGATTTCCCCAGTAAGCTTTGGCAAATGGTCCGAGCCTTCCTTGTTTTACAAATTTTTTAAGTCTCTCTTGCACTTCGCCAAACTTTGAAGCATCTGCTACCCATGGATTTGTTCCGGCTATTTTCGCCCATTTAAACGCTTCATCTACAGTCTTTTTAGGATCCGCTTCCAAAGCTTTTGTGATATCAACCCAATCAAGTGCATGAAGATGATAAAAATGCACCACATGGTCATGTACATATAGAGCACCTTGGATCAGATTTCTAACTATCCTTGCATTTTTAGGAATAGTAACTCCAAAAGCATGCTCTACCGCCTCTATACTTCTTTGGTAGTGCGTTCCGGTGCAAACTCCACATATTCTCATCGCCAAAAGACCGCAGTCTCTTGGATCTCTTCCCTTTAAAATCTCCTCAATCCCTCTAAACATAGTTGAAGAGCTATATGCATCTACAATCGTATTGTTATCATCTATAATAGCTTCGATTCTTAGGTGTCCTTCGATTCTTGTTATAGGATCAACTACTATATGCTTTCCCATTATCTATCTCCTTCTTCAATCTCACATTCTTCTTTTTTGCCCGCTACCGCACTAAAGGCCGCATGAATTCCTATACCTACAGCCGCAGCTGTTAGCAATCCTAAACCAAATTCGTCAACGGTTTTTTCTACTCCTCCAGTAGGTGCTTTTATATTAGCGTCCGCCATAGGTCTTTCGTAAGCGTATTTATCCCAAAAATCTGGCTCACTACAGCCGATACAACCATGTCCGGCTCCAATAGGCCAGTTAACTGCTTCATTATACCTTATAATTGAACAGTTATTGAAAGTCATAGGTCCTTTACATCCTACTTTATATAGACAGAAATTATTTTTGGCTCCTTCATCACCCCACTCTTCAACAAACTCTCCAGCATCAAAGTGAGCTCTTCTTTCACAGTTATCGTGGATTCTATAACCAAAAGCAAATTTTGGTCTAAGGAGAGAATCCAATTCAGGAATCTGTCCAGTAAGTACATAATGTAAAATAACACCTACCATATTTGCGGGATTAGCTGGACACGCAGGGATATTAACAATAGGTTTTCCTTTTACGATATCCATAACTCCAACGGCTCCAGTAGGATTTGGCGCCGCTGCCGGTACGCCGCCAAAAGTTGCGCAAGTTCCCACAGCAACAACCGCTGCTGCATCTTTTGCTACTCTATGTAAATGTTCTTCAAAAGTTTCACCACTTGCGCCTATTGTTCCATAAACTCCGCCGTTAGCTAAAGGAATAGCTCCTTCAACAAAAAGAAGATATTTACCTTTGAAATGATGCATAGCGTCTTCAAGCTGCTCTTCTGCCTGATGTCCAGCTGCAGCCATCAAGGTTTCGTGAAACTCTAAAGAGATAATATCTAGTATAATCTCATCTACTTTAGGTCCATCACTTCTAAGCAAAGCTTCCGAGTTTCCGGCACAATCTTGAAGTTCTATCCATATTACTGGAACTCTGTTCATAACCTCGGCTGCTTCAGCAACAAGCGGAGTAAAAGAGGCAGGCAGCATCAATGTTGCCGTCATAGCGCTTGCCCACTTCAAAAAATCCCTTCTATTTATTCCCTCGTCTTCCAAAACCTCCATAATATTTACATTGTTAACGGGTTTTAGCTTTTTTAGCTCTTCGAGTCTGGCTTTACATCTTTCATACAAAGAGTTGTAATACTCTTCACCTTTATTGGTATTTACCCTAGCACTTTTGGCACTAAACAGTCCTCTTAAATGTTCTCTGTTCACTTTCACTCCTTTATAAATGAGTAATCATTCACAATATTAAATAATTTTTTCTTATATCTAGATAAAATTTTTGCTGTTTTTTTTGTTTCTTATTTAATTTTGGAACTAATGAGTAGTGCATACCGAGCAGACATCAAAAGTTCTAAATACAAGCTCTGCTAACTTACTGTTTTTCAAACCTATCATTGCTTTTTGAGCGGTTGCAGGATTTTGGAGAGTTCCATTAGAGAGATTCCACTGAGTAGGTGTAATAATTTCATATTTTTTTATTCTATTTTTTTCTATCCAGATTTTATGTATTAATGAGCCTCTAGCTGCCTCTACCGCTGATTCGCCAAAACCTTCTTTTATCTCAGTTTTAATATGATTGTATGATTTTTGAGAAAGCTCAATACTGTTTAAATGTGCCTCCACCTTTTTTAATAAAAAAAGAATTTCAAGAACTCTAGCAAAAATTCTAGTAGAAATTCCATCTTTATAAACCCTATGTAGCTGCTTTATTAGATTTGGTTTTAGAAGCATCATCCTAGCAAGCGGACCCGTTTCATAGTAGTTGTTTTTATATGTTACATTTTTTGCAAATCCACTTTTTTGACTTTTCTCTTTTACATACTTAATTTTTACCGGATAGCTTACTGTCTTTATTATTTTTACTCTTTTTGTAAAAGAGTGTTCACCAAAAATAAGATATCTATCGTTAGCTTTTCCTATAGATAATAAAGAGTTTTCTTTTAAAAATCTAAAAATTTTTCCGGAGTCTGTTCTGCTTTTTTCAAGCTCAGAAACAGTAATCTCCTCAAAAGCCATATTTTCAAAAACTCTTTTTTCTACTATATATAAAGCATTTTTTAAAAAGTTTCTTGCTTGCATAATATCCAAATTGGTTGGATCGCATACGACACCTCCTGGTACCATATATGATGAGTGAGGCCACTGACCACTAAAAATAGCTAGTACTCTATTTATATTTACAATAGCTTTTTGAATCTCTAAAAAACTGTTTTGATCTATATTTATTTTAGCGATACTCTTCATAATAGGAACAATAACCAAATATATCCATTTTAAATGATTTTGTATATGTTCGCAAAAAAGTGTTATTTCTCTTATTAATTTGGCTTTTTCGGTAATATTAACATCTATACCAGCATTTTGGTAGAGATTTTCTATAGCCCTTACAGTAGCAAAAAGGTGAGCATGCCCGCAAATTCCGCAAACCCTTGGATTTATAGCTAAAGCGTCCCAAACGGGCCTATTTCTCAATATCTCTTCAATACCTCGATAGTGAGGAAAAACTATCTTAACAAAGTCTATTTTATTTTCTTTGAATTTATATTCAAGTTTGGCTTCACCTTCTATTTTTTCTATCAGTTCAACTCTCATCTATCAATCTTTTGGTTAATCTCTCTATCTTAAAACTTTTTGCTACTCCAGTTAACGTGAGATAAGCCCTTTTAGGAACACCTAAAGGCATATTTGCAGGAATCGACATATAGGTTTTTGTCTTAAAGGGTTCTTCTTTCATAAAAGTAGGTTCGGTACACCCTAAACAAGGCATTCCCACTCTTGTTTTAGAGTTTACTTCATTCCATAAAATTTTGTTGCAACTTCCATGCGTATATGGCGCTTGACAACCCTGCTCATAAAAAAGACATCCCTCTTTGGTTCCAAAACTTTTTGCATCAACTTTCCACTCAAAATACTCATTTCTTATACATCCACTATGAACTGTATACGCATAAATCTCTTTAGGTCTTAAAAAATCGTCCAATAAAATCTTTTTTTTAGCTTCTATCATATTTAATACGTATATTAACCATTCAGGATGTGCAGGACACCCTGGAATATTTATAACTTTTTCTTCTAGCTCTTTAAAAAAACCCTTTTTTTCCTCCCCATCAAAAATCAATCCTTTTATATTTTTTTCATCATAACTTTTAAAAACTCCTCCAAAAGTTGCACAAGTTCCTACAGCAATAATTTTTTTAGCTTTTAATGAAAGCTTTTCAATAAGAGTATATAATGAAACAATACCTCTTTCATACCTCTTTTTAATAGCTCCTTCAACTATCAAAACATCAAAATCAAATCTCTTTTCATAAAGTTCTTTTAGACTATATTTTGATGGCAATAAAGGATGATAAAGAAATTCTACTTTTTTTAAAAAAATATCTAGATTTTGATAATTTAAAAATGAGTGAGAATTACCGTTACAGGTTACCCCTTGTATCCAAACAATTTTACTCTTCATTTTTCAAAGCTCTATATATATTTTCCGATATACTTTTTACATAAAAATCT
Source organism: Nitrosophilus labii (assembly GCF_014466985.1). Taxonomy (NCBI): domain Bacteria; kingdom Pseudomonadati; phylum Campylobacterota; class Epsilonproteobacteria; order Nautiliales; family Nitratiruptoraceae; genus Nitrosophilus; species Nitrosophilus labii. The sequence continues at coordinate 1,968,862 of NZ_AP022826.1, forward strand.
AGATCATTTGGAAGCATACCTTCCCCTTTTAAATAGACCATACCCCCAAGATATCCCATAAAAAGACCAAATGCACTGAAAAAATCCTGTTCTCTAAGCTCTCCATTTTTTACTCCCTCTTCAAAAAATATCATAATCTCCGTAACAAATGGACTCACACAAATCATACCTTCACATCCATCTTTAAATACTTCTCGATGAGATAAATAGACTCTTAAAAAATAGTCTATAAGTTCAGGACGCTCTTTTGCAATATTGAAATAAAATCTAACAATTTTTTCTATCTTCTCTTTAGCGCTTATCTTTTCCATATTGATTTGACGAATATTTGAACCCAAAATTTTGGAAATATACATAATAAGTTCTTTTGCAAGAGCATCTTTAGAACTAAAATAGTTATAAATATTTCCTACACTCATTCCAAGTTCTTTTGCTATATCGGCAATCGTCACAGCATAAAAGCCATCTGTTGAAAAAAGTTTCAAAGCTGTATCCATAATCTCTATCTTTCTTTGCTCTTTTCTGCTTCCTTTTACCATATTTACTCCCTTAATCTAAAGCTAAACAGTAAACCTATACTTAAAATAAGTAGTGTGACAATATACAAAATATCATATCCAAAATATCTTAAAACGAATCCACCGGGAATAGAAAAAAAGAGTCCCAAAGAGGTAATATTAGCTTGCAAAGCAACATAAACTGGTCTCTTCTCTTCAGGGGCTATTATCAAAATAAGATTATTTGCCGCTAGTCTAAATCCATCACTTGCCATTCCAAAAAGAAAAAATATAACCATATAAACTATTTTTTCTTTAAATAGTGCAGCCAACAAAAAAGCAATTATTAAAACTATAAATGAGATTATAACAATTATTTTATTTCTTCTTATAGAAGAGAGTTTCCCCCATAATAGATTGCTTATTATAGCACCGCTCATCTGAACTGAAATAAGAGTACCAACAAAATATCCGCTTAAATCAATCTTCTCTTTTGCCTCTAAAATTACAAAAGGCATGGCAAAAAGATAACCATAGGACAATAAAATAGTAATTATTTGATATTTTAAAGCTTTATCTACTTTTATATAGTTAAAAGATTTCTTCAAAAACTCCTTAAAACTTTTCTCTTTTTTAGAAACATTCTCTTTTATAGGCTCTTCTATAGTAGAAAAAGCAACTAATCCAAATCCCATCAAAATAGCGCTTATCATAAAAAGATATGCATAACTTTGGGGGGCTTGAAAATGTTGCAATATATATCCGGTTACAGCACCACTTAAAATAGCACCAAAACCTGCAAAAAACTGCCTATAGCTCATAGTGATTCCACGAAACTTGTGGGAAAAGACTTTTGCCAAAATCTCTTTGAAATATATGGCTCCAAACCCTGCAGAAAAAGAAAAGATAAAAAGTCCTACTGCAATAAGAACAAGTGTTAATGTAGGATAGCTCTCCCCAAAAAGATATATTGCAGCCCCTATACCGAACCAGCTTAGAAATCTTGCAAGAAACACCCTTTTTAGATAGGGCATCACCACTTTATATGTCTGTGCGTTAAAAGCAGCATAAAGCTGAACTACTATAGCTCCGCCTCTTAGTAAAGATGCAAAAATCCCAACTAAAATATTGCTTGAACTAAAATGATGAACTATTAAAGGAAGAACGGTAGAGGGTTCGGCTATAGTAGTGGCAACTGCCAAAAAAAAACCATGAAGAATATTTTTGATATGTGAAGAGAATCTATCTACCAAACTAAATTATTCCTCGAAAAACTCTTCATTTTCACACTCGATAACAAAACTCGTCTCCGCGCTTTTATTTGTATCTAAATCTTTTACAACTACTCTCCATTTACCTTTTTCACGCCCTGGTAAATATCTGTAATCATATACAGAACCATAATACGGAGGAACCTCAAATGTTCTGACTCTGTCATCATTCCCTGTAGGTGAATACCAATAAAAAGTAACCTTTTTCCCGTTTTCGTTATCTGATCTATTTATCAAATATGTACAGTATATTCTCTCATACTCGATTTTACATTTAACTTCGTTGGCAAACATCGAAAAAGTTATAAAAAGAAGAATCAAAACAGCTTTTTTCATAATTTTGTCCATATAAGCACTACTTCAAACTCAAGATAAGAGTGTGGATATCTTCTTATGAGCTCTTTTGTCTCTTTGTATGAGAGTCTCTTTTCACCCGAACTTACACCGCTTTTTTTGATATATCTAAACATCAAATATTTATCCTCAAAAAAGAGGCGATATCTTTTAATCTCATAGTTTATCAAAAAATAGTTGTTAATCGAATATAAAATCTCTTCCAAGGAATATATAGGTGAATCTAAAGAGGCGATTTTATGTATAGTTTCAAATGTTTTATCTGTAAATATTGAAAATGCACACGGTTTTTTAAAAGATGAGATCTCTTTAAGAGTAAAATCCAGGTTTGAGCTCCATTGTAAAGCCGAAGAAGAAAAAACAAAATCAAATTTCTCTCTTTTCAGTTTCTCAAAACAGCTTTTTTGATTAAAGTCGCAAACTATCTTTTTAACATTTTTATCCGGGTGAAGTATTAACATATTTTCAGATTTGTCAGCAGCTATGAATCTATCAAACTGCCAATCTATATTGCGGTAAATTTCACCGCTTCCTGCTCCTAAATCGAGAATTTTTTTAGGTTTTTGCTCTACTTTAGAGACTAGATATGAAGCAACTCTCTTTTGGATGATCTTATATTTTTGATAACTTTTAGCAAATCTAGAAAACTCTTTTACCGGCTTCATAACTTCCTTTTTAACCAAATTATAAAATAATTTAGGTATAATTGACTTAAATTTTTCGCATTAGAGGGTAAATTAATGATTCAGATTCTTTTTATAGTTCAAATCATCCTAGCCATAGTTTTAACAATCGTAATATTGTTACAAAAAAGCTCTTCTATAGGTTTGGGTGCATATAGCGGAAGCAATGAATCTCTTTTCGGTGCCAAAGGACCTCAAGGTTTTTTAGCGAAAATAACTTTTACACTAGGAGCTATCTTTGTTATAAATACTATAACTTTAGGATATATGTACAACAAAGAGTATAACAAATCAGTTATAGATGAGATAGAGACAAAAACTAAAGTACCTATACCTGAAGTTCCGGTAAAAAATAAGGCAGAAGAAGTACCGAGTGTACCAACTACAAATTAGGATAAATTTTGGAGAGTTTTAGGAAAAGTAAGTTTTTACTCTTATTTTTCCTCTATCTTTTATCCTTCACTCATCACTCATCATTCATCACTCTAAAAGCCGACGCTCACATTTTCGTATATCACAGGTTTGGTGACGACAGATATCCTTCTACTAATACTTCTATAAAAGAGTTAAAAAGAGAGTTTGAATATCTAAAAAAAAATGGGTATGAAGTGATTCCTCTAAAAAAACTTGTAAAAGCTTTAAAAAACAGAAAAAAAATCCCGGATAATTGGGTTGTTTTAACTATAGATGACGGTTATAAAAGTTTTTATGAAAACGCTCTTAAAATTTTCAAAGAGTATGATTATCCTTTTACTATTTTTGTATCCACAAAGCCAAGTGAAAATAGATATGGAGATTTTATGAACTGGGAACAGATTAACGACTGTTCAAATTATGGCGAAATAGGTCTCCACTCTCATTCTCATCCGCATCTAACACACCTTAGCGACGAAAAGATAAAAAAAGATACGAAAAAAGCTATCGATATTTTTCAAAAAAGATTGGGTTATAAGCCAAAATATTACGCATATCCTTACGGAGAGTATGACGATAGGGTTAAAAAAGTGATAAAAAGCTTTAGATTTGAGGCGATTTTAAATCAAAATGCCGGAGCTGTAAACGAATATAGCGATATTTTCGATCTTGATAGAGTAGCTATGGTGGGCAATGTAGATATAGCCTCTAAATTGAAACTAAAATATCTAAACGCTATTTGGTATGAACCTAAAAAATTTCCTAAAGACTCTATACTTAAAAGGGTAAAAGTAAAGATTTTTGAAGATGTCAAAAGAGCCCAACTTTACGTTAGCGGCTATGGCTGGAGATGGGTAGATGTAAAAAATGGAATAGTAGATGAAATTTTAAATATAAAACTTAATAAAAATAGAGTTAGAGTGATTATAAAGGTAAAAAATAGTAAAATTAATACCAAAATTTTAGTTAAGTAGAAACAAACTACTACCTCTTTTGTCTGTTTAACAATAAAAAATCATAAAAGGAGTAAAGATGAAACTAAATGAAATATACGATTACGCTAGAGATCATATGCAAAAATCTCTTGAAGTTATGAAAAAAGACTTTAATACTTTAAGAACTGGACGTGTAACAACTTCGGTTGTAGAAAATATTAAAGTTGATTACTATGGTGCTCCAACTCCACTTAATCAGGCAGCTTCAGTAGTAGCTACAGATGCTACAACAATTGTAATATCTCCATGGGATAAATCTTTACTTTCTGAGATAGAAAGAGCAATTCAAGAGGCGAATATTGGCGTAAACCCAAATAACGACGGAGAACAGATAAAACTATTTTTCCCTCCTATGACTGTGGAGCAAAGAAAAGAGGAATCGAAAAAAGCTAAACAATTCGGTGAAAAAGCAAAAATTGCCATAAGAAATGTAAGACGGGACGCAAACGATAAAATAAAAAAACTTTTCAAAGATAAAGTAATAACAGAAGATGAAGAGAAAAAAGCTTTGGAAGAAGTTCAAAAAATAACAGACGAATTCGTAAAGAAAGTGGATGAGCTTGTTAAAGCTAAAGAGCAAGAGATTATGAAGGTATAGCTAAGGTCAGCCAAAGGCTGAGCAAGCAAATTGCTTTGCTTGCGTACCTTAGCAAAAGCTGCGAATTTATGCGAATCCTAAAATCAAGGATTTTAGTGATGAGCATATGAACAGCTAGGTTACCTTGGAGAAAACTAAGCTGAGTAAAGCGAAACAAGTTTTCGGTTAAATAAGCCAAAGGTTGAGTAAGCAAACTGCTTTGCTTGCAAACTTCGAAGTTTTTTAAGTTTTGATTAAAAACTTGATATTTCTATCCAAACAATATAAAGGATAAAAATGCTTGATATCGAAAAAATATATAAAGACAGCGGTGCACTTTTGGAGGGACATTTTCTGCTCTCTAGTGGTAAACACAGTCCAAACTATCTACAAAGCGCCAAAGTTTTGGAAAATCCTAAATTAGCTGAAAAACTAGCACAAGAACTAGCTAAACAGATAAAAGATTATCCACTTGAAGTAGATACCGTTTGTTCTCCTGCAATAGGAGGACTTTTAGCCGGATACGAATTAGCCCGTGCTTTGGGTGTAAGATTTATTTTTACTGAGAGAAAAGATGGAGAGATGACTCTTCGACGAGGTTTTGAAGTTTCTCCTGGTGAAAAAATCCTTATATGTGAAGATATCATTACAACAGGCGGCTCAGCTATGGAAGCGGCACAGGAAGTAGAAAAAAGAGGTGCGCAGATAATAGGTTTTGCCGCTTTAGCTAATAGAGGAATTTGTACAAGAGTAGGTTCTAACTTAGATAGAAAAAATGAATGTAAACTACCGAAAAACTTGCCTTTTTTCGCTTTAGAAGATTTTAATTTCCCTATATATACTGAGGATGAGTGTCCTATGTGCAAAGAGGGCAGTAAACCTATTAAACCCGGAAGTAGAGGCAATTAGTTTGAAATTTCGGCATAAAATATATCTAACTTTGTATATAATTTTTGCCGTTTTGTTAGTATTAATATATTTTATAGAAACAAGAAATATAAAAATAGCTGAAAATATTATAAAAAAAAATATATTCAATCATAGAAAATCAGAACTTCAAGCAATATTAGATGAAAAGACAAAATTTCTCTTTTCATTGGCACAATCTTTGGCTAGACATCCGCAAATTATAGAGGGGTATAAAACAGACAATAGAGAGAAGATCATAAACCTGGTTCTGCCGCTTTGGAAATCTTTAAAAAAAGAGAATTTTATTTACGAAATATACTTTTTCAAAAGACCGGTAAACTCTTTTGTTAACTTCTCGGATTTACAAAAATATGATTTTGATGTCTCTAAAGTTAGGGTAGATATAGATACTGTTAATAAATCTTTTCAACCTTCAAGCCATTTTTTAGTCTGTCGAACATTTCCAGGATTTAGAGTCACTTATCCTATAATAAATAACGACAAACTACTTGGCAGCGTATCGGTAGGATTAGATATATTTTCATTTAAACAATATCTTAAAAAACTTGACGCTAAAGATTTAATAATAGTTTTAAATAATGAACTGCTGAAAAAATCGTTAAGAGACGACATCTATACTCAACTGAAAAAAGAGGGGAAAATCAGAAAAAATTTTCTCATAATAAGCAACATAGATTTTACAAATCTAGAGATTGAAGAAGGATTAGAACAGAGCCGCGATTTAATCTACTCTAAATATAAACTTGAAGATTTTAAAAAAAATCTGTTTGGATATATTATAGTTGGTGATGATATAAAAAAGATGAGAGATTTCTTACAAAAACATTTTTTATATGAAAATTTTCTTATTATACAAACTATTTTTATGCTCTTTTTCTTATATACATTTTTTATAATTAGATTGATTTTTAAAAAAGTTAGTGCTTTACAAAAACTTACGGAACTCATAAAAGCCAAAAAATCCAATCTTATCCCGTCAAAAACCAAAGACAATATTAGATTTGGCAAACTTCAAAACAGTATTATAGAAACTGTAAAAGAGTTAGAAATACATATAAATCTACTTACACAAGAGATTGAGCAATATAAAAACAAAGCATATATAGACACATTAACAAAAGCTTTCAACAGAAGATTTTTAGACGAGTATGGAAAAATCGTTTTTGAAAAAATAAAAATAAAAAAATCAAATATTTTGGTTATTATGTTTGATATTGATAATTTTAAACATATTAATGATACTTTTGGACACGACTTTGGAGATTTTATTTTAGAAGAGTTGTCAAAAATAGTAAAAAAAGTTTTAAGAGAAGATGATATTTTCATTAGATACGGTGGCGAAGAGTTTTTAATAATATTAAAAAAACTTTCATTAACAGATGGATACAAAATTGCACAAAAAATATTAAATGCCATAAACAGCCATACATTTGAACTTGGAGATAAGAAAGCAAAAGTGACTATAAGTGTAGGTTTATCAGAAATTCATCCCGATGATAAAACAATCTATGACATTATAAAAAGGGCTGACGAAAAGCTATACATAGCAAAAGAAAAGGGAAAAAACAGGATAGAAATATGAGGTGGAGAGATATTAAAAAAGGAAAAGTATCTCATAAGAAAGAGGAGACAAAACCCTCTATCATATCGGCTAGCATAAAAGATAGACTGAAAGCTTTTTTAACAGATACTTTTATGATAACAATGCCTATTATGTATATAGTGATATATCTTATTATGGGAAGCAGAGAAGAGTTCAAAGCTCATATGGGAACGGGATGGTTATATATTTTAATCCCCCATTTTATCGTTATCGTTACTTTATGGAGCATTAAAGGACAAACTCCCGGAATGAAAGCGTACGAGATAAAAGTTGTCAATAAAAACTTAAAAAATCCTAACTTTTTTCAATCTTCTCTTAGATATATTCTTATGCCAATATCCATCTTGTCCATTTTAGGGGTGATGATAGCATTTTTTAGAAAAGATAGACAAACTATGCATGATCTACTTTCTGGTACTATTACTATAAAAACTGAGGATGAAAGTGACAAAAAATAGTTTTTCATACCTCTTTTTTAACGTTTCAGCTTTCTATTTCTTCTTCTTTTCTATTATAGGAGTATATGTTATCTATATGCCTAAAGTTTTGGAGTTAAAAGGTTATAGTAGTTTTGAGATTGGCGTTGTTTTTGCAATGAGCCCATTGATGAGATTTATAACCCCTTTCTTTTTTTTAAAACATCTATTTTTAACTAAAAAACTATTTTTTTACTCTTTAGTTCTTTCTTTAATAAGTGGAATATTGTTTTACTTAACTATAAATAATTTTTATCTATTTTTAATTCCCAATATCTTGCTTGGCATAAGTTTTGCTCTAATACTGCCTTATGCTGAAACCATAGCTTTGCAAAAAATAGGTAAGGAAAATTACGGCAAAAGTAGACTTTTCGGCTCTATAGGTTTTATCATTATAGCCTTAGTCCTAGCAAAATTTATGGACAATCACTCTTACTCTTTACATTTTCTTTTTATAACAATCTTGTTCACAACATTTTTTGGTTACAAAATCGCTGAATATGAAGAAGATATGAAAGAGTCTTCTAACAAAAACAACACTTTTTCACTTGTTTTACACTGGCGTTTTTGGATCAGCGCTTTTTTAATGCAGGTAAGTTTTGGTCCATTTTACAATTTTTTTACCATTTACGAAACTTCACACGGTTTAAGTTATGAAACAGTAAGTTATCTTTGGACTTTTGGAGTCCTTTGCGAAATATTTATGCTCTATTTTCAAACACCTCTTATGAGAAAAAATCTTCTTTTTCTCATCAAAATCTCAATATTTAGCGCAGTGGTAAGATGGTTTTTACTCTTTTTATATCCCGACTCTATATTTATCGCCTACTTTACGCAATCTTTGCACGCTTTTAGCTTTGCTCTATACTATTCTGCGGCTATTGCTTACTTATTTCAAATATATGAAAACAAAAAGTTAGCTCAACAATTTTTTGGTGGGATATCTTTTGGTCTAGGAGGTTTTATTGGAAGTATCTTAGCGGGAATTTTTTATGGAAAGTATATCTTTTTATACGCATCTTTCATCGCTCTTCTTAGTCTTCTTGTTATATTAAAGACGAAAAATAATAATTTATAATTTATTCTTATAATAAATATTTTCTAATGTTCAAAATATAACCATCATAACATATAATTGTTCAATTTTTATACAATTTTTAATATATTTAATAAATGTTTTTTTGTTTATTTTTGATTCTTATCAAATTTTTTATTTTTTTATCTATTATAATTATTTCGATATTTTAAGCTAAGAAAGGAGAGATTATGGCAGATTCAGTTGCTGTCTTGGATACCTTAAAGTTGGTTTATACCATTTACACACTTATAGCCATCTCACTTATAGGATGGTTTGCGATTCGTATAACACAAAATGGACAAAGTAAAGCTCCAAAACCGTCTATTTTTTATACATATATAGGTATCTTGGTCGTTATAGGTACAGGTTTACACTTCCTAACTTATCATACCGTTCCTTGGGTTCCTATAGACCTAAATAGAGCCAATCTAAAGGCACATAAAGTTTATAACATAACCTACAAAGATCACAAAATCATTTTGGAAGAGAAACCTATGATCGTAGAATGCGGCAAAAAAGTGATCTTTGAAGCGGTTAGCGAAGATTTAACTTACGGATTTGGAATATTTAGACAAAACCACTCGATGGTTGCCCAGATGCAGGTAGTTCCCGGAAGCAGAAACGACCTTATGTGGGAGTTTCATAAAAACGGTACTTACTATATTAGATCAACAGAATACTCCGGTCCAAAAGGATCACAAATGATTGTCCAAGACGCTATCAAAGTTATCGGTTGTTCACAAAATGATCCGTATGCGATGAAATAAGGAGGAGATATATGAGTTTAATGCAGACGCTTATAAATGGTTACGAAGGCGGGTTAAAACACGAAAATATGACCCCTATGCAAAAAATGGCTCTTAGATTTGTTGTTATTGGGCTACTATATTACGGACTTGCCTCATTAGAAGGTATGATAATGAGGCTTTATGAGATAAAACCTATACCTCTTATAGATGAAAAACATTTTTTCTCTATTATGACTGTACACCCAATGGTAGGAATATTCGGTTCTTCATATATGATAGTATTTGGCGCATTTTTATTTTTAGTTCCCTATCTTATGAAAAAGCCTATATATAGTCTCAAACTTGCCAATCTATCATGGCAAACGATTGCGGGTGGAACTTTTATAATGTGGCTTGCCGGATTTTTGTTTAGCTACGCTCCGTTGTACACTTTGTATTGGCCTTTACCTGTAGATTACGAGCAGTTTTCAACTATCGGCGGAATAGTCTATATAGTAGGTGTAGTCTTTATAATGATAGGAACATTTCTTTATACGTACAATGTTTTTAAAACTATTCTTTATACTCCGGAAGGTTGGGAAAAGCAGCCATCGATGGAGCTTTTAAAATCGGCTCTAGGTATCGAAGGGCTTTTAAACTTTTTTAGAAGAAGGAAAAAAGAGCATCTTGTATCTCTACCGATCGCTGCTATCTCAAGGGGTACAATCGATATGGGATTAAACGCTATCGTAATATCTTCAGCAGGAGTTTTGATTTTAATCTATCTTTTAGGCTCGGTTTTCGGAGTTGATTTAAAAGATACTTGGGTTGACGCACTTTTATACAAAAATATCTTTTGGTGGGGGCTTGATCTAATAGCTGATGGTCTTGTTTTAATCTTTGTAGCAGGAACATGGTATCTTTTAGCTATGCTTATAACAGGAAAAGATCTCTTTATGCAAAATATCGCTAGAGCGGCACTATTTGTAGAAATGGTCGTCTCTTGGACGGTTTGGTCGCATCACCTTATGTCGGATCAGGGACAATCTAACACTCTAAAAGTTCTCTCTGGCGAAATAGTAACCGCTTTTGAGCTTGTAACTCAAGGTATCGCAGTTTTTATTACACTAGTAACGCTCTATAGAGCTAGACCGCTCAAAATGAGTAACGAACTAAAGTTTTTGTTTGGAGGTATATTAGGATTTATGCTAGCCGTTCCAGCCGGTATTATTCAAGCGGATTTGGGTATGAACAGAATCCTTCACAATACACAATGGGTTATAGGAACGCATGTTCACGTGGCTATATTGGTTGGTCTTACTATGACACTCTATAGTGCCATTTACGTTTTATTTCCTATTTTAACAAACGGAACTAAACTTTACAGCCAAAAATTGGCAAACTGGCACTTTTGGCTACATCTAATAGGCGCTATCGGAATGGGTGCTTTTATGGGTATGGCAGGTATTGATGGTATGTTAAGACGTGCCATCTATACTAACGGTGAGTATAACACATATATGATATTGGCCGGGATTTTTGGAATTATGATTTTTGTAGCTTTCTTGATATTTTTATATAACATTGTTATGAGCATTGGCGTAAAAGGATTAGTTGGAATATACCAGCCAGCTACTACAAACACTAAAGATTGCGTTCCAACGCAAAAGGAGTCATAATGAAATATTTGATAGTCGTTTTAGCTCTAATAGCTATCGGAGTTATAGCCTTATTTGTCATCAAAAAAAGTATAGCCCTACTTCTAGCTGCTATAGTAGCTATAATAGCGGGTTACTTCTTCGCAGTCTCTACTATCGCCAAAGAGGAGTAGAGATTCAGGCTTTTGCCTGAATCCTATTTTGGTTGATAATAACATCTTTTTGGCGACTCTATCTTACCTTCCTCTTTTAGTTTTTTTATCGCTTTACTAACCTCTTTGGAGTCAACACCTAACTCTTTTGCTATATCTCCGGACTTAACAGGTTTATCCAACTCTTTCATCTTTTCTAAAACTTTCTCTTCTAAACTCATATTAACCTCCTACTATTTTAGTTTGATTGCCAATATTTAAAACTCATAACTTATACCCATCTTTTGAGTAAAATCGTACTCTTTTATATCTTTTGGCGGTTTAGAATCATAACTATATTTACTAAGTATCAATAAACTTAGCTTATCTGTCAATTTTACGCTAAACTCTAAAGAGCTAATACTCTCATAATCGCTAAATTTGTCAACTCTTGGTTGATAATATGATATAAAAGCCATTTTTACATTTTCATTAAATCTTTTTTTAAAACTAACATAGATATTTCCTCTAAAATAGTTATAGCTACCTTCATCTCTTATCTCTTCTTTCTCATAAAAAGCACCTATTCCTATATAAGCTTTACCGTTAACGTTATAAAATCTATATCTCTCTCCAACTCCCAAAAGAGCTCTAAATCTTTGATCTTTAAAATCGTCTCTTTGAATCTGTCCAAAAATTTCCCATACATTATCATTATCAATCTCAATCAATTTTCGAATATGTAAAAATGCTCTATCTTTGTTTTTTTCTCCTTTGCTCTCTCCATACTCATAATTGACAATAGCGTAGATTAACGAATCTATATCGTCTTTTTGGACTCTTGCCGATATACTAGTAGAGGTAGTATCTGTATTACCCCTATTTATCTCCAAAGAGATACCACCATCTGCACTTACTCCAGGCTCATTTTCTCCTATATCTTTCGGCTCTATAGAGATAATCGCAAAAGAGTAGTTAAAAACAATCAAAAAGAGTAAAATTTTTCTCATCTATTCTCCTTTTAAGAACGTTACGAACTCATTTTTGGAAAGTCTTTGTTTTTTGGAAGCCGGTTTTAATCTATATCCAAAAGTTAAAATCAGCGCTATCTCTTCTTTTTGGGTGTCTAGTTCAAAATATCTTTCTACCTCTTCTTTATCAAATCCTTCAATAGGACAGCTATCGATCCCGATAAAAGCAGCAGCACTCATCATATTTGCGGCCGCTATATAACACTGCTTTTTACACCAACAAGAGATATCCTGTTTTTTTAAAAACTCTTTGTATCTTTTTATATACGCTTTCGTAGAATCTTCGCTCAATCCTCTTCTAGCAAACATCTTTTTTATATACTCATCATCTAAAACGCTCTTTTTATCTATCTTTATAACGATCAAATGGCTACAGGTAGTTATCTGATTTTGATTCCAACATAGAGGTTTTAAATCTTTTTTTATCTTTTTGTCAGTAATAACCAAAAGTCGCCATGGTTCCATTCCAAATGAGCTTGGACTCAATCTAAAAGCTTCAAGGAGATAGTCTAAATCTTCATCGCTTATAACTTTTGTTTCGTCAAATATTTTACAAGCGTGCCTAAAATGCATCATATTTAAAAAAAGCTCTTTTTTATTCATAATCTACTCCATAACTTTTTATTTAGATTAAGCTCTTCTACCAATCCCACGGTAAACCTCAAAACTTTTATATAATCTTTGATAAGACCTATATCATAAAGTGATCGAAATATATAAGGCTCAAAACTCTCTATCGCCTCGATTGCAATAAAAATATGGTTATTTACAAACGAGATATATATACTCTTATCTAACGTTTTTTTCATTTTAACAATTTTTTCCATAAGATTTGGTGTAAGTATATATCTAGCTTCTATCTGATCACTGCTATAAACCACAAACTTCTTTTCAAATGCGGGGTTGTCCATTTTTACAAGCTTAAGTTCTCCTTTTTTTAAAATCTCTTGGAAAAACTGCCCGACAAAACCCATATATTTTTGTGCAATATCTGGATAAATTAAAGTTTTTCCATAAAAATTCTTATTGAAATCGGCCATAAAAAAGAGCCCTTTAAAAATTGTGTGCCAATGGATTTTTCCTTTTGAATCTTTTGTTTTATACTCCGTATGAATATCCGAAAATATTACAGAAACTCCCTCAATTTTTCCAACAACTAGATCATTACCTCTATATCTATCAAATCTTTTTGGAAAAAGGGAAGAGAGAATATAGAGACTTTGAGGGAAAGCACCATCTGGAGTATATTTTAGTTCTTTATCTATATGTGAGATAAGTTTTTTGACAATCTTATCTTTAAACTCTTTTTTATAACTTTTCGTCATTAGCCGCTGCATAAAAAAATATAGACTCAAAGCTATAATAGCCACTGCAACAATAGAGTCGATAGAACTATTACTCTTTATAAGGTAGAAGATAAAGAGTAAGGAGACCAAAAAGAGAGATAGCGCAAAAAGTTTTAATCTAAATGCAATTTTTTTTCTTCTTCCTTCAAAAACTTCTAGATATTTATCTAAATCGTTATAGTAGAGATCTAAAAGAGATGAAAATGAGTTCATGATTTAAACAGATTTTTTACGTCAACACTTTTTCTTTGATTCTTATCTATTTGAAACAGAGCTTTTCTTTTATATCCCATATATTTTGCCAAAATATTGGTAGGAAACATCTCTATCGCATTGTTAAAATCAGTCACCGCTTGATTGTACGCTCTTCTTGCCGCACTTATTTGTTCTTCAATCTCATTAAGGGTATGTTGAAGATGTAAAATATTTTTGTCCGCTTTTAACTCGGGGTAGTTCTCTACCGCTACGAATATATCTCCAAGAAGTCTGCTGATCTCTTGATCAGTCTCTATCTTTTGAATCTCGTCTAAATTTCTATCTAGTGCTTTTGACCTTAGTCTTGTCACCTTTTCAAGCAAATCTTTTTCATACTCCATATACTCTTTTACGGAGGCTACAAGATTTGGTATCAGATCGTATCTTTTTTTTAGCAAAGCATCTACGGATGCAGATATATTATCTACTTGATTTTTTCTACTAACTAAAAAGTTATACATCAAAATGGCAAACAAAATAGCAACGGCTAACCCTATCAATATTTCCATCTTATACCCTTTTTGAGATATAAGAGCATAATACCAAAAGTTTATTGAAATTTATTTTGAAAAAGCGGAAAAAAACTGCTTTAAAAAAAAGAGCTATTTTTTCTGTTTAGCCATCCTTTTTCTAACATGAGGATCAAGATATCTTTTTCTAAGTCTTATAGATTTTGGAGTAACTTCAACTAGCTCATCCTCCTCAATCCACTCAAGGGCACGCTCTAGATTCATCTTTCTTGAAGGAGTTAGTTTTATAGCTTCATCACTTCCACTGGCTCTCACGTTTGTTAGATTTTTTCCCTTTATAGGATTTACTTCTAGATCATTTGGACGTGAATGCTCCCCTATAATCATCCCCACGTAAACCTCAGTTCCAGGCTCTATAAACAAAACGCCTCTTTCTTGAAGGTTAAAAAGTGAGTAGGCTAGAGCCTTTCCTTTCTCCATAGATATCAAAGCTCCGTTTTTTCTATGTTCAACCTCTCCAACAAAAGGTCTAAAATCTAAAAATGAGTGGTTCATAACACCTTCACCCTTTGTATCCGTTAAAAATTCACTTCTAAAACCTATAAGTCCACGAGCCGGTATCTCAAACTCCACTCTCGTATAGCCGTCTCCTATGGGAGTCATAGAACTCATAACCGCTTTTCTTCGTCCAAGCTTTTCTATAACAGCTCCACTATAATCATCAGGTACATCTATAACTAAAAGTTCAAAAGGCTCTAATCTTACCCCATTTTCCTCTCTTATAATAACTTCAGGACGCGAAAGACTAAATTCGTACCCTTCCCTTCTCATATTTTCGGCTAAAATGGTTATCTGAAGTTCGCCACGCCCTGAGACTTTAAACTTACCTTCGCCAACTTCTTCAAGACGCATCGCGATATTTGTTTCCATCTCTTTTTCAAGTCTCTCTTTTAGTTTGTTACTGGTTACAAACTTTCCTTCAAGTCCTGCCAAAGGAGAGTCGTTTACGCTAAAAAATACGCTTAAAGTAGGCTCTTCTATATGTAAAGGATCAAGAGGCAAAGGATTGGCAGGATCAACTAAACTATCTCCAACATCAATTGCATCAAATCCGGCAATAGCTACAATGTCTCCTGCTTCTGCTTCATCTATCTCCATTCTATTTAGTCCCAAAAATCCTATAAGTTTTGTTATACGTCCTTTTGTCTCTTCTCCGTCGGCTTTAACAAGCAGTAGATTGTCTCCTCTTTTTATTCGGCCATTAAAGATCCTAGCAATCCCTATCCTTCCCACATAGTTGTCATAATCTAGTGTAAAAACCTGAACTTGAGCCGGATTGTCCGGACTTCCATCTGGCTTAGGAACATATTTGATAATAGCTTCAAAAAGGGGAGTTAAATCTATGTTTTCATCTTCTAAATCCCATTTTGCGTAACCTTCTCTTGCTGCAGCATAAAGAATAGGAAAATCTAGTTGATCTTCGTTTGCATCCATATTTACAAAAAGATCAAAAACCTCATCAACCACCCTTTCTGGATCAGCTGCTGGTTTATCTATCTTATTGATAACCAAAATAGGTTTTAATCCTAAAGAGATAGCTTTTTTTACAACAAATTTTGTCTGAGGCATTACCCCTTCTGCAGCATCAACTAAAAGCAAAACCCCATCAACCATCTTTAAAACACGTTCAACCTCTCCACCAAAATCGGCGTGTCCAGGGGTGTCTATGATATTTATTTTTACATCTTTATACCTAATAGCCGTGTTTTTTGAAAGGATCGTAATACCTCTCTCTTTTTCCAATTCATTACTGTCTAAAGCTCGCTCGGCCAACTCTTTGTGAGCCTCTATAGTGCCTGATTGTTTTAAAAGCTCGTCAACTAGAGTGGTTTTTCCGTGATCAACGTGTGCAATTACCGCAATATTTCTAATATTTTGCATCTTTTTCCTCAAATTTTTTTTGAAATAATACTATCTTTTGATATATTATCCAAATTAAAAATTAGAAATTGGGTATTAGGAATTGGGAATTAGTATTTTTAATTATTAAATTTTTGTTAATAATCTTTAATTTCAAATGACCAACTATTTAAAAACTATTATAGAAAATTTAATACTTATTACTATTTCCTAATTCCAATTTATCTAATGTCCAATAACTAAATAGGAATTTTAAATGATAAAATATTTAATCTTTGATATGGATGGAACTTTAATAGATAGCTCTTTGATTATTTCAAACTCTATAAATTACGTAAGAAAAAAGATAGGGTTAGAGCCTCTTCCAAAAAAAGTGATCATTGAAGCAGTAAACGATCCATATCTAGATAAGCCAAAATTTTTTTATAACGCAAATGAATATACCAAAGAACAGATTGAGTGGTTTAGAGAGTATTACACAAAAAACCACCAAAATGAAGTTATGCTTTTTACAGGTATAAAAGAACTTTTGGATGAGATTAAAGACTATTTTAGACTCTCTCTTGCTACAAATGCATATAGAACCTCTGCTTTTGAGATACTTAAACATTTAGGACTTGATGGATATTTCGAGATAATCGTCTGTGCGGACGAAGTAGCTCATCCAAAACCTGCTCCTGATATGATCTTAAAAATCATTAATTATTTTAACTGTAAAAAAGATGAAATTATTTTAATAGGAGATGGAAGAACAGATGAAGAAGCCGCAAATGCTGCTGGAATAGGATTTATAAAAATTAATTGGGGATTTAGCGACTACAAAGAGGCAATCAAAAGTGTAGAGGAGCTAAAAGAGACTCTTTTAAAGTTGAGATTTATAGAGTGATCCCGTATATCTCATGATACATTTTCATAGCGTATCTGTCGCTCATTCCAGCTATAAAATCTGCGGCCACTCTGTAAACTTTTTCATTTTCGCATCTTTTATAAAACTCTTCTGGCATAAGTCTAGGCTCTTTAGTAAAAGCGTAAAAAAGATTTTGGATACAGTTTTTTCCAGCATACATTTTTCTTAAGATTTTTGGATGTTTATATAGTCTTTGATGCAAAATCTTTTTTAACTCTTTTATCTCCTTATTTAGTTCGGTACCGTAATTTATCGGTAATTTTTCGGATGCCGGGATAGTTTTGCAAAGAATTCTTCTATTTTCAATGCCGTTTTTTTTAGACTCTTCTATCAAAGAGATAACAAGTTTTGCTATCAAAAGTGAAGAGAATCTATATCTAAAAAGTTTATCTTCTTCACTTAAACCATCTTTTTTTACCTCTTTTATAACCTCATTTACCAACGAACTCTCTTTTAGTGTTTCAAAATCTATTAAATTATACTTTACCCCGTCATCTATATCGTGACTTATATAAGCTATCTCATCTGCTTTATCAACGACCATAGCTTCTAATGAAGGGTGTTTGTCAAGTTCAAACGTCTCTTCAAACCATTCTGTCAAAAACGATTTTTTATAAGGATAAGAGTGTTTTAAAATACCTTCCAATGTGGCAAATGTAAGATTTAGTCCGTCAAAATCTTTGTATCTCTTTTCTAGTTTTGTAACAACTCTATAACTTTGAAAATTGTGTTCAAAACCGTTTTCGCTAAATCCATCTTTTATAACTCTGTCAAGTTCATCACCTCCAACATGTCCAAATGGAGTATGACCCAAATCATGCGCCAAAGCAATAGATTCGGCTAAAGCTTCATTTAGACCCAACTCTCTAACAATTGTTCTTGCAATTTGACTGACTTCCAAAGAGTGTGTAAGTCTCGTCCTAAAATAGTCTCCCTCATAATTGATAAAAACTTGAGTTTTATACTCCAATCTTCTAAAAGAGGAGCAGTGTATAATTCTGTCTCTGTCTCTGTGAAAAGAGTGTCTAAAATCGTCAATACTTGGATGAAACCTGTCAGTACACTTCAAGCTATATCTTCTTTCTTAGTTTTTTTAATTTTCTAAATACATTTTTAAAGTCTATTTCAATTTTGCACTCCAGATCCAAAATAGCCTTTTGGTCAAAAAAATCTCCATATTTATCATACTCTTTACCAGTTAATCTAAAAATTTTTGCTTTAAAATCTTTTGGATACACCAATATATAGAATTTAACCTTCTCTTTTTCATATATTTCAAATTTTATATTTTCATCTTTATAAGCAGTAGTTGGACTTACTATCTCTACAATGATTTCCGGTGCTTTTTGTATAAAATCACCAATTTCGCCACAGACTACACTAATATCTGGTCTAACAACATTCTCCTCATCTATCTTCCAATCCTCTTCAACCAAAACAAAACACTCTTCACACTCATCTAAAGAGTTTGCAATCTCTTTAGTAATTTGAGCTAAAATTATTTGATGATCACTTATTGGACTTGGAGCCATTGCAATAGCTATTCCATCAATCAACTCCCAATCACCTTCCCACTTTTTATAATCTTCATAGGTATAATTTGGAATATACTTTGCCGGCATCTCAAGCCTTTTTGCTATAATTATCTAAATTATATCATAAAGGACTTTTATGAAAGTTACACTACTTCACCATACTTCATTAGAAGTTTGTGCTCATGCAATAAGGACTTGCTGGCAAAGTTTTGATAAAAGTGATAATGGTGGAGAAAAAGATAGAGAACTTATCGATAGAGTGGGAAACAAATATAAACACGCATCAACTTTGGAACATCTGGTTTATACCTTTTACATTCAAGGTATATCTAGGGCCCTTTTACAAGAGTTGGCACGCCACAGAATGGCAAGTTTGAGCGTAAAATCTACAAGATATACCTTAAAAGAGTTAAAAAACGAGGAGCCTTTTGAAGAAAACGATTTTGAAAGGGTAAAAAAATATCTTGTCTTAACCGGTAACGAAACGGTAGATAAGATGAGTATAAAAGCTCTAAACAATCTACAAAAAGTTTTAAAAGAGGGAATCTCAAACGATATTGCCAAATACTGCCTTCCAGAATGTTATAAAACAGAGCTTACCTGGACTATTAACGCTCGTTCACTTCAAAACTTTTTGGCTCTTAGAAGCTCAAAATCGGCTCTTTGGGAGATAAGAGAGTTGGCTCTTGAAGTCTTTAAAGCGATTCCAGAGGATCACAAATACCTTTTTAAAGAGTGTATTCAAAAACAAGATTAAACTTTTTTACGCGATTAACTACTTTTGGAAGCGATTAGAGAGTATCCGTAAGCAAAAAGAGTTAATATAATATAAATAGCCGTTATAAAAATCATCTGCTCCGGTTTAGTTATGTATTCGTACCACAATATCAGTATAGAACCTACAAATAGACCAAAAATCGCAATCAAAGTAAAAAGAGTTGAAGAGCCGGTATATGAACGAATTTTAAAGTTCGCAATAGCCATCAAAAGAGAAACTAACAAAAAAGTAATACTTCCAAACTCCAAAATTATTCTAAGTCCGCCTACTAAAATAAGTACAGATGCGGTAGCAGCCATAACAATAATTGCATAATTTGGAATAGTTCCTCTTCTACTAGAGAGTATTTTAGGCATATATCCGTCATCTGAAATTCTTGCCATCTGTCTAGATGAACCGAACATCGTTCCACTAATGGCAGAACTTGTGGATAAAATTGCACCTACTATCACAAGATTTTGACCTATATCTCCTAAAATCTCTTTTGCGCCGTAAGCCAACGCATACTCTTTATTTTTTACTAAATCGTCTATCGAAATTGAGAGTATAGAACCAAGAGCTATTATAAAATAGATAAATGCAACTAGTATAATCGCTCCGTAAATCGCTCTTGGAATATTTTTATCGGGATCATCCATCTCTTTAACAGCATTTATAACCAGTTGAAAACCTTCATACGCCACAAAAGTTATAGAAGCGACTATTAAAATATCTAAAAATCTCGAATGTTCAAAATCTTGCAACAACATCTGATAGAATGTTTGCATATCTACTTTTTTATAGTATATTAAAACGATAGAGATTACAAGTAGTACCATAAGCTTTATATAGACCATAAGATCCTCTATCTTACCCATCGCTCTTACGCTCCAAAGATTGATAGCGGCAAATATCCAAATAATAGCTATCGCTACAATTTTTCTAACTATTTCGCTATTTGCAAACTCAAATCCGCTAATAGAGTAAGAGGAGAAGGTATAAGCATATAGCGAAAGTGTACTAATATAACCAAATATGGTATACCATCCGATAAAGGAAGCCGCCAAATGTGAATCTGAAAAAGTTCGTTTAAAAAAGGCGTAGGTAGCCCCCTCGTCTTTATAATATACGCCCAACTTTACATAAGAGTAAGCGGCAAAAAGGGCTATTACACCGCCAAGAGCTATAGAAAACGGTGCTAAAAAACCTATCATCGATACGGAAATTCCTAATATAGTAAAAATACCTCCGCCAATCATACCGCCTACTGCAATGGCAATAAGCTCTTTAAGTCCCAAACTCTTACTTCTATTCAAATTATTTCCTATATTTATCAATCTCGTTTGACGTTGTTTTTTCCTATTCTTTGCGAATGTGCAATAGCAACCGCCATAGCATCTGTAATATCTAGAGGTTTTATCTCTTTTTTTATACCTAAAATTCTTTTTACCATAAAAGCAACCTGCTCTTTTTTTGCTTTTGCCTTTCCGGTAAGAGCTTTTTTTACCTGCAAAGGAGTATATTCACTAAAATTTCCGTGAATTTGCAAAATTCTAAGACTCAAAGCTCCTCTAAATTGGGCAAGTTTCAAAACTGTTTTTGGATTGTATGCATAAAATATATCTTCAATAGCTACTTCGTCAATAGTGTGATTTTTTAAAACCAGATCTAAACCCTCTATAAGTTGGCTTATTTGATACTGTAAATCATCCGGCCTTATCTTGATAAGTCCGGCTTCTACGAGGCTAAGAGAGTTTCTATCCATTTTTACGATAGCGTATCCTAAATTTCTGCTTCCTGGGTCTATTCCTAAAATATTCACTGTTTTTCACACCTTT